>CAIOHZ010000101.1 GCA_903858165.1 uncultured Pseudomonadota bacterium
CCAGCCGCTGTCTATGTGCAGTTGCGCTACGCGGCGATAGTCGCGGTCGAAGAACGCCAGGAAGTTCGCGGCCAAGTAGTGCTGGTCGCGCGTGTCCAGCGTGCCCACGATGCCGAAGTCGATGGCGGCATAGCGCGGGTTCGCCGGGTCCGTCACGTCCACGAAGATGTTGCCGGGGTGCATGTCGGCATGGAAGAAGTTGTGCTTGAACACCTGCGTGAAGAAAATCTCCACGCCATATTCGCCCAGCTTCTTGAAGTCGGTGCCGAGTTCCCGCAGCTTCGCGATGTCGGAAATTTGCACGCCGTACACGCGCTCCATCACCATGACATCCACCCGGCATAGGTCCCAATAGACCGCCGGCACATGGATGATGGGCGAGCCAAGGAACTGTCGGCGCAACTGGGCGGCGTTGCCGGCCTCGCGCATCAGGTCGAGCTCGTCCAGCACAGTCTTTTCGTACTCGGCGACCACTTCCACCG
Organism: uncultured Pseudomonadota bacterium; assembly: GCA_903858165.1. Classification (GTDB taxonomy): domain Bacteria; phylum Pseudomonadota; class Gammaproteobacteria; order Steroidobacterales; family Steroidobacteraceae; genus CAIOHZ01. The sequence goes on from CAIOHZ010000101.1 coordinate 483, forward strand.
GGCGCAGGCGGCGGCCATCGTCGGAGCCGGCAGCGAAGATGCCTGCCACGGCATACATCAGTTCTAGGTCCTTAACGATGCGTTCGCGCATGCCTGGGCGCAGCACCTTCACCACCACCGCCTCGCCGGTCTTCAGCACGGCGCCGTGTACTTGCGCGAGCGAAGCCGCGCCTAGCGGTTCGGTTTCGAATTCCGCGAACAGTTCGCCTACCGGTGCGCCGAGGGCAGCCTCGATACGCTGCCGTGCTTCGTCTACCGGAAACGGCGGGACGCGGTCCTGCAGTTTCGCCAATTCATCGGCCAGGTCCGCGGGGAGCAGGTCGCGGCGGGTGGACAGTGCCTGCCCGAATTTGATGAAGATGGGGCCGAGCGTTTCTAATGCCAGCCGCAGACGTTCGGCCCGCGTACCGGCTTGGCGGCGCACGAACCAAGTCCATGGCGACACCAAGCGTAGCCACGCCAAGCGACGTTCCAACCGACTGCCGGCGAGAAACTCCTCCAAGCCGTATTCCACGGTGATGCGCTGGATTTGCACCAGACGCCGCAGTACCCGCCAGTGCGACACCTTGCCGAAGGTGGGTTCACGTACTGCGCCGTATGCGGGCGCGCTCACGAACGGGCCCGCGCCACGCGCGCCTCGAGCAAACGCAAGCGGGCTTCGGCGCGGTCCACACCTTCACGCAAGCGGTCTACATCGTCCATGAACACTTCGGCTTCCGCACGTGGCGGTAACTGGTGCGTTTCTTCGGTGAGATATTCAGCGGTGTTGGCGGCGAACGAGCCCGCTACCTGTTTGCCGAACTGGAAGACACCGCGAGCGAAGCGCAGTGCATGGTGAGCTTGGGCCTCGCCCAAATAGCGTGCAACCTCCGCCTCGAGGTCGGGGTGCGCATAGGAAAGCAGGGTGCGGAAGGCTTGCGCGGTCTCGGCGTCACCTTCAATGCGGACACCGCCGGTACGCAGGCGCAGGTCGGCCAGTGGCGCCGTCATGGCGAGCAATGCGAACGGCGTGCCGAATACGGTGGTGTCTGCCGCGCGGTCATCTGCCGCCAGTTCCAGTTCGCCATTCACTACGCTCAGCACCAAGCGCAAGCCGCCCGGTACATCCACTTGTACGGCGAAGGTACGTCCTTCCAGACGTTCCAATTGGCGGCGGGCGGGAGTACTGGCTTGTACGGTGCGGTTCAGCAATTGGCTGAACGGCAACAGCAGACGAGGGGGCAGGGTCATTGGCTTAGTACCGCCAGCCACGGTGCAGCGCGACGATGCCACCCGTGAGGTTGTGATAGCGACAGCCATCGAGGCCCGCTTGCTGGAACATGCCGAGCAGGGTTTCCTGGTCGGGGTGCATGCGGATGGATTCCGCCAGATATTGGTAGCTGGCCGCGTCGTTGGCTACCCACTGCCCGAGCTTCGGCAGCACGTTGAACGAATAAGCGTCATAGACCGGCGCGAGGCCGGGCGCCACGGGCTTGGAAAATTCCAACACCAGCAACTGGCCGCCCGGCTTCAGCACGCGGCGCATGTCGCACAGCGCGCCTTGCTTATCGGTGACATTGCGCAGGCCAAAGGCGATGGTGACTGCGTCGAAGGACTGGTCCGGAAACGGCAGGCGTTCGGCGTTGGCCACGGTGCAAGCGATGGTGCCCACCAGGCCAGCGTCGATGACGCGGTCGCGTCCATGGGCCAGCATGGCGCCGTTGATGTCGGACAACACCACGCGCCCCTTCGGCCCCACTTGCTTTGCCAAACCGATGGCGATGTCGCCCGTACCCCCAGCCACATCGAGCGCACGCTGACCGGGGCGCAGGCCCGTTTGCGAGAATAAAAAGCGCTTCCACAAGCGATGGATGCCCATCGACATGAGGTCGTTCATCACATCGTATTTGTCCGCCACGGACTCGAACACGCCGCGCACGCGCTGCGCCTTGTCTTGGCGGAGAACCTGCTCGTAGCCGAAGTCGATGGTTTCCGCGCCGGGAGGGGCGGGCGGCGGGGTGGTGTTCATGCGGCAATTCTAGCCTATGCCCGAGCCCTGCCCTATGAATGGGCCACATCCGACCTCTTGAGCCAGACTCAGGCCGCAGCGGTACCGCGGTCCTGCTGGCGTAAGCAGTTCAGGAAGCGCTTCAGGGCCTGCGCAAAAGCCTCGTGCTCCACCAAGAAGGCGTCGTGGCCATGCGGCGAGTTCATCTCGAGAAATTTGGTGGGGATGCCGGCCGCCGTCACGAGGTCCGCCAGTTGTCGTTGTTGTTCCAGCGGGAACAGATGGTCCTCATGGACACCAACGACCAACGCGCGTTCGTGGCGCAAGCGAGCGGCCCCGGTGGTCCGCGCGGCGGCCACCTGCGCGGTGTTGCCGGTGTCGAGCGGCAGCGTTGCGGCTGGCGTGGCCACGGATGCCACGGGCTGCAAGGCGCCGAACTCGAACAAATCCATGGCTCGCGAGATAACCCAGTACGAGCCCGGGTCGAATACGCGTTCGAACTTGGCGGCTTGATAGTCCAGCCAGCTCTCCACTTCGAACCGCGTACCGCTGGCGGTGTCCGCCGGGGCCTGGGCCGGTGCGCGGCCAAAGCGGGTTTCGAGCAGATCGCCACCGATATAGCTGAGCACGCCTACCTTGCGCGCATGGCGCATGGCGGTGGCAAGCTCTGCCTTGGACGCCGCCGGGTTGCGCCATGCGGTGCCGACAATCTCGCGCTGCAAGCTGCGCGTAGCAACGGCATAGGCATGCGGTGCCAAGGCGCCTGAAATGGACACGAGCCCGCGGGCTGCCGCAGGGAACTGCGCCGCGTGCGCCATGACTGTCATGCCACCGAGCGACGGACCGACCACGGCCAACAGCTTCTGAATCCCCAGTTGCTCTACGGCAGCCTGACCCGCACGGGCGATGTCGGCCACATGCAGCAGCGGGAAAGTGGTGCCGTAGCGCTCGCCAGTGGCGGGGTTCGTGGCGGCGGGGCCCGTGCTGCCAAAGCAGCTGCCCAGGGAATTCACGCAGATGACGAACAGTTGGTCCGTGTCCAGCGCCTTGCCCGAACCAATCTGCTTCTCCCACCAGCCGGCAGCGCTGCCGTCGCTATGGCTAGCGGCGTGCGCGCCGACGGAAAGACCGGTAAAAACCAGCACGGCATTGTCGCGGGACGGGTTGAGCTCGCCCCAAGTCTCCACCGCGACCACGGCCCCTACCAGTTCGCCACCGCCCTGCAGCCGGAACGGCGAGGGCAGCGCAAAGCTGCGCGAGGCACCTGTGGCCAGACTGGAAGTGGGGGGGAATGCTGCCGTGGAACTCATGCTTAGCAGTTTCCCATGCCCGCCGGGCAGGGAGCCGCCCGCTAACAGACGTGTTGGTTATGGGTGCATCATTAACCGGTAGTTTTTCCAGCCCGCCGCCCGCCTATGCTTGGCATCCTGAGGGAAGCCCTACTGGGGCTGCCTACCGCCTTTTTAAGGAACCAAGCCATGATTTACAACAGCATCCTCGATACCATCGGCCGTACGCCCATCGTGAAGCTGAACCGCCTGGCCCCGGCCCATGTGGACCTGTACGTGAAAGTGGAGTTCTTTAACCCGGGCGGCTCCGTAAAGGACCGTCTTGCCATCGGCATCATCGAAGATGCGGAACGCCGTGGTGTGTTGCAGCCGGGCATGACGGTGGTGGAAGCCACCTCCGGCAACACGGGCGTAGCGCTGGCCATGGTCTGCGCCGCCAAGGGCTATCAGTTCGTGGCCGTGATGGTGGAAACCTTCTCTGTGGAGCGCCGTAAAATCATGCGCGCCTTCGGGGCCAAGGTGGTGCTTACGCCCGCCGCCGAGCGCGGTAGTGGCATGGTGCGCAAGGCGAAGGAACTGTCGGAGCAGAACGGCTGGTTCCTCACCAGCCAGTTCGCCAACGAGGCGAACCCGGCCTATCACCGTCAGACCACTGGCCCGGAAATTCTTTTGGACTTCGCCGGCAAGCGCCTGGACTACTTCGTGTCGGGCTGGGGCACGGGCGGCACCATGACGGGTGCGGGCCAGATGCTCAAGAAGGCTCGTCCGGACATCAAGATTGTCACGACGGAACCGGCAGGCGCGCGCTTGCTCGCGGGCGCCGAGTTCAAGCCGCACAAGATTCAGGGCTGGACGCCGGACTTCGTCCCGGCCGTGCTCGACCGCACCGTGTTCGACGACAACGTGCCGGTAACAGACGAAGAGAGCATCCAGACCGCGAAGCTGCTGGCCCAGAAGGAAGGCATCTTCGTGGGCATTTCTTCGGGCGGCAATTTGGCTGCGGCGCTGAAGGTGGCGGAAAAGGCCGAGCCGGGCTCGGTCATCCTCACCATCCTGGCTGACACCGGCGAGCGTTACTTGTCGACGGTGCTCTTCGAAGGTGTCAACGAAGGCTCAGACGAAGTCTGAGCCTTCATTCGCGCGGTACTTACGGCTTGCGCGTGATGCTGGTGGCCATCTGGATGATGGAGGCGATGTCGGTGAGGTTGGAAGGCACTACCAGCGTGGTGCTTTCCTGAGCCAGTTTGCCGAATTGCTTCACATATTCCTCGCCAATCCGTAACTGCATGGCTTCCATGCCGCCGCGGTCCGCCAAGGCGCTGCCCACCTGACGCAGACCCTCGGCGGTGGCCGAGGCCACCGCTAGGATGGCGGCGGCTTCGCCTTCTGCCTCGTTAATCTGCTGCAGCTTGTTGGCCTCGGATTCCTTGATGACGCGCTGCTTTTCGCCTTCGGCCTGGTTCACCTTGGCATCGCGCTCGCCTTCGGAGGTGAGGATGACGGCGCGCTTCTCACGCTCCGCGCGCATCTGCTTCTCCATCGCCTGCAGCACATCCTTGGGCGGCGTGATGTTCTTGATCTCGTAGCGCAATACTTTCACGCCCCAGGGCTCGCAGGCCTTGTCGAGTTCGCTCACCACGTTGCTGTTGATGGTGCCGCGCTCTTCGAAGGTACGGTCAAGGTCAATCTTGCCAATCTCGCTGCGCAGTGTGGTCTGCGCCAACTGGATGATGGCGAACACATAGTTGTGGATGCCATAGGAGGCGCGTTGCGGGTCTAGTACTTGCAGGTAGAGCACACCGTCGACCCCCACCTGGACGTTGTCTTTGGTGATGCAAATCTGCTCGGGGATGTCCATCGCATCCTCTTTTAGCCCGTGGCGATAAGCGATGCGCTCGGCGAATGGCAGTAACAGGTGAAAGCCGGCATGTAGCGTGCGGTTGTACTTGCCGAGGAATTCAATGACGTAGGCATTTTGCTGCGGCACCACGACCGCGGTTTTGACGATGACGATGATGGCGAGTAGCGCCATGACGATGAGAACGATGGAGGTCATGCTGAGGTCCTTTCAGTGGGTTCGCGGCTGAGTAGCAGCACCAGGCCATCCCGGCCGCGCAGGTAGGCGGGTTCGCCGGGTTCAAGTGGCTCGGGGCCGATGTTGCGTCCGGTCCATGGGCTGCCATTGTGGTGGACCGGCCCTTCTTTGCCCGCAGCGATGGACGCCGCAGGAACGGCTGTGCCTGTGCTGAACGGAGCGTCGAGTTCGTCACTTTGGCGCGCGCGGAGTGCCGCGTAGAGGCGGCGGCGGAAGCCGAACGTGTAGGCCAAAGCCAGTACGCCGAACAGCGGCCAGTCGGCGAGGGGCGGCACTGGCAGACCCGCCCACAGCAGGCCGCCCGTGGTAATGGCGGCCAGGCCGAGGAAGACCAGATAAAACTGGGCGTCGATGAGCAGCAATTCGAGCGCTAGTAGCGCTGCGCCGAAAATCATCCAAGTTTGCAGGGACACAGTGCTCACCTCCTGAAGTGGGGAGTTTCCATGCTACGCCGCTTATGGCTCTAGCGCGTGCCCTGGCCCCGCGTGGGGCGCGTCTGCGACGCGTTCCACGGCGAACCGCGAGAGGCGTTCCAGATAGGCCTGCCAATACTTCTCGCGTTGGCAACCGAGGTCCTTCAGGAAGGCCCAACTATAGAGGCCTGAATTGTGGCCGTCATCGAAATGGAGGCGGACTGCGTAATGCCCCACCGGCTCCACTTGCGTAATGCCTACGTGTTCCTTGCGGACCTGCAGTACTTCCTGGCCGGGCCCGTGCCCGCGCACTTCTGCTGACGGCGACATGACCCGCAGATATTCGCAGGTGAGGGCATAACCCTCGCCGTCCTCGAACACCACTTCTAGCAGCCGGGACTGCCGGCGCAACCGCAAAGAAAAAGCCATGTCGGTAGTGTACCGACATGGCTTGTTGATGGTTGGCCCGGAATCCCGTGAA
>CAIOHZ010000102.1 GCA_903858165.1 uncultured Pseudomonadota bacterium
CAAGATGAAGTCATGTGCCTCGGCGCGCTTCGCCGCCGCAATGACTTCATCATCGTTGGCCTCGGGCCGACCATAAGCGATGTTCTCGCGGACCGACCGATGCAGCAACGAGGTGTCTTGCGTCACCATACCGATGGCAGCCCGCAGACTGTGTTGTGTTACGCCGGCAATGTCCTGCCCATCGATACGAATGCAGCCGGAGCGCAGATCGTAGAAGCGCAGCAGCAGGTTCACGATAGTGCTCTTGCCCGCACCCGAGCGGCCCACCAACCCGATTTTTTCTCCCGGCTTCACGGTGAGCGACAGCTGCCGGATGACTGCCGGACGCGCTGCGGTAATGTCTTCGCCGTAACTGAACACCACGTTATCCAGTTGCACTTCTGCACGGCTCACTTGCAGGGGCACGGCGTCAGCGCGGTCGACAATGGAAGGCGGCGTGGCCAGCGTGTTGATGCCATCTTGCACAGTACCGACTTGTTCGAACAGCGAAGCGAATTCCCACATCACCCAATGCGACACGCCATTCAAGCGCAGTGCCATGGCCGTGGCAGCCGCCACGCCGCCCAAGCCGACTTGGCCTGCGGACCATAGCCACAGTGCCGACCCGAGGCAGCCAAGGATGAGCAACATGCCAAGCGTGTGGTTCACCACTTCGAAACCGCTGATCTTGCGCATCTGCTGGTGCACGGTGCCCAGGAATTCCTGCATGCCGCCGCGCGCATAGCCACTTTCACGCGCCGTGTGCGAAAACAACTTCACGGTGGTGATATTGGTGTACGCATCCGTGATACGGCCAGTCATCATGGACCGCGCATCTGCCTGCGACTGCGAAGCGCGCGCCAGGCGCGGCACGAAGTAACAAATACACAGCGTGTAAAGCACCAGCCAGCCCAGGAAGGGCACCAGCAGCCAAGGGCTAAACGTACCAGCCACGAAGACGATGGTGACGAAGTAGACCAGCACGTAAACCAGAATGTCGGTGACCGTGAACCAGGTGTCGCGGACAGCCAGCGCGGTCTGCATCAGCTTGGCAGCAACGCGGCCGGCGAATTCATCGTGATAGAACGACAAGCTCTGCGCCAACATGCGGCGGTGGAATTCCCAACGGAGCCGCATGGCGAAGTTGCCCGCCAGCGCCTGCCGCCGCAACGCCGTCTGGAAGAACACCAGCACGGAACTGCCCAGCAACACCGCGGCCACCAAGTAAAGCCGATGCCGTTCGTTCACCCACAGGCTGGCGCGGTCCACGCTGCCCAGCCAATCCACCACACGGCCGAGCAGAGCGAACAGCAATGCCTCGAACATGCCGATGACGGCCGTGATGAGGGTCATGCCGACCAGATAGCGCCGCAGTCCACGGGTGCAGGCCCACAAGAACGCGATCAAGCCGGTAGGTAACGGCAGCTGCTGCCCTTCAGGGTAGGGGTCGACGCGGGTTTCGAAATAGCGAAGCAAGGGATCGTCCAGTGAATAGCCAGCGCGCAGAGGATACGCCAGTCAGGTGAAACCGTTGGTGCGCGGAGCGTAGCGCTGTTTATTGGATAGGGCGTCGACGAAATCGCTGTTATTTGCCAATACAAAACCGCCCGAACACCTCGGCCAGCACGTCGTCCGGCACCGTGCGCCCGGTGATGGCGCCCAGCGCGTCCTGTGCCAGCCGTAGCTCTTCCGCCACGAGTTCCCTACCGGCTTTAGCCGTGTCGACCGCACGCGCCGCCTCGAGGTGGTGGAGTGCTTCGCGAACCGCCTGCACATGGCGTTCGCGGGCACTGAAGGCGCCGACGCCTTCACCACTGCCACGGCCCAGGCGTCGCAGTATTTCCGTCCGCAAGGCATCCAGTCCTTCACCCGTGGCCGTGCTCACGCGGAGGGCAGCTGGCAACAGCGCAGTATCGTTGGCGCCCGCGCCTGCCAGGTCCACCTTGCTCGCCACCACTAGCAGCC
>CAIOHZ010000103.1 GCA_903858165.1 uncultured Pseudomonadota bacterium
AGTCGCCAACCGCCTCAAAAACAAAGCCGACTAACCAAAGCGCGGCACCGGCGTAGTCGAGTATGCCCAGCGGAGCGGTACTACCCATGGCACCCAGCAGCGGCAACCCGATAATCCAGGCCAGCAGGGCTTGAATGCCGAATACGCGCCACAGACTCTTGTAGCGGAAATTGGGTTCGTTGCGCGCACGCATAGCCTGATAGCGACGGTCTTCTTCGTGGCCCCAGTTGCGCGCAGTGAGGTAGACCGCCAGACGCACCGACCAGAACAGCACTAGCCATACCAGCAGTTGACCACGTTCAGACTGGATGGGCCCCGTATGGAAGTAGGCGCCGGCGGCGACGAGGAACAGCAGCGACCAGCAGCTGTCGACGATGTCGACGTTGTTCTTCGCCAGCGAAATGATCCAGCCAACAACAGCCAGCGCTGCCATGTAGGGCAGTGCCTGCGTGTAAAGCGCGAAGTCGAACATATCTGTCCCTCCAGGATGCGTCGTTCGTGATACTTGGTAGACGGCTCGATTTAAGGTGAGCCTAGCATGACCGTGCGCAGTCGGACGTTGGCTCCGACAAACACGGCGGCAATGAAATCTACTGGCATGTCTGCGGTGCCGGCTCGCCTTCCGGCGGGACCCGCTTTACCTCCAGAAATTGCAGCTTCGGTGGGAGGGTGGGTGCCAGTGTGATGCTGGCTTGCAGCGTTCCACGTTCGCAGTCGAGCAGCCAAACACCGCGCAAAGCGTTTTCCAGCCGCGTTGAGCCACTGCGGAATTGGCAGGTGCCCACTTCCTGATGTAAGGCGTCGAGTGATTGGCGGCGACGTTCCTTCGCGGAATCGAGGTAAAGGTTCATCGCCGCGATACGCTCGGCAATGACATCGTCCCATTGCGCTATCAGTGCGTTCACGTCCGCTTGTGCGGTGGTGAAGGCGGGCGACGGTTGCACGGCGCGAGGCTGTAGCGCACCGGTCGCGCGTAGAGCGTCGAACGCCGTGTCGAACACCTTGCCCCAAGGCGTGTAGGTGCGGCTACCAAAGCCGATGAGGCCGACGCCATATTCCGGCAGCCAGCGCATCTGCGAACCGAACCCTGGCAGACCACCGGTATGCCCAACCACATGGCGGAAATGGCAAGTCTGGGAAATGCGCAGCCCATAGCCGTATGAAGCCACATTCAGAAGCGCATTGCCGTTGGCGTCACGGGTAACGGTAGTGGTATTGGGGCGCCACGCTTGCTGCATCTCGCGTAGCGATGAGCGCCTCAAGGGCGCCACTTCAAGTTCATCTCGCGGTGGCCAAGCCGCCAGAAAGACGCCGACATACTTGGTCAGATCGTCGATGGAAGTAAGCATGCCGCCCATAGCGCCAAATGCCCCGTTGGCAAGTTGTGGCTCCTCCTTCCACTGGTCGTCTTCCCAGCGATAGCCGTGGGCCAACCTGGCGGTGGGCACCGCGGACGGTTCCAAGGTGGTGGATTCCATGTGCATCGGTCGCAGAATCTTCTGTTCGACGTATTGCGTGTAAGGCATGCCGGAGACGCGCGCAACTACACGGCCGAGAATGGCAAAGCCGTAGTTCGAGTACTCGTAGGCAGTGCCCGGTGGGTTCGAGAATGGAATGCCCTCGCGGAGGAAAGCTGTGAGCTCCTCTTCGGATCGTGCCAGTTGCTGGTCGCCCCAAGGGTTGTCTTCGGGGAATCCGCCGCTGTGTGTTAGCAAGTGGCGCAGCGTTAAACGGGGTGAGTCCGTTGTGGGGTAGTGGAGTTTCCGCAGTTCGGGTACGTATTTTTCAGCGGGATCATCAAGCGAAAGCTTGCCGGCGTCGCGCAATTGGAGGATGGCCATGGCGGTGAAGCTCTTGGTCATGGAAGCAATGCGGAAGACAGTATCGCCTGCTACCGGCTGCTGGTTGGCCAGATTGCGAAAGCCGCCAGTACCGATGTGCGCCACCTTGCCGTCGACCACGATGCCCCAGGCCGCGCCGGGTACATGTTCCCGTTCCAGAAACTCCCTGACGAGGCGATCGACTTCAGGAAAAGCCGCTTCGAGCTTGGCGCTGCGGGCCGGGTCGGCAAATTGCGCGTGCGTTGGCGACGTCCAGAGCAGGCCAACCACGGAGAGTGTCAGCAGTGTCGCGATGAAGTGATGCCGATTGCGGTACATGTTCAGTCCACCAGTTGGTCGTTGCGAAGGCCAGCCCGTTCCAAATGGATTGGCAGGACGCGCCCGTAAAGTTGTCGGGTTCGTTCCGGGCTACCCACCATCTCGGGGCGCTCGGCATAACTGAAGATGGCCACATAGCGGGTGACTGCCCCGGAGAGCGGCGCCACCCGGTGCAAGGAATAGCGACCCTTAAAGATTTGCAGATCGCCGGGCTCTAAAACTAGTGTTCGGATGAGCGAGGCATCTCCGTCAAGCACGCGTTCCACCCCCGGATAGTTCTCGTCCGAGGGAGTTCGCAGGTGCGGGCTGTACTCAAAATCGCCACCGTGATTGGCATTCTGTATGGCCAGCGTGACGGTGTAGTTGTTGGTATCGAAGTGCCAGGGAAAACCGCCACCCGCCTCTGCCAAGTTGACGATGACATCGGCGAGTGGGTCGCCGTAGCGGTGAAATTCTTTTTCGCGAAGCGCTTCCTGAATGAACGGAGAAAACGCCGGCCATTCATAGAGGGCGCGCAACGCGCTGTCGCTGCCGAAATGGTCCGCGGGAACGAAGGCGTTCGACCGGTCGTAGAACCGGCGCAGCGGATGGCTGTCGGCATATTCCGGGTGGTCTTGCGTGAAGTACGGGTTGGTGCGGTTGAAGTTGCGGTGCCCATGCGGCGCCACGCGATCGCATTCCGCTACCAAGGCCGGCAAGTGCTCTGGGCGTATGAACTGCTTGAGCACGGCGCAGCCGACGGTATCGAGTTGCCCCTGTAGTTCAGCGAGCAAATGTTCACGCTCTGGTCCACGCAGATGTAGCGGGTAGCGAGTAGTGTCTACCAGAGCGACAGGGTCGATAATGGACATGGTCTCTCCAGCGTTAGCGCAAGGTGACTGGCGCAGTCGCCAAAACCGTTGGTGAATCGTCGAGCATCAGGCGCACCTCATAGCGACCCGCAGGAAGTGGCTTGCCGTCGTTGATGGTAGGCAGTTCTAGTGTGCCAAGGGTACGGCCTTGAAGGTAGATTTGGTGCACTAGGGTTTCACTGCCTTGAGGCTCGAGCCGGAACAAGCCCACCCAGTCGAAGCGATGCCCCGGCATGTTTCGCCAGCTAACTTGGAGCCGCCGGCCCGCAGTGGTTTGCCCGGCGACCACCTCTGTTTGCTTGGGCTTGCGGGATAGGGTGCCGTCTGTAGCGAGGCGTACGGCCAACTGTGGCGGACGGTCGCTGTCGATGATGGCAAAACGAGCGCGTTTCAGTTCGTGTTGTTTTTCATCCAGCAACACGGCGTCGTATTCACCTGTGGCTAATTCTTGTGAAGAGAAGCGGGCAAAGCGGCGCCAGGCGGTAATATCTTCGTGCGCAAAGCGTAGGGCTGGTGTCGGCGAGGCACCCGCGTTTACTACGGCGACTGTCCAGCCTTCCGCTGCCGGGTCGAAGCCGCGAACGCGGAGTTCATCACCCACGTGTACGACTGCGGGTTCCACGGCGATCATCGCCGGTGCTGCCACCGGCAACACCTCGAACGTCGACACCACGGCACGGTGATCGCTGGGCCACGGTGTGACGCTGGCATCGACACCGCTGCCGCCAGGTTCGCCGAATACGCGGCTATCCAATGTGGCCACCGGGCCGCCGCTGAAGATGAAGTCGATGCGGTCGAGGGTTTCGCGAGGCCGGATGTAAGGCGCCGGCATGCCGGCCGTCCAAGTCAGTCCCGGCACCGTGGTCGGGTCCGGGTGTGCTTCGCGGAAGGAGTCGCGAAGCCCGGCCGCTTCCAGCAGTGCGATTGAGGGCCAAGCTACTGGGTAGCGAATGGCATCAGGCCGGAGACCTTGCATGGCAGGGGTCCAATCCCGATGCGAGGGCGTGTTGAAGTCGCCGGTGAGGAATACAGGCGTTCTGTCGGCGCCAAGCTTGCCGAGTGGTTGCAGTGCGCGCGCCGAAGGCAAACGCGCTTTCGCTTCCAAGGCCAGAACTGCCGCTAGATCTTCACCATCGCGTATTGCTTCCGGACCATAAAGGTCGCTGGGGAAGTGCGTATTGGCTACCGCCACCACTTCGCCAGGGCGAACCATCAGCCACGCGGGCAAGGCATCGTCATCCAGCGCTGTGGTGCCATAGGGCGGCGTGCCCGGCTGGGTTCTGATGCCCACCCCACTGTCGAAGAGTGGGTAGCGTGCCATAAGGTTGCGACGCTTGTCGTGATACGGATAACCCGCCATGGCCGCAAGGCGCGCCAAGTTGCCTTCAGGTTCCTGAATGCCTACTACATCGGCATCGGCCAGCCGAATGGCCTCTGCGACAGCAGGTAGGCTGACTTGGTCGCCGCCGTACCAAATATTGAAAGTCATGACACGCAATTGCATGGAGGACTTGGCACCATGGCAACGGGCAATTTGCTCTAGTAAGGCGTTTGGGCTAACGGACCGACCGAGTAGATCCTGCAACAACGCCTGCGTGCTGCGCTCCGTACCGAAGCGCAGTAGACGCTGCTCCAGCCATGGGTACCACTGCGGGTTGGCGGTATCGAAGGCGCCTACTTGTTCCCGCACAGCAGCACGCATCTCGGCGGTCAGTACAGCGCCGAGTCCGTAGTTCAGCATATAGCCGGGCTCTTCCACTAACTGCACG
>CAIOHZ010000104.1 GCA_903858165.1 uncultured Pseudomonadota bacterium
AAGTCCTCCATTGATTGCCGTACCATGTTCTTGGCCTGACTGTTGGGTAGAATCCAGCCGCAGACGACAGTCGCTGCAATGTTTGTCTCAAACGCTGTCATAGCATCGTAAGCTGTGGCGTTCTTGTTGGCGAGGACGATGAAGTTGAAGTCACATGCTTCGAGTGCTCTGGGGCAAGCAAGCCGGTATGTGTGTCAATTGAAGGAGTCTCATTCATTGTCATCAGGTCGTGAATTCCTTTGCCTTCATCGAGGAATCACAGCCACTCAGCATGTTCCCACCTGCCAAACAGCACTCACAACCCGACAATCCTGCAAAAACAGGGCAGCTTGAAGAGCCCAGCCAGTCCCCAACCCCTCGACAGCACCCGAAGCCAGGCAATTATCCATCTTTTCGACAGAATATACAACCTGGAAAGTCTGTATCACCCAGACAGCACGAAGCACCCGCCCAACCCTACACCGCCGGAAGGTTTTTACGGATACTGCCGCCATGCGACCCAAACCCGAAAAGGCTCCGTCCGGACCGATCCACATCACCGCCGAGGGTGCGGCACGCCTGCGCGCAGAGCTTCAGCAGTTGTGGAAGGTCGAGCGCCCGCAGGTCACGAACGCCGTGCACGAAGCGGCCAAGAACGGCGACCGCTCGGAGAATGGCGATTACATCTACGGCAAGCGGCGGCTCCGCGAGATCGACCGCCGGGTGCGCTTCCTGTCCAAGCGCCTGGAACAACTCCGTGTGGTGGAGGAGCTCCCCAAAGACCGCGAGCGCGTGTTCTTCGGCGCCTGGGTCACGCTGGAAGACGAAGCGGGTAAGGAGTTTTGCTACCGCATCGTGGGTCAGGATGAATTCGACGTCGGCAAGGGCTGGATCAGCATGAACTCCCCCATGGCCCGCGCCCTGCTGGGCAAGCGACTCGACGACCAGGTGCGCGTCCAAACGCCCGCCGGCGGGCGTGAACTCCTCATCGCCAGGATCGCCTACGAGGCACCCGCGTGAGCGCAGCCGCACCGGCAAGACCCCGCGTAGCCCTCTTCGTGAGTTGCCTCGTGAACGTGTTCCGCCCCACCGTGGCGGAGGCGGCCATCGCGCTGCTCGAAGAGGCCGGCTGCGAGGTGGAAGTGCCGCTCGCACAGTCCTGCTGCGGCCAGCCCGGCTACAACGCCGGCGCCATCGCCGCCGCGCGACCGCTGGCGCAGAACCTCATCCGCTGCTTCGAGGGCTACGACTACGTGGTGGCGCCGACCGGCTCCTGCGTGGGCATGATCGTGGAGCACTATCCGCGCCTGCTCGTGGAAACCCCCGGCTGGCACGAACGCGCCCTGGCTCTGGCTGGCAAGACGCACGAGCTCACCCACTTCCTGCATGCCGTGCGTGGATTCGTGCCTGCGCCGCGCCCTGGCGGATCGCCCGTGACTTACCACGACAGTTGCGCGGGGCTGCGCGAACTGGGCGTCCGTGAGCAACCCCGCGCACTGCTCGCGTACGCCGGTGTTCAGGTGCAGGAGATGCAGGGCACGGAGATTTGCTGCGGCTTCGGTGGTGCCTTCTGCGCCAAGCTGCCCGCGATCTCGACGGCGATGGCAGATGAGAAACTCGCCAACGCCGTGGCAAGTGGTGCGTCCACGCTCGCTGGCGGCGATCTTGGCTGTCTGCTGCACCTCGCCGGCCGTGCACGCGCCACCGGTGTTGCACTGGAGTTCCGTCACGTAGCCGAGGTGCTCGCTGATGCCCATGTCGCGGGCATGGCCCGCTCCTACG
>CAIOHZ010000105.1 GCA_903858165.1 uncultured Pseudomonadota bacterium
CACACGCACCACGGAGAGCACCGGCCCGAAGATTTCATCGCGGTAGACGCTCATGTCGGCAGTCACGCGGTCGAACAGCGTGGGGCCTACATAGTAGCCATCGGGGCGCTCCGCCACTTGCACACCGCGACCATCGGCGCAAAGCGTCGCACCGGCGGCTACACCAGCGTCGATATAACCCTGCACACGCTTCTGCGCCGCTTCGGTCACCAGCGGGCCCATGTCCACGCCCGGCGCTTCCGGTGTACCCACCTTCAGCTGGGCAATGCGCTTTTCCAGGCGCGCAATGAGGCCATCGGCCGCAGCGTCGCCTACCGCAACCACCACGGAGATGGCCATGCAGCGCTCACCGGCGGAACCGAAGGCCGCGCCGGTCACCGCTTCACAGGCGGCATCGAGGTCCGCGTCCGGCATGATGACGGCGTGGTTCTTTGCGCCACCCAGTGCTTGCACGCGCTTGCCGTGCGCCACGCCCTGCTGCTGGATGTACTTAGCGATGGGCGTGGAGCCCACGAAGCTGACTGCCGCAATATGCGGATGCTCGAGGATGGCGTCCACCGCCACCTTGTCGCCCTGCACCACGTTGAACACGCCCGCCGGCAGACCCGCCTGCGCGAGCAGGTCGGCGATGAACAGCGCCGCGGAAGGATCACGCTCCGAAGGCTTCAGGATGAAAGCGTTACCGCAGATGAGCGCGATGGGGAACATCCACATGGGTACCATCGCCGGGAAGTTGAACGGCGTGATGCCGGCCACCACACCCAGCGGCTGCCGGATGCCGTAGCTGTCCACGCCCGTGCCAACGCTTTCGCTGTACTCGCCCTTCAGCAGGTGCGGCGCGCCGCAAGCGAACTCCACCACTTCCATACCGCGCGTTACTTCGCCTTCGGCATCCGCCACGGTCTTGCCGTGCTCGGCAGAGATGATTTCCGCGAGCTTGCGCGTGTTTTGAACCAGCAATTCCTTGAAACGGAACATGACGCGCGAGCGGGTGAGTGCCGGCGAACGGCCCCAGGCTTTCTGCGCGGCACGAGCGGCTTGCACGGCGGTGTCGACATCCGCCGGCGTAGCCATGGCCACTTCGCGTACGGCCTTGCCAAGCGCCGGGTTGAACACGGGCACTGTGCGGACAGGCGCCGAGGTGACCACTTGGCCGTTGATGTAGTGATGCACGAGGTTCTGGCTCATCGCTTCGTCCTTTTCAGTGTCAGGCGCGGGCCACTGCGTGACCGGTTTGTGCCAGCAGCCATTCCCGCACCAACCGGTAGGCTTCCCGGCGCATGGCCGGGGTGGCGTACAGGGTGTGGGTGGCTTCGGCCAGTAAATGGTATTGCAACGCACCCGGGCGAGCGGCGCTGATGAAATTTTCTGTTGTCTGGCAAGGAATCGTTTCGTCCCGACCAGCCGCCAGCAACTGTACGGGGCCGGCAAAGGCCGCCAAGGCGGCCAAAGCGCGGTTCTCAGCGGGCCCACAAGGCTGGGAGCGCCAATCCCGGGGGGAGCCGCTGGCGATGTAGGTGGCCACTGGAGGCCCGTTCAGAATCTCGTCGGGGTAATTCGCCGGCACCCGTAGCCCCAAACTGGCCACCGGGCGTTGGGTACTGAGCAAAAGGGACAGGTATGCACCGAAACTGGACCCACAGACGTACAGTGGAGTATTCGCGGCCAGCCGGTCGTAGGCGGCCACCGCCTGCGCCAGATACTGCGCCACGGTGAAATCTTCCACCCTCCCCTCGCTGCGGCCGTGACCGGCAAGGTCGAAGGTCAGGCAGTGGAAGCCGTCGGCCACCAATTGCCGCGCCAAACGCACGTCGTTCGCGTCTTGTGCACCGCCCCAGCCATGGATGAACAGTACGGAACCGCGCGGCGCGGCTTCAGCGGCACTAGGTAGCCCAGCACTAGTGGCTAGCGCCAAGGCCACCGCTCGAGGCACCTCTGGGGCCACCGCCGGCAGAAATTCGCGATAAGCCAGACTAACCCCGTCAACCTGCAGATTTTCTAACCGTGGCAGCAAGCTACGTTTTCCCCGCATGGTTTGTTCCGGGCCGGTACCCTAGAATCCCCGGGCATTTTACCGACCTTCGTGGGGATGAACGTGACTCGTACCGTTGTTGTTACCGGCGCCGCCCAGGGCGTGGGCTTTGCCACCTCCACCCTCCTCGCCCAGCAAGGCTGGCATGTGGTCCTGACGGACCTGCAGCCGCTGGACAACGCGCTCGGCAAACTGCGCGCTGCCGGTCATTCGGTAGACGGACTTTCGGGCGACGTTTCTTCCGAAGCTTTCGTCAAGACGCTGGCAGACCATGTGGCTACCACCCGCGGCGCGGCCGACGCCCTCGTGAACAACGCTGGCATCAGCTTCATTACGCCTGCGGAAGACACCACCGCCGAACAATGGCAACGCGTCATGAACGTGAACCTGCTCGGCCCCTTCCTGCTATGCAAGCACTTGGGCGCGCAGATGCTGGAGCGGCGCTCGGGCAGCATCATCAACGTAGCGTCTATCGCCGGTCTGCGAGGCGTTAGCCACCGCAGCGCTTACAACGCCTCGAAGCATGGCTTGATTGGCCTGACGCATACGCTGGCCGCGGAATGGGGTGGCCGAGGAGTTCGCGTCAATGCCGTGTGCCCGGGCTGGATCAAGACGGAAATGGATGAAGCGGACCAAGGCCCTGGCAACTACACCGACGCGGACATCATGAACCGCGTACCCATGAACCGCTTCGCCAGCCCGCAAGATGTCGCCGCAGCCATTGCTTATCTCGCGGACTCGAAAACCAGTGGTTTCGTGAACGGCGTCAGCCTGCCGGTGGATGGCGGCTGGTTGGCAGATGCGAGCTGGGAAACGCTGCGCCTGCGCACGCGCGCTTAGCCGCGCGCGCGCCGCACCTGGTAGGCCAGCAGCACCACTACCACCGAAACCACGCTCGCCCAAAACTGGGTCGACAGCGCCGGCGTCAGCACCATCGCCAACAGCACGGCGACCATGGCGCCTATGGCGAAATAGCTAAGGTACGGGAAGCCCCACATGGGCAGCACTGGCTTATGGCCTGCAGCATCCGCTCGGCGTCGCAGACGAATCTGCGCCACCGCCATCGCTATGTAGATGAACAAAATGATGGCCCCCGAAGCGTTCACCAGGAAGGTAAACACGCTTTCGGAAGCCGCCTGAGCGAAAAGACCAATGAAACCGGCGACTGCGCCCAGCAACACCGACCGCGACGGCACCTTCTGCGCATTTGTCTTCACCAGCCAACGCGGTGCATCGCCCTTCTCTGCCAGGACGAACAGTACCCGCGAGCAGATATAAAAGCAGGAGTTCAAGCAAGACAATACAGCCGTCAAGATGATGAAGTTCATGATCTGGCTGGCGCCCGGAATGCCCATGACTTCCAAGGCATGCGTGAACGGCGATTCAGGTGCATGGATGTCCGTCCACGGCACGACCGCCAGAATGAACGTCAGCGACAGCACATAGAACAGCATGATGCGGCTGATGACACTGGAGGTCATACGCGCCACGGCCTTCGCCGGTTCGGTCGATTCTGCAGCCGCGATGGTGACGATTTCCGCACCCATCATGGAAAAGATGACAGTGGTAACGGCGGCCAACACGGCCACCCAGCCCATGGGCGCGAAACCGCCGTGCGACACGAGGTTACTGAGCGTATTGCCGTTAGGTGAAGTAAAACCGAAAGCGTAGGCAGCGGCCACCAGTACGAAGGCAAGAATAGCGCCCACTTTGATGGACGAAAACCAAAACTCGAACTCGCCGTAAGAGCGTGCCGACATCAAGTTCACGCCGGTCATCAGCACCATCAGAATGCCGCCAGTTTGGAGCTGCGTGAGCGCGTTGAAGCCTAGATCGTCATGAAGAATTTTCGCGCCGGCGATCGCTTCAATGGGGATGACGATGCCCCAGAAATACCAATAGAGCCAGCCGATGGAAAAGCCAGCCCAATTACCGAGGCCTGCGCGCGCAAATTCCGTGAAAGAGCGCACGCCCTGCATAGACACGGCCATCTCGCCGAGCATGCGCATGACCAGCAAGACAAGCAGGCCTGTAATGGCGTAGCTGACGACTACGGCAGGGCCTGCCGTTTCGATAGCCGAACTGCTGCCCACGAAAAGGCCAGCACCAATGATGCCGCCAATGGTAATCATGAACATGTGCCGCGGCTGAAGCGAGCGGCTCAGCGCGTTGTCGTTCTTGGTTTCCATGGCGGTACCCTCCCCTCCGGTTTTTTAATTATCCTAAGTCAACGTCGGCAGACCCAAAGTCCACCGACGCCAGTCTTCATGTTGGCCCTCATTCAGGCCCTCATTTAGGCCTTGGTCGGCGTCTCCCGCGCAACCACCCGATTGATATGCCACTGCTGCAAGATGGACAAGCCGGTGTTGGTAATCCAGTAGAGCAACAAACCAGACGGGAACCAGGCCATTGTCACCGCCATCACCAGTGGCATGAACGCAAACACCTTGGCTTGGATGGGATCCGCAGGCGCCGGGTTCAGTTTGAACTGCAGGAACATGGCACCGGCCATGACGACCGGTAAGATGTAATACGGGTCCATCGACGAGAGATCGTTGAGCCAGCCATAGAACGGCGCTTGTCGCATCTCGACGCTTTCCATCAGCACCCAATAGAAAGCAATGAAGAACGGAATTTGCACGAGCATGGGCAAGCAGCCAGCGATGGGGTTCACCTTCTCGCGCTTGTACAACTCCATCATCTGCTTGCCGAGTTCCTCACGGTTGTCGGCATAGCGTTCCTGCAGGGCCTTCATGCGCGGCTGGATGTTGCGCATGCGTGCCATGCTGCGGCCGCTGGTTTCGGAAAGCTTGTAGAACACCAGCTTGATGAGCAGCGTTACCAAGATGATGGTCAGGCCCCAGTTCGTGACGACCTTGTGGACCTGCTTCAATACCCAGAATAGGGGTTCGGCAATTAGCGTCAGCATGCCGTAGTCCACCGAGAGGTCCAATCGCGGGCCCGCGGTCACTAATTGGTCCTGTAGCTTCGGCCCCATGTAGAGTTTCTGGTACAGCTTTGCGCTTGTGCCTGCCGCCACACTCCGGGAAGGCCCTGTGGTTTGCAGCAGTGCATCGTCGCCATTGATTTTCAAGGCATACGTCCAGGCTTCATCGCCGGGCGGCACGATTGCAGTGACGAAGTAGTGCTGCATGGCCGCGAACCAGCCGCCCTTGATCTGTTTCTGGAAAGTGCGGGACTCGTCGTCGTCTACATTCAACTTGCTGTATTTATTACCGTCATAAACGGCAGGACCACGGTAAGCATAAGTTTCCGGGTTGAACATGCTGCTTTCGACAGGTGCGGCGCGGCGCAAGATTTGTGAATACGGCGCGACGTTCAATGCGGCGTTCGAAGCGTTCTGTACCTCGCTCTCTACCGTTATGGCGTATTGCCCGCGTTTGAACACGTAAGTACGCATCACTGTCAGGCCTGCGCCGTCGGTCCAAGTGAGCGGCACGCGCAGTTCGTTTTCGCCATCGGCCAAAGCGTAGTTGCTGCTTTGCGCAGTGAAGAGGGCCAAGTGGCTCGGTTCAGTTTTGCCAACTGCCGCGCCGCCCGTCACCAGACCGCCCTGATGAACATAGCGGGTGTTGTCGCTAGTCGTATCGAAGAGCCGGACCTTCACGTCCTGATCCTTTTTGTGCAGCGGGTATTCGGGAAGGTCCAGCCCTACTAGGTCGCCGCCGCGCGTGGATACCGTGAGGTCCAGCACGTCGGTCTTCACACGAATGAAGGTTGGAGCAGGCTCTGCGACCACTGCTGCAGCCCCTGTGGCTGCGGCTGCGGTGAGCGCGGCCGCTTCAGCACCGGGGGCGGGAGCGCCGGCGGGCGTGGTCGGCGCAGGTAAGGTAGCGGGCGCTGTTGGCACCGTCGGCACGGACTGCGCGAAAGTATCCGTGGCCGGTGCGTTTGCAACTGCAACGGGGGTAGGTGCGGCGGGGTGGTCCTCCTGCCAGGCCGTGTAGTTCATGAACAGCAGGGAGACCAAGGCCGCCCAAAAGAAAGGACGGAGGTTTTCTAACGACGGCATGATTGAAGAGACCCGAAAAAATACGCAAAAGTGTCGCGAAGGTTACCGCAGTTAGCGATGGGGTTCACGCTTCTGGGGCACCGGGTCGTAACCGCCCGTGCAGAAGGGGTGACAGCGGCCTAACCGACGCAAGCTTAGCCAACCACCGCGCAAGGCACCGTGGGTATGCAAAGCCTCCACGGCATAGGCCGAGCAGGTTGGGTAAAAGCGGCACGTCGGGCCGCCTTTCAGGGGACTCAAGGCTACTTGATAGCCACGTACCAAGCGCCCCAGCAACCAGGCAGCCGGCGAGGGCGGTTTGGCGGGGGGCGCAGGTTCGCTCACTGAGGACCCGATGCGCTTTGGGCTTCCGGCGGGCGCCGCGAGGTAGTGGCTAACTGCCGAAACAAGCGTTCCAAGCTGGAAACGATGTCGGCATTCGCGGCTTCACGGACCCCGGGGCGGGCATTCACGACAATGTCCAAGCCCGCCAAGGGGTGCTGGCATTCGCGGAAGGTGTTGCGAATGACCCGGCGGACCAGATTGCGCCGCACCGCATTGCCGCAGGACTTGATACTGACCGCCATGCCCAGCCGCGCTTGCGACAGCCCATTCGGAAGTGCGATGACGCCAAACACGGAATCGCCTTTGCGACGCCCGCCCTTGTAGGCGGCCTCAAACTGTTTGCCCGCAACGAGGCGCTGCGCTGGCGTGAAGAGCAGGCGCGGCTTACCCGGGGTGGGGCTTTGGGGTTCCATGGGCGGATTATGGGCCTGAAGAACAGGCAGCGGCCACATTAGGCCATGCTAGCGTTGGCAACGCGGCGAGAGGGTCGCTAGAGGGCGGCGATGCCTTCAAGCTGGACTTTAGAACTGGAGCAGGGCTGAACGCCATAGCGCACAGCCCCAGCCAAAGCTTGACCTTACGGACAGAGCTTCGCGCGGCCCTTGGCGCGACGGCGAGCCAGCAGCTGGCGACCCTTCTTGGTGGCCATGCGGGCACGGAAACCGTGCGTACGGGCGCGACGGACTTTGCTGGGCTGGTAGGTACGCTTCATAGATCAGTTCCGGTGCAGGTTTCCCCACTCCCGGCCTGTGGACAAGTGACAAGGCCGCCCAAGATAGCGCCGCAACCTGTTGATGTCAATCCGTACGGTTCAGGTATCCTTCGCGCTTTAGGGAAGGATGAAACCGTGGGGCCTAGCCGTTTGTGGAGCCATTGCCTGCGTGCGCTAGAGGCGGAAGTCTCGTCGGCGCTATTTGGTATGTGGCTGCGCCCCTTACAGGCCACAGAGGCCGAGGGCCGCTTGCGGCTGTACGCCCCAAACCAGTTTGTTATCGACTGGGTGAAAGAAAACGCGCTGGCGCGAATTGTCGAGTTGGCCGCGGAATTGACCTCGACGCCCGTTGAAGTCCATTTCGAGATTGGCAGTCGCCCGGCGGCTGTCGCTCCGGGGACGTCGACGGAAACCGGTGCCACCGCTACAAGCAATTCGGGCACTGGCAACACCGGCTCTGGCATGCCGGTTCCCACAGGACGCGCACTGGACGGCCTGGGCCAACCGCCGCAAGCGTTCGGTAAAGGCAGAAAAGCGCCACAGCCTATTGGTGCCCGCATCAATCCGGATTTTACTTTCGACAACTTCGTCGAAGGCAAGAGCAACCAAATGGCCCGCGCCGCCGCGCTGCAAGTAGCGGAGAACCCTGGCCGCGCTTACAACCCGCTGTTCTTGTATGGCGGCGTCGGCCTTGGCAAGACGCACTTGATGCATGCCGTCGCCAACCAAATTCGCGCTTCCCGGCCCGGCGCTCGCGTGGCTTACGTCCACAGCGAAGGCTTCGTGGGCGACATGGTGCGTGCCTTGCAGCACAACACTATCAACGAGTTCAAGCAGGCCTATCGCACAGTAGATGCGTTGATGATCGACGACATCCAGTTCTTCGCCGGCAAGGACCGCAGCCAAGAAGAGTTCTTTCATACCTTCAACGCACTGCTGGAAGGCCAGCAGCAAGTCATTCTGACTTGCGACCGTTATCCAAAGGAAGTGGTAGGGCTTGAAGAAAGGCTGAAGAGCCGTTTTGGCTGGGGGCTTACCGTAGCGATTGAACCGCCCGAGCTTGAAACCTGCGTAGCCATCTTGATGAGCAAAGCGCAGCAGGCGAGGGTGGATTTACCAGAAGAAGTGGCGTTTTTCATCGCCAAGCGCATTCGCAGCAATGTTCGTGAACTCGAAGGTGCACTGCGGCGTGTAGTGGCGAACTCGCAGTTCACTGGGCGACCCATCACGGTGGATTTCACCAAGGAAGCCCTGAAGGACTTGCTGGCACTCCAGGAAAAGTTGATCACGGTGGAGAACATCCAGAAGACCGTGGCAGACTACTTTAAGTTGCGTGTTGCGGACTTGCTCAGCCATCGTCGTAGCCGGAGCATCGCCCGCCCGCGCCAAGTAGCCATGGCTTTGGCGAAAGAATTGACGAACCACTCGCTGCCGGAGATTGGTGACGCTTTCGGCGGACGGGACCACACGACGGTGATGCATGCCTGCAAACGCGTGAAAGAACTGCGTGAAACAGAAACGCGCGTTGCCGAGGACTATCAAAATCTCCTGCGAACACTCACCTGCTGAGAGACGCTAAGGTTGTGGATAAGTCTGTGGAGAAGCCGGGGACGATTTGTGCACTTGGAGTGGTGCGGCAGACAGTGGCAAGATAGGTGACAATTCATCCACATGTCCTCCACAGGATGCGCGCTGGATGCGAGAGGGTTTTCCAAAGCTTTATGCTTTGCATAAGTTTCTGATTGATAAGCGCTTTTTTCATTCGCTAACAGAAAAGCGTTGGCTTAGTAATAACAACAACTCTTTATCTTCAATATCAAATCCTAGATATAGAAGAGCGGAGCCGGACCGAACACATAGGTGGCCAGATGAAGTTTTCCGCGGAACGCGAGCAAATCCTAGGTCCCCTCCAGTCCGTCATGGGCGTGGTGGAGCGACGTCAGACCATGCCCATCCTGGCCAATGTGCTGGTGGTGGTTCGTGATGGCACCTTCGCTGTAACTGCCACAGACCTTGAGGTCGAGTTGGTGGCTAGGGGCGGCGTGAAGGTAGACCGCGAAGGCGACATCACGGTTCCGGGGCGCAAGTTCCTGGATATCGTGAAGGCGTTACCCGCCGGTTTGCCAGTAACGGTGGAACTGAAAACGGACAAGGTGGAAGTGAAATGCGGCCGTAGCCGGTTCACGCTGTCCTCCTTGCCGGCTACAGAGTATCCGACCGTTGAGGAAATCAATGCCACGCAGACACTGGAACTAGGACAAGCGGAACTGAAGCGCTTGCTCGAAAAGTGCAGTTTCAGCATGGCTCATCAGGACGTTCGTTATTACCTCAACGGTTTGTTGCTGGAGACGGATGGCAAGATGGTGCGTACGGTAGCCACCGACGGTCACCGTTTGGCGCTTTGCGAACTGGAGTTGGCCAAGCCGGCGAGTAGCGGCGGAGCCCAGCAGGTCATTGTTCCACGCAAGGGCGTATTGGAATTGGCGCGCCTCATTGGCGGCGAGGGCGATGTATTGGTGCAAGTGGGCGCCAACCATATTCGTGTGCAGATCGGGGATATCCGCTTCACATCGAAACTGATCGATGGTCGCTTCCCGGAATATGGGCGGGTCATTCCCGCGAACCCGAAGTACGTGGTGCGTTCGGGCCGCGACGAATTGCGCGGTGCCTTGCAGCGTATGGCCATTCTGTCGAACGAGAAGTACCGGGGCATTCGTCTGGCGCTAGGTGCCAATCTGCTTACTCTGCAGGCTCACAACCCGGAGCAGGAAGAGGCAGAAGAAGAGCTCGAAGTGGTCTTCGAGGGCGAAGGTTTCGAAGTAGGGTTCAACGTGAACTACTTACTGGATGCCTTGGCTGCCATCGACGGCGCTGAAGTGGAGTTGGGCCTAACAGATGCCAATTCCAGTTGTTTGGTGCGTGCACCTGGCTCGAGCGCGCAGCGCTATGTCGTGATGCCAATGCGGCTTTAAGCCGTATTGGTCCAGCGGCATGGCAGTTAGGTTGCGTTCATGCCGCTAGTTTCTTTGCAGTTGGAGCGCTTCCGCTGCATTCACGAAGCCACTTTGGGTTTCGACAACCGCTATAACCTCATCGTCGGCGCCAATGCCTCGGGAAAGACCAGTCTTCTTGAGGCTTTGTATTTTCTGGGCCGGGGTCGTTCTTTCCGAACTCGTCGTTTGGATAGGGTTATTCAGCAAGGGCAGGCGGACTTTTTAGCCGTCGGGAAGGTGCTTAATCCACCGGTTACCACCGTGTTGGGTCTACGGGGATCCCGTGGAGCTACGGAGATTCGCGTTGCCGGCGCCACTGCTACCAGCGCCGCTGAGTTGGCGCTGCACTTCCCACCACAAGTCATCGACCCCGACGTACATAAACTGCTGGAAGAGGGCCCTACCCGTCGTCGCCGGTTTCTGGACTGGGGCGTGTTCCACGTGGAACCTTTCTTTATGGATGCCTGGCAGCGTTACCACCGCGCACTGAGGCAACGAACAGCAGCACTGAAGACGGGTGCTGCAGGCGGTTTGGGTGCATGGAACGCTGAACTGGCCCTTGCGGGAGAGTTATTGGCAGAACGCAGGGGCGCGTACCTAGACTTACTGGGACCGTTTGTAGCGGACATTGGGCAAAGGTTGCTACAAGCGAAGGTCGAACTCGCGTATCACCGAGGCTGGGCTGCTGGTGTCCCGTATTCACAGGCGCTCGAAGAAGGCGGCGAGCGTGACCAACGTTACGGTATCACCCACCTTGGGCCGCACCGGGCGGATATTGGCGTTCGGGTGGATGGATTGGCTGCCAAGGAACGAGTCTCCCGTGGACAGCAGAAATTGTTGGCGGCCGGCCTCATTCTGGCCCAAGTGGCTTTGCAGGAGACCTATACCGCTGGTCGGTCGGCGCTCTTGCTTGACGACCCGGCTGCCGAACTAGACCCTGAGAATCTGGAGAGGTTCGTCGATGTGGTTCGAACCTTGCCGGTGCAGTTGTTCGTGACGTCCCTGCGTCAGGATTTGCCGGGGTTCGGGGTTCCCGGCGCCATGTTCCACGTGGAACGTGGCGTGGTGCGCGCCGCCTGACGTGGTCTGAGGTCGCCTAAGGCGGCCTTGGTTTACCCACGCCCACCTACGCCTACCCATGCCTTACCTGTAGCGGTGGGGTGCGGTGATGTTCCACGTGGAACATCACCTGTGCGGTGAACGGAACCTGTAGCCATAAGCCCCATCCAAAGTAAGATATTCAGGTCATGGTTCCTGCCAATGGCATTTCCAGCGCCGCTGCCGCCGCGATTACCGGCCGGCAATTCATGAAAGGACCTCCTTGTGTTCAAGTCTCGTATTCGTTTCGTTGCCGCGTGTACCTGTTTGGCGTTGGCGTTTGTTAACGCTCCTTTATCGATAGCGGCCGGAAGTTCGCCTGGAAAAATGCAGGCAACAGATCTTCCGACCCCCTCCGGCACCGAATTGGACTCCACGCTTCCGGTGGAAGTGGAAAGCACCGGCCGAAAGACGGTGGGGACCGGAACTGATGGGTGGTACGCCCGCTATCTTCGGGCCCCGCAAACGGTGGACTGCCTCGGGAATGCGGACACCCAGTGCCGTGAGCAACGCCTCGAGGTGACCAGTGAGGCCAAGACCGACCTTATTTGCAAAACCTTGGTACCCATGGCTGATGGTACCAACGACGAGCGCTCCATCATGCTTCCCTCGGGACGCACCAAAACGGTGGCGGAAGCCTTCCTTCCCACAGACCAGTCACTGAAACTGCGAACTGTTTCCTGCGACACCTTGCCGGCTGCCCCGGCGCCCGACCCGGCACCACCTGCCGGTTGTCGCCCGGAGATTGTCTCCGGCCCAGGGGTAGAGGCCTTCTACCCGGATATGTCCCGCCGTTTGCAGCAAGAGGGGCCGGTGACGGTCTACTTCCGGTTGGACCAACCGGAAGGGCAGGCCATGCAGATTCAGGTGGGGCAGAGCAGTTTGTCGCCTGAACTGGACCAGGCCGCCATGCTCTACATTGCCAACCAAACCTTCAAAGTGGCGTGCCCCGGGAACCAGTTCCGTTTGCGGGTGCGCTTTAAGTTGCAGGATGAAGCGCCCGCACCGTGATTGACCTTTATTACTGGCCAACCCCGAACGGTTGGAAGATCTCCATCGCCTTGGAGGAAATGGGGCTGCCTTACCGGGTCGTCCCGGTGGATATCGGTGCAGGGGACCAATTCAAGCCAGAGTTTCTGGAAATCTCCCGAAATAACCGCATGCCGGCTCTGGTGGACCATGCGCCAATGGGCGGCGGCGAACCTATCCGAATATTCGAGTCTGGCGCCATCCTTCTCTATCTTGCCGACAAAAGTGGCCAATTTCTGCCAAAAGACCTGCGTGGGCGCACTTCGGTGACGCAGTGGCTGATGTGGCAGATGGGAGGCCTAGGGCCGATGTTTGGTCAGGACGGACACTTCAAGCTTTACGCGCCCGAGAAGCTTCCCTACGCCATCGACCGTTATGACCGTGAATGTCGCCGTCTCCTAGGGGTGATGGACGCGCAGCTCCAAGCCACTGGCGATTGCCTGGCTGGTGTGTATTCCGTTGCTGACATGGCCGTGTTCCCGTGGATAGTGACGGCCAAACGCCGCGACATCGACTTGGCTGCCTATCCTGCGGTGCAGAGTTGGTTCGCGCGGCTACGTGCCCGGCTAGCGGTACAGCGCGGAATGGAGCTGTTGAAGGACCAGCGGAACAACGCCGCCGTGGATGACGTTAAAGCGCGCGAGATTCTGTTCGGCGTGAGGCCAACACCATGAGTTCGGTAGAGTTCTTTTTCGATCTTTCCAGTCCGTGGACGTACCTAGCGTTTGTGAACCTGCAACCGGTGCTGCAACGCACGGGCGCTACGGCGGTGTACCGGCCCGTTCTCGTGGGTGGCGTATTCAATGCGGTGAACCCTGGCATGTACGCCGCGCGGGAAGACGCCAACAACCGGCGATTGAAACAGGCGTTCCGGGTGATGCACGATTGGGCGGAGTTGAGCGGTGTGGCGTTGCGCTTTCCTTCGCAGTGGCACCCGGCGCGCAGCGTGTTAGCCATGCGAATGGCGGCCGCGCTGGAGCCGGACCCGGCAGGCCTGCAGCGGTTTGCCGCCGAGGCCTTTGCCGCCTATTTCGTCCGCGAAGAAAACCTCGACGACCCTGCTGTTTTGGCGGCTGCGGCTACGGCCGCGGCGCATGACGGCAGCGCTTTGCTCGCCGCTGCTGCGACGGACCCCGTGAAGGCAAGGCTGCGCAGCAACACCGAAGAACTCATCGAGCGGGGCGGGTTCGGGTCGCCTTCGATGTTCGTTGGTGGCAAGTTGTTCTTTGGGAACGACCAGCTGCCAGTGGTGGAACAAGAGTTGCTTCGATCCGCGCCTTGAATTAAAAAAAACAATAGAAAACAGTTAAGTAACCTACTCAGTCAACACGTTTGGCGGCGTCTTCGCTACCACTGCATTGGCTGGCATAGGCCTCCAGCACGCGGCGTAGCAAACGGTGAACAGGTAGCTTCGTCTGCGCTGCCTCCAGCCGGAAAAACTCCGCGGCTTCACGGCTGAGAGCACACGTTATCTGCACGCTGTCTTCCCGCGGGACCAGTTCGCGGGGGTGGGGCAGGGTGTCCTGTACGACCCGCAAACGCCCGCGGGGCTCAGCGGACAAGGCCGTTCTGCGCTTCATAGAAGTGCCTCCCTTTCTTCCAGTAGCCGGCGGAAAGCAACGTGATGCGTCCTTCCACGTAGTAAAACCTAACCGTAAGCACCAAGCCGCCCACTCGGCCAAGGCAAAAACAGCGGGGTTCCTGGTCCGTGTGGGCACCGTCTGCTACCAGTACGCGGCGCGTGTCGAAGAACGCCCACTGGGCATCGTCGAAAGCGACGCCATGCTGGCGGACGTTGGCGGCCTCGTGCCAGCCGTCCCACTCAAAGGTTCCGGTCATCATCTGCCCTCCTTGGCGATGTTGCTGCTGCCGCAACCGGTAACCGGTGCGTAGCCAAAGCATTGCGCAGCATGGGCCCGGAAGGAAGCCGAGTATCAGGCGATAGCGCACGAAACAGCGCGATAGCACGCGCTGGCCAAACAAAATTCACCGACTACCGCGAGAAAAGGCCCAAGCAGCCCGGGTTTACCCGTGGTCTAGCGGGGGGGGGCGAATGGGCGTGCTGGCAAACTCAAACCGCGATGGCAGCGCCATTGACGAGTCGCGCGTCATCACTGCAAAGGAACAGGATGACTCGCGCAATGTCCTCTGGCGTCGGCCACGCGGCGTGGTCGGCATCTGGCATGGCAGCGCGGTTCGACGCAGTGTTGATGATGCTCGGCAAAACCGAGTTGGCGCGAACACCGGTACCCTTCAGATTGGCGGCGGCCGAATCCACCATGGCGACGGCCGCGGCTTTCGAGGCAACATACTCGGCCGCCGAAGCCACGTGCTGGACCGCGGTAACCGCGGCAATGTTGACGATGGCGCCGTGACGCTGCGCAAGCAGCGTGGGCACCACATTGCGCAGCAAAAGGTACCCGGACCGCAGGTTTAGCGCGAGCATCTTGTCTAGCGCATCCGCCGGCATCTCCCAAGGAGGGGAACCGGCGGCGTAACCACCAACGGCATTCACGACAGCGTCGAGTTGGCCATGACGCGCAACGACGTCAGTGATGAAAGTCTGCAGAGCGGCTTCATCGAGTACATCGACGATATGTCCTTCGAGACGACTGCTGCTTTCGGCTGCGGCCAGTTGCAGCGCGTCGAACTCCGTTTGGCTGCGATAGGTAACCACTACGGTTGCCCCTTCCGCCAGAAAGGCAAGACTGACGGCCTTGCCCAACCCGCCGGTACCGCCGGCTACCACGACCACTTGGCTCTTGAAACGTTGCTGCATGAGGTGCTCCACGAAAAACGCTAGTGATGGGTGCGTGAGTGCAGGTAGTCAGGCCCAGGCAGCCAACAGACGTTTACAACTCGCATTGATCAAAGGCCCCAAGACTCGCCAGTTGCTACCTGGCCACCGGGCGGAATGCCAATGGCAGCACGGACTTCGTCCAGCGGTTGCGCCAATAAACTCAACCAGTCCCATTGGGCTGAGTAAATGTCGATCTTGGTTTGCGCTCCACGCGCCGCGGCCGAAGCCATCATTTCTGGGTCGAGGTGCGAGTGCACCGCCTCGAACACCCCGAGCTTGATGCCTTGGTGCCACTGCAACAGCACCACCGCTAACCAACCGATACCCGCTGAAGCATTCGCTGCGTTGAAGACCGCGGTGTAAACCTCGCCTTGTGGCGTGGTGTTGTAGCCAGACAGTACATGGTGGACATCGTGGGAGCCAAGGAACTCGACCGGTAACGGCGACCCGGGCGTGCCCGGTACGTCAAAGTGGGCATCGTTGTAGAACGCCCGCATTTCGGCGCCCAATGACCCGGCAGGCGCCTCTGCCATCAATTGGTGATAGCGCTCGATCATTTCCGGGCGCGTGATGGAGGCCAGATCATGTCGCTCCATATGGGCGTCAATGACGCCACGCTCCACGGCAATACGCTCGGACAAGAAGCGCCGGAACACGTCGGCTTTCGCAGCCGCCGCATTCTGATTGGCAATTTGCTCGAGGTTGGCGGCCAGCTGCTCATCGCAGTCCAGAGCGTTCGCAATCCACCGTGCAGTTTGTACGGCGACCGGGTCGGGCTCTGGCGAAAACATCGCTACCAGCAAACCCGCATGCACGGCTTCTAATCGGTCTTTTTCCGTGGTGAGAGCCGCACGGATTGTCGCTAGCGCTGTTTCACCGTCGGGCCAGGGCTCATCGGCACCGAGCAGTGACGAGAAATCGAGAGAGTGACTGAAGCCGTGGCAGCCGGCACAGCCCACCAGCCCTGCAAATTTTTTAACCAATTCTGCTCGGTCACCCTCGAAAGGCCGGCTGCCGTTGGCTGTCGCCACCAGACGCATAGCCCCAACGTATGCCCGACGTACTTCAGGCGATCCAAATACCAACAGGGCCATGGGGACTCTCTCTAGAGATGAAATAAGCGACACCCGAAGACTGCTACCGAGGCTGCATTAACCGGGCTTTCATAATGCGTTCGATGGCACTCGACGCAATCGTGCGACGATATCTGTGCGTGCTGGTTATCGCAACTGCTTACTGCGTTCTTTGAAAAAGGCTGCCAATCCATGTCCATGCGTCCAATAAACGTTCCGGTCTCGTTCTTTGGAATGGTTTTAGGGTTGGTAGGGCTCGGCGACTGTTGGCGAGTTGCCACGTTGGCTTGGGGGATGCCGGCGCAGATTGCCCAAGGCGTCATGTTGCTCAGCTTCGCGCTATGGGCAGTATTGACGGTTTTTTATATCGGCAAATGGCTACTGAACCGCGCTGAAGCCTTGGCTGAATGGCATGACCCGCTGCAGGGCTGTTTTGTCGGGCTGGCGGCGGTGGCGACGCTGTTGGCTGGCATCGCCATAGCGCCACTGCATCATTCGTTGGCCTTGGTGCTGTTTGTCGTCGGCTCCATAAGCCAACTTGCCTATGCCGTTTATTTCACCGGACGCCTTTGGCGTGGTGAGCGGGCTGTGGGCACCGTATCCGCGGCGCTTTATCTTCCGACGGTAGCAGGCAATTTTGTCAGCGCGTTCTGTGCGGGGTATTTCGGTTATCCAGACATCGGGGTGCTCTTTCTGGGCGCCGGGTTCCTCAGTTGGCTTTCGTTGGAGTCGGTTATCACCCATCGTCTTGCCCACCACTCCACGCTACCTGCCCCGATGCGGCCCACTTTGGGCATCATGCTGGCCCCTCCTGCGGTCGGTTGTGTGGGGTACTTGTTTGTCACGGGTGGCCTTGCTGGTGGTCCCGTGGATCTATTCGCGCAACTATTGCTGGGGTATGCGCTGCTGCAACTCGCTTTTCTGGTGGGCCTGTTGCCATGGATTACTCGACAGCCCTTCACAGCTTCTTATTGGGCGTTCAGCTTCGGCGTCACTGCGCTGGCCTTCGACAGCATCGTATTCGTGCTGCGCGGACAGAAAGGCTTCATGGAATGGTTGTCGCTAGGACTGTTCGGCGTGGCGAACTTGGTGATTGCGACGCTGGTGGTTCTAACCCTCTGGCGGTTGCTGACCGGCAAACTTCTGCCGCCGCCAATCCTTCAGCCTAACTAGTACGGCTGAGTACCCTTCCGTCATTTGCTCCACGGCAGACCGTGGCAAGATGATGACCGGCCGTCGCGGCTATTGATGCAGGGTTCCTGCAGACACCCGCCGCCGGTCGCATTACAGTGTTTTTCTCTCCCTTTCAGCAGGTACTCCACCATGCATCGTCGCGTCGTTCTCGCTCAGCGCCCTGTCGGCGTCCCCACGCTTGACTCGTTCCGTCTCGAGGATGGGCCGGTGCCCACGGCGGGCGAAGGCGAAGTGCTCTTGCAGACGCTTTACCTCTCGTTGGACCCGTACATGCGCGGCCGCATGAGCGATGGCCCTTCGTATGCCGAACCGGTAGCGGTGGGCGGCGTCATGGTAGGCGGCACCGTTAGCCGCGTACTGGAATCAAAGGCTGCCGGCTTTCAGGTGGGCGACGTGGTGTTGGGCAACACCGGCTGGCAAACCCA
>CAIOHZ010000106.1 GCA_903858165.1 uncultured Pseudomonadota bacterium
CAGACGGGCTAGCAAGGAGGCCGTCAAGGCAGTGCCATGGCTATTAGGGAGATGGCAAGCCGGCGTAGCGCGCACGTTCATCTCAATTAAGTGGGCTGCGCCAGTGGCAGCCTCGACCATGAAATCAAACCCGACCAGACCAGACACTCCCAACTGCCGCACCAAGCAGCGTGCCGTGTCTTCCATCTCCGGGTTATTGACGAAGCGCACCACCGTCGCCGGAGAGGCCTGCAGCCCGAGAACGCGCTCTTCCGTATGTTTCAGCGGCAGATAGCCGATGGGCTCTTGGCCACGAAATACCACCAGCAACCACAGAGTAAAGCCCTGGCCGCCGGGAAAGTACTCGTCATACTCGAAGTAGTGCTCGAGAAAACCGAAGGTAGAAAAAGGATCAGGCCGCGGTGCGGCGAGGTTGATGGCATCCAGTGCTTCGCGCCAGGGAATCGCTTCATCGAAAGAACGAAAGCAGGAAAGAGAAAGGCCCGACTCCGCGGGCCTGGCAGCAACTTTTTGCAGCACTTCACACCCCATCCTTGGCGTGGCGGAGCAAGAAGCCCCGCACGCCTTGCATCATAGAGATGCAGGCATTCTCTTCCGTGCGGAGGCGCACCAGCAGTGCACCAGCAGAGCGCCGGAATAGCGCGACAGCAGCAAGGTAGCCGCCTGGACAGGGGGTGTTTACGGTGCGATGAGCACCTTGCATTGGTGGGTGCGTTTTCGCAGCGCCTCGAAGCCAGCCGGCACTTCCTCCAGACGAAGGGTATCGGTGACCAAAGCGCGCGGCTCGGCCGCGCCACGATTCAATGCGTCGAGCGCCGCTTCGAACTCACCTCGGTTGAAGAAGGCCGAGGTGATCAGACGCACTTCTTTCGACAACATGGCGAAGCTATTGAAGGTATCGGGACGCGTACAAAGACCGAGCAACAGAATGGTGCCGCGATTGCGAACTTGTTCTACCGCTTGTGCAATCAAGCCCGGAATGCCGACGCATTCAAAGACGATGTCCGCTTTTCCGCCGAGTGCTCGCTCGGCTGACCCGACCGGGTCCGTAGGGTCAGCGACGAAGGCGTGCGCACCCATCGTCAAGGCAAGAGCCTCCTGATGCCGCGCTATGTCCTGCACGACGACGCATGCAGCACCCTGCCGCCGCGCCCAGAAAGCTACCGCAAGACCTATGGGCCCAGCGCCTAGCACCAACACCCGGCCCCCGGGGCGCAAACCGGCCTGGATAACGCCATGCAGCGCCACCGCCAAGGGCTCCACAATGGCGCCATCGGCGAGGCTCGCGCTCTTTGGCAATTTCACGCATTGGTTCGGGCGCGTCAGCGCGTATTCCGCGTAGCCGCCACCTTGGAGCCCGAAGCCTTTGCACCACGCGGGTTCGCCACGCTGGCAGCTTTCACACTGCCCGCAGCTCACCAGCGGAACAACGGAGACGAGGTCGCCTTCGACCAGACCGGTGGCGCCCGCACCGAGCGCCACCACTTCTCCGGCGAACTCGTGCCCGAGCACATCGCCGGCACCCTTCCCGTAAGCCGGGTCTTCGGTCATGTGCAGGTCGGACCCGCAGATACCGCAGCGTCCGACCTTGACCACCACCTCACCGGGGCCCGGGGTGGGGTCCGGCAAGTTCACCACGGCCAGGGGCTGGTGTAGCCCCTGCATTACACAGGCGCGCATCAGTAGATACCGGATTTGCCTGGCGCGAGTATGCCCTTCGGGTCGATGGCGTTCTTCAGCAGCTTGTTAAAGTCGCGATTGACCTGACCATATTGCGCTGCCACCAGGTCCATGGACGGCACTCCAGTGCGATAACTGGCCCAGCCCTGCTCACCGAAACGCGTGACCATCTCACGGTAGCAAGTGTCTGCTTTCTGTTCTTCAGCAGGGTCCGTCTTATCGAACAAGAGCGCGATGATATGGTGCAATTCTCGCCAACCAATGGCATAGGCGGCCGTGTAATCAAAGCCGTACTTGCCCAGTATCTCCTTGGCCAGCGCGGTTTGCCGAGCGGTCTCATCACCTTTGGCGGGCGCCACGGGCGCGAACCATGCCAGACCGCCTCCATTGCCTTTCCAACGGGCCAAACCGATTTCGTCCAGATTCAAACCACCCCGCATGAGGGTGGCGTGATGATGGAACCAAGGGTTGCCGCCCATCTCTTTTTCGGTGAGCACCTCACCACCACTGGCGGTGAGTGCACCGCGCACGATGGGTTCGATAGCGGCGACGCTTTCGTCCGTGCCATACAATGCAAAATACGTGTTCCACATACCAAGGTCGTTGGCTTTAGCCGCCTTCTTCACGGCCTCGTCCGTAGCGGAGCCTTCACCCTGCCAAACGTCGGAACGTCGGTTGAACATGGCCAACTGATAAGCCGCGCCCATCATCAGGTTCACATTCGGAATGAGACTGGCCACGCGTAACGGACGCATGGCCTCAACAATACGAGCGACGTCCGACATTTCCGCGTGGCGAATCATGAACGGCTTGTAGCAAGGCGGCTTCGGCATGAGCCACATGCCCATCTTCGTGCAGATGCCGAAGTTGGACTGGGTGAATAGCCCATCTACATAAGGGCCATAGCCCCATTTAAAGGCCTGCCAAGTAGTGCTGTTCTTGATGCTACCCATGCCGGTACGCATCACGTCGCCATTCGGCAGCACCACTTCCATGCCGCACTGGAACGTGAAGTGATCACCGTAAGGCGTATAGCCCACTCCCCGGTCGAGCGTGTTTCCTACCGGCGAAGCGATGGGCCCAATCGTAGGCACGTCAAGCCATAAGGGGATTTTGTGTTCGTCGAGGTAGTCCTGTAACTGCTGGTACGTCACACCCGGTTCCACCAGCGCCGTAGCAAGGTCCGGGTCAACGTTGAGGATGCGATTCATCCGCTTCAGGTCCAGCACCATCTGTCCAGGGGTAGCAGGCGTAGCCGAGCCATAGCCCAAGTTCTTGCCAGTCGACACGGTCCACAGCGGCTGGCGATAGTGGTTGGCAATGCGGACGATGGCTTGGACCTCTTCCACGCTCTGCGGCGCCACTGCACCCACCGGTACGTGCTGCAGCTGCGGGTCGGGCGTATAGCTCTTCTTGTAGCTGCGCAGCCCTTGGTCGTCGGCGTACACCCAAGCGTCGCCCACCACCCCGCGCATCTCCGCGAGCAGACGAGCAAAGGAGGCCTTGCTAACGCGCGGCGCGAGCATCGGGGCCGCGCGGGCGACCTCGCTGAAGCCAAGGCCGGCAGCAGCGCCGAGGCCCGCAGCACCTACGCCCAAAAACTCACGTCGATTGATACCGCTCATTTGCCATGCTCCTGCGGGTTGGCCGCGCTGGTGGACACCCAAGCGGCCACGGCGGCCAGTTCCGCATCACTGATTTCGGAAGGACGAAACGCCGGCATGGCGTTCAGCCCGTTGCGCACGACGGCTTCGATAGCCGGCACCGGCAAGCTGCGACCCAAAATGACCGGGCCAACGTTGCGACCATGGCAATAGCCACAGGTAGAGGCGTAGAGCTTTTCAGCAGAACGCGGCGTAGCAGAAGGCGGGGCCTCCGCGATGGCAGTCAGTGGCAGCGTTAGCGCGCAGGCCACGAATAGCGCCATGGCAGGCATGGAATAATGAGCGAATTTCACGAGTTCCTCCTCTTTCTTGAATAGTCCATTTCTCGACGCTCGAAGACAATGAACCGGACCGATCCGGGCAAGAGCAACGGTAAAAGGCTTACTTGAACTTACCCAGCGCCATGCCGCCATCGATGAGTACGTGGCTACCGGTCATGTAACTGGAGGCATCCGAGGCTAGCAACAGTGCCAAAGGTTTCAGATCATTGGTTTCAGCGACCGAACCCAGCGGCACCATAGCGTCCCAGGCCCGGCGGGCCACCGGGTCTTTCTTCAACCAGCCACCGCCAATGTTCGTGACGACCGGCCCAGGCGCGATGGCGTTGACGCGAATGCCGAATTCCGCAAGCTCCATCGCCGCATGACGCACCAAGTGGGCAACGCCAGCCTTTGCAGGCATGTACGCCATACCGACGATGGCTTCATTCACCAGCGCCGCGTTCGAAGACGTAGCGATGATGGAGCCGCGCTTGCCGCCGGCCTTCATGCAACGAGCCGCCTCGCGGATAGTGTTGAACACACCCGTGAGGTTGATGCTGATGCTGCGGTCCCATCGAGCCGGGTCCAGCGTATCGATCTGGCCGTCTTCATTGCGAAAGCCACCCGGGTTCCAAAAACCGGCACCCGGATCGATGCCAGCGTTCGCGAAGGCAATGTCGAGACCACCGCAGGCCGCCACGTGTTCGTCAAACACTTGTCGCATCGTGGCGCGGTCCGCCACATCCAACTGCGCCGAGCGCGTCGTGAAGCCAGCGGCACGAAGGCGCGTGGCTTCCGTTTCTACCGCCGCCCCGTCGATGTCCGTGAGCGTCACCGTAACGCCAGCCTCGGCCATCACTTCGGCATAGGCCAAGCCGATGCCAGAAGCGGCACCCGTGACAATGGCCGAGCGGCCGGCAATGTTGAATTGGTCGAGCGTACTCATGGCATTCCCTTAAAGGTACAGCTTCTTGTTGATGGGCAGGCCCTTCTCTGCGCAGTAAGTCTCGTAGTGGTTGATGAACCACCACACATCGAGCGTTTCCACATGGTTGCCCTGATCGTCGAAGAACTCGTTGGCCCCCTGCATCCAGAACAGCGCTTTCATACCATTCGGGTCGTCGGTGACGAGCGTATGCGCGGTGCCCGGCATTTCGGTGATGAAGTCACCGGGGCGGCACACCCAGTCGTATTCGAGATAGCGGAAGCTACCTTCGAGCCCGATGGCCCAGACCTGACCGCGGTGCTTGTGCGTGCCGATAACGCCCGGACCCTTGATCCAGAGAATGTTGCAGTAGACGTTAGCGCGCACATCGAAGGCCAGATGGCGGATGGCCGCGTTATCGCCGA
This sequence comes from uncultured Pseudomonadota bacterium, assembly GCA_903858165.1. GTDB lineage: Bacteria > Pseudomonadota > Gammaproteobacteria > Steroidobacterales > Steroidobacteraceae > CAIOHZ01. Next base: position 4,955 of record CAIOHZ010000106.1, read on the forward strand.
AGGGCACCCAGGGGCTCTCTTCCTCGGACCCGCCGATATAGCCACCCTCGACCCCGCGCGCAGCGATGATCGACGCATAAATCTCAGGGACTTGAACGATTTTATAGGCGCTGCTCGGCGGCGCTTTCATGCTGGACATGGAGAAACTCCTTCGGGAAGTGCGCTGCGGCAGGGCCACAGCACCTGAAAGAAAAAGCGCCCCGACCGGGGCGCTTGAACTTTAGCGGAACAGCGTGTCGACGTAGTCAGCACCAATGCCGACCTTGTCGTAGTGCGCGCGTGCCGCCGCAATGTAATCGTGGACATCGTAATGGCCGACGGAGTTGCCATTTTCGTCCAACCAAATGAGCGGACCAGAAACAACAAAGAAGACCTTCATCGGGTCGGGGTGTTCGTAGCAAACCAGCGTATGGCCTTCACCGGGCGTTTCATAGACGAAGTCGCCCGCAGTAGCCACCCAGTCGTGTTCCAGATAGCCCCACTTGCCACTGATGGTGTAAGCGAAGATCTGGTGCGGGTGGTAGTGGCGGTTCACCAGGCCTGGACCCTTCGACATGAGGCAGTCTGCCCACATGTTGCGCTGGGGAGAAATCCAGACCGGCTTGGAAGAGACCGTTTCGCTGATAGGCACCCAATAACGCTCATCACCCTCGGCAATCTTCGAGTGATAAACCTCGGGCAGGGCGTTCGGCTTGAACACCTTCTCGATGGGCTTGATGTTCCGCCAGAACTCGTTGCCTTCGCTATTGCCGGACATGGGGACTCCTGAGACGGGCCGTAAAGAGGCCTGAAAAGGCGATGAAACGGGCCAGAGACTGGCCAAAGCCTGGCCGGAAGCGGCCGGAGATAGCTTCGAACCGCGCGAGGCGGCTGCGACCAGGGTGCCACGGAAACCCGTGACACCCCGGCGCAAACCTCATCAGAACTTCACGCCGATACGGGCGTACCACTCACGCGGACGGCTGTAAGTGCCGTACACCTGGCCACCGGCGAGCTGCGCCTGACCGGTCGTCAGGTAACGCTCGTCGCTGAGGTTGGTACCACCTACCGTCGCGTTCCACTTGCCCTGCGGCTCGTAGTACGTGACGCTGGCGTTGACTTGGTCTGTCGACGGACGGTCGAGCAGGAAGCTGCCTTCCGTGTCGTTCTTCATCTTGTCCGTGTGGGTGTAGTCCGCCAGCAACACGACGCTGCCACCATTGGCGAGGTTCATCTCGTAACGGGGGCTGATGTTGAACTTGAACTTCGGCGTCTTGGGTAGCGTGGCACCCGGCACCACACCGGCCTGACCAAACTTGCCCGTGCTCGTAGCAACCTGAGCGCCCGCGAGGACGTTGGTGTACTTCGCATCCAGGTAGCCGAAGGAAGCGTTGATCAGGAGGCCGTCAGCCGGGGCCAGAATGGCCTCGATTTCCGCACCCTTGATCTTCGCGTCACCGGCGTTCTGGATGGTCGGCGACACGCCCTGCTGGAAGTTCAGCTGGATGCCGTCGTACTTGGTCTCGAACACCGCTGCGTTCAACTGGAGCTTGCGGTCCATGAGGGTGGACTTCACGCCCAGTTCCTTCGTGGTCGCCTTCTCTTCGTCGAAGTTCGGTGCGTAGTTGAGGGGGTTCGACAGACGGGTGGTCCAGCCACCCGTCTTGTAGCCCTTCGACCAGGAGCCGTACACCATCACGTCTTCAGCGGGGTGCAACTGCACGCCCACCTTCGGCGAGAAGTTGCTGAACTTCTTGTTCTGCACGCCGGCGATGTAGTAGCGCAGCGGCTGGCCCGCGTTCGGGAAGCCTGCAGCGATACGGCACGCGTCGGAGATGGTCGGCAGGATGCTGGCGCAAGGCGGCACGCCGACCTGGCTCAGAATCTTGTACGTCAAGCCGTTGGCGTCCGACTGGAAGCCTTCGAAGTCCTTGTCTTCCTTCGTGTAACGGCCGCCGACGGTGATGCCGACGAGGTCGTTGATGCGGAAGTCCAGCTGGCCGAAGCCGGCGTAGTTCTTCGTGGCCAGATCGTTCGGACCGTCCACCTGCAACAGACCTTCGGCGAACGTCACGTAGTCGTGCAGGTCGCCCGACTCCTTGAAGTAGTACGCACCGAGCACCCAGTTCAGGCGCTTGTCTTCCGAGTTGCCGACCAACTGGAATTCCTGGCTGGTCTGCTGCTGGTTCATCGTGAAGCTGGTGTGCAGGAAGTTGAGCGGCGAACCGTCAAGGTCCATGCCCGAGCTCCAGTGCAATTCACGACGCGCGGTGATGGACTTCAACATCAAGTTATCGTTGATGTCGTAGGCCAGCGTCAAGGACACGCCCGACTGCTTCAACTTGGTGTAGTTGTTGCCGTTGGCGTAGGTGGTGTCGATGTCGTTGGTGATGAAACGGTCGTCGTAAGGCAGACGGTTGTTGAACGGGTTGGTGTCCGCGTTTACGCCGAACACGGTCGGCAGGTCGCCGATGGTGTTAAGACCGCCGCGCGAGGGCAGGAAGGCAAAACCCGGGGGGCCGCCGCCGCAGGACGGATCCGCCGCGATACCGGCGATGGCGCAGTTGTAGGTACCAGCAAACACGAACGGAAAGGTAGCGATGACCTTGTTAGCGATTTGCTGGGAGTCCGACTTGCTGTAGTCGCCAGAGAACGTGGCAGTGAGCGGACCGCCATTGTCCCACTTTACCTTGACGCGACCGGTCCAGAGGTTTTCACCACCTTCACCACCCAAACCGATGCCGTCGTAGCCGGCAGCCTTCATCTGAGTGACCGGCTCGTTGCTGAGGCCAGCAAAGCCCGGGAACGCGAGGCGGCGCATGTGGCCGTCGCGGCGACGCGTCGAGAAGCTGATCGAAGAGCTCAGCGTTTCGCTGAGGGGCAGATCCACGCTGGCACGTACCTTCACGAGGTCGTAACTACCGGTGGTGACATCGCCGGTAAAGGCAAATTCCTTGCCCGGGTCACGCGTGACGATGGAGATAGCACCACCGATGGTGTTGCGACCGAACAACGTTCCCTGCGGACCCTTCAGCACTTCAATGCGTTCGACGTCGCCGAGTTCTTGGTTGGCACCGACCGAGCGGGCGAGATACACGCCGTCGAGGTAGACGCCCACACCCGGGTCGATGTTGAACGCGAAGTCGTTGGCGCCGATACCGCGGATGTACGCGGAGAGCACTTCCGAAGAACCCGAGAACGGCGTACCGGCGTCGAGCGTGACGTTCGGCGAGATGTCGGACAGCGAGGCGACGCTGACCGCAGCGCGCTCCTGCAGGGCTTCAGCGGTGAACGCGGTGATGGAGATGGGCACCTCCTGCACCTTTTCGGCACGCTTCTGCGCCGTCACCACTACTTCGGCGATACCTCCCTCATCATCCGCGGCGTACGCGGGAGCTACTACAGAAAGACCGATGGCGGCCTGCGCGCAGATGAACGCAATGGACTGCTTCAGATTCATGTTCCCCCCTCAATGGCCTAAAGGCCGAATAGTGAATCGACTGATACCGACCTTGTCACAGTCCGGGAGGTGCTTGCTTGCACTGAAACGCACTCGACATGGAGCGAAACGCATCTGTTGCGCAAATCCAACGCCCATGCGACGCTTTATTGGCGAGTGCAGTGCAAAAAGGAAAAACCCGCGTGAACGCCATGGAAAAAATATCGGTGGCAGAGGCTTGCCGCCATCTGGTTCACCGCTACGCCTACTTGAACGACGAACGCGACTTCGCCGCAATCGCCGAGATGTTCACCGAAGACGGCGTGCTCTATCGCCCCTCCGCGCCCGACAAGCCCATCCAGGGGCGCGCCGCCATCCTCGCAGCCCTGCAGACGCGGCCGGCGACCACGGCCACGTTTCACGTGTGTACGGATGTTTTAATCGAGGTGCTAACGGCGAACCGCGCCACCGCACGCTCGCGCATCCTGATGCTCTCAGGTGAACGCGCCGCGGGCGCCACCGTGCCTGATGCAGCCACCGTGAAACGGCCGTTGCCCGGCACTTTCGAGGACGAACTGGTGTTGACGGCGGAAGGCTGGAAGTTTGCCAGCCGCAAGGGCGGACTCTGGGTCCGCCCGGCCGAGGGCTACTGAGCCTGCGTGCGCCGCGCCAACACGCGCGGCGCCGTTTCCCGCAAGCCGAAAGCCAACAGGCCAGCGAGAATACACAGCCCGAACATGATCCACAGCGGCGCTTGCAAGCCGAAACGGTCTGCCGCATAGCCCGACACGAACGGACTGAGCACGCCACCGAGAATTTCACCGGTAGCGCAAACCAACCCCAAGGCCGTGGCTACATGCCGCGGGTCGACGGTCTCCGAAGGGATAGTCCCCATGAACAGCGGGAACACGCCGTTCAAGCCCCAACCAAAGAAGAAGATGGCCGCCAGCACCCAGATGGAGCCACTGAAATACAAGGCACCGAGCGGCAAGATGACGCCTAGCAGCGGGAAGAAGATGAGTACAGGGCGACGACCAATCCGATCCGACAACGCCGGCACCGCGAAGGCACCAACACCCGCAGAAATGCCGAGCGCAGCCATCAACCAGCCCATGGTTTCATTCGAGAAATGGCGGAACTGCGTCAGGAACAAGGGCATGAACGACCAGCACACCACCAAATAAGACACCAGCAGCACGGAGATGACCGCGCAGAGCTGGATATTGCGTTCACGGAAGGCCATGCGCAGCGTCAGGGTTTCGCGGCGCTCAGCGACTGGCGCCGGCGGGGGTTCTTTCACATAAAAGTAGATGATGACCGCGGTGATGAGCCCGGGAATGGCAGCTAGAAAAAACGACGTGCGCCAGCCATAAGCCACTGCCAGCGGTACCAGCAGCAAAGGGGCCGCCGCCGAACCGAGCAGGTTGGAACCGAGGTTCTGCGTGACGCCCATCGCCAAACCACGATGTTCCGGTGCCACTTCCCGTGCCACCAGCGACTGGCTGATAGGCAGGATGCCGCCCTCGGCGAAACCCATGACGAGGCGCGACAGAAACAGGAGAGCGAAACTGGTGGCTAGACCGGAACCCACGGAGCAGATGCAAAAAGCAACGGTGCCCGCAAGGATGACACTCTTGCGCTTACCGCTGCGGTCCGAGTAGTTGCCGATGAGGAAACCGGAGGCCGCCCACGTGAATGACAGCGCCGAGGCCAACAACCCTACCTGCGTATTGGTCAGCCCGAGATCGGGCTGAACGAAAGGCATGAGGAAGTTCAGCGCGTTGCGATCAAAAAACAAGATTCCGAAATGCAGACTGAGTAGCGCGACCAAGCCAATCTGGTAGCGGACAGGCGTCTTGGTGTCGGCAAGGCCGTTGCGGTTCAACATGTCGTCCCCCTCATTCTGAGTGGGTCGATGTTAGCCGCAGGTCTCGCGCGCCCGCCGGGACAGGAGCGCAACCCGCTTGGACTGGAGCGCGGGCTTCAACCACGCATGCGCAGGCCCTGTGGGTCGTAGGCCGGTACTGCCACCACGCGCGCCGGGAAAAACTGTCCGTTGAGTTCCACCTCAAGCGGCGTGCCATCCGCGGCGCAGGTGGGGGGTACATAGCCCATGGCCATCGAACAACCCAAGTGGTGTGCATAGCCACCGGAGGTGACATGCCCGATGCATACGCCACCCTGCAGAATGGCCTCATCGCCCACCACGTCGCGGTCTTCGGCGTCCACGACCAGTGATACCAACCGACGAGTAGGCCCGCGCTCGCGTTCTGCCAGCGCAGCCTCGCGACCGATGAAGGTACGCTTCCAGTCGATGAACGGCTCCATGCCAGCCTCCGCAGCGGTGTAGTCCGGGCGGTAATCCATCGTCCAGACGCCCCAGTGCTTTTCAAGACGCAGACTCATCAGCGTGCGGGCACCATAGGGCTTCAGCCCTAAGTCAGCGCCGGCAGCTTCGATCTGTTCGAACAGCGCTAAGTGGAACTGCGGCTCGCAGTAAATCTCGAAACCCAGTTCCCCCGAGAACGACAAGCGCACGAGCACTACCGGCACCCCGCCAACAAACGTGCGGCGCACATCGCGGAAGCGGAATGCTGCCGCGGAGACATCGTCGCGCGTGATGCGCTGTAGCAAGTCGCGCGAACACGGGCCCGACAACGCGAATCCATGCCACTGGTCGGAGACATTGCGGTAGTCCACTCCCGCGGCCGGTAAATGCCGTTCGAACCAGCGCCTGTGCATCTCCTGCGCGGCACCCGAACCCAGCAACAGGTAGTCGTTCTCGCCCAAGCAACTGACGGTGAGGTCCCCATACAACTTGCCCTGCGGCGTAAGCACCGGACTGAGCGCTACGCGGCCCGGCCCGGGCAAGTGCCCCGCCAATACGCGCTCAAGGAAAGCTCGCGCGCCCGGCCCACGCACCATGTGTTTGCCGAAGTTGGCAATCTCGATGACACCCACGGCTTCACGCACGGCTTTCACTTCCGCAGCTACATAGTCGTGGCTGCGGTTGCGACTGAACGTAGGCACCTCGTGTGCATCGGCGGCATCGTTGGCGAACCATAAGACATGTTCGAGACCGAAGGACGTGCCCATGACGGC
>CAIOHZ010000107.1 GCA_903858165.1 uncultured Pseudomonadota bacterium
CAAGCTCCATGAGTGCCTCGTTGGTCACTCCTGGTGCAGAGGCAACCTGTACTAGCCGAGTTGATTCACGCCACGCCCATCGCTCCGCGGCTGGGTCGCCCATCCGCGTTTCATGGTCGGCAAGGCGCGAAAGGACGCGCAGGACATTGCCATCAACAATCGCTGCCGGCTGACCAAAGACGATGCTGGCAATGGCGCCAGCGGTGTATCTGCCGATACCGGGCAGCGCAGTGAGTGCTGCAACGTTGTCTGGAACCTCGGCGCCGTGCATGTCCCGAATGGCCTGCGCCGCACGGTGCAGAAATCGTGCGCGCCGGTAGTAGCCAAGACCCTGCCATGCTGCCAGCACCTCCTGCTCCGGCGCGTCGGCGAGGGAACGAACGGTGGGGAACTTTGCCATGAAACTGGCAAATCGCTCTACCACCCGGGACACCTGCGTCTGCTGGAGCATCAGTTCGCTGACCAACGCTCGGTATCCGGAGCGCTCAGACCGCCACGGCAACACCCGCGCGGCGGAGGGGTACCACGCCTCTAAACGGGCCGAAACCAGTGGTAAATCAGGAATTTCAGGTCCGGCGGGAGATGTTCCCGGGGAGGGGGAACCCGCGCGGGGGGTGGTGCGGATGGTCATAAGCCCACTGGGTTCGCTTGCGGTGAGATCAACGCCGCAGGTAGCGTATCCCGCGATGGGCGTCTTGGACGCCGTTGCCGTTTCGACTGCCTGCCCCGTGGCGGGTTCAAATCTCTGGAATACACACCATGGCTAAGTTGTTCTACACGCTCGAGGAAGCTGCCCAGAAGCTTCACAAGTCCCAGGACGAGATCATGAACATGGCCCGCGCTGGCCAGCTTCAGGAACTCCGCGACAAGGACCAAGTGCTCTTCCGCCGCTCTGCGATCGATCAGATCGCCGGGGACGGGGACATGGGGAGCGACATCAACTTGGACGGTCTTGATCTCTCGAACGCCGGCAGCAGCATGGGCGCCATGGATGAGCTCCGTCTTGACGACAGCACCGTCACTCCAGTCGCGCCAGCCGCAGCCAGGATGGACGCCGGGCTCAACATGAATGATGACCTGAGCATGGACGATGGCCTACGGATGGACGACGGCCTGCGGATGGACGATGGCCTGAGCCTTGACGACGACCTCCGCTTGGATGCCGGTCCAATCGCCGCAAGTGGCGCTGACGACTCCATGAGTCTTGATGATCTGAGCCTTGCTGACGACGATGAGCCAGCCCCGGCACCAACCCGCGCGCCCACGCCAGCAGCGGCGCCAATGGCTCGCTCGGCACCGCCAGCGCGATCACCTGCTGCCAGTAGTGGCGGCAGTGGCATTGGTCTTGCAGATAGCAGTGCTGACAGCATGATGATGGATGCTCCGGCATCGTCGGGCGCAGGTCGCGCTAGCACTAATGATGACTCCATGTCTCTGAACTCCGACCAGACGCAGCTTGAGGCGGTTGGTTCCGGCAGCGGATTGCTTGACATCTCCAGCGACGAAAGCTTCTTCGGCGCGCAGATGATTGAAGAGAGCATGGGCGGCGAAGACGCTGCGATGACTGAAAATACGGCTGACATCTTTGGTGGCGGCGAAACCGCAGCCACCGAGGAAGCCGCACCAGTGACTTCGGGAACATCCGCCGTTACCTTCGGCGCCACCGCGTTGGCCGAAGCGAGGGACCCAAAGTTCTCAGGATTCACA
>CAIOHZ010000108.1 GCA_903858165.1 uncultured Pseudomonadota bacterium
ACAGACCGGTTTTCGGTTGGCCTATGGTTTGCCGGAAATGCCCAAGCCGAAGGCGTTGGCCGCGTTCGGTGAACGCTGGGCGCCTTATCGCACCACAGCGGCTTGGTATCTATGGCGCGCGGTGGACCTGCACAAGGCAGGCACGCTGCCGTTGCCGCCTGCCAAGACAAGTCGTGGCAAGACCAAGTCGCCATGAGCATTGGCGTGCCGCAGGCGCTAGGTCTGGGCTTTAGCGTTCCGGTGCCGGGGGCGGCGTAAGCCGCTTGTCCCAGAGTTCATGGCCGGCGCGACGTGCGAACGCATGGCGACGATAGAACTCGCGTGCTACCAGGTTGTTGGTGGCGAGTTGCAGTTGCAGGCAGCAAATACCTCGCTCACGCAAGGCCGCTTCCGCCGTGTTCAGCAACATGCTTCCAAGGCCGCTGCCGCGTACCGGTCGGCGCACATATAGCTCGTCAATTTCGGCGGTCATGCCGCCATATTCCAAGCTGAACTGGGTCACAGCGATGAGGTAACCGAGTGGTTGGCCTGCGGTGTCCTCCGCGAGCCATGCCAGGGCGCCGCCGCCAGGTTCCAAGGCTGGGCGTAGCAAGTTTGCAATGCGCACGGTATCGAAATTCGGGATGTCTTCACGGTCCCAGTATTCACGCATTAGGCTGCACAACCCCAAGGCATCAGCAGGATGGGCGGGCCGTACTGCAGCACTCCAATCATTCGCTGGGTGTACTGCGCCAATTTTCATGTCGGTAGTATCCATCGATTCAGAGTGTGTCTTGTTCATCGGCATGGAACTTGTGCAGGATGCGGTGGAACACTGGAGCAACCATCCGGACGCTGGTGCCTTCGGTGTAGTGCAAGCCTGCTGTACCTAGCCCTAGGTTTCTCGAAGCAAGCGATACAGCATATGTTCCTTCGGGGGCTGTATGCCGGGCAATCGTGGATGTCCGAATCAACTGGCGGATGGCGTGCCCAAGCGTGGCCCTATGCCGCAGGGGCCGTCAGCTGCGCCAGCAAGCCTGCTAGGTCGAGTTCGGTCCAAGATTCACAGATGCGCCCGTCGCGGAAACGGTAAAGCACGAGCGCCGTGAAGCTCATCGGGCGCCCGGTAGCCGGAATACCGCGGAAGTCGCCGGTGTGCCTCGCCTGCGTGGTGATACGCATGATGGCGCGGTCGTCAAAGGCGAGTAGTTCATGCACCGTGCGTACGGTTTCGGTAAAGGCCAGCCCGAAGCCGAATTCCGTTTGTTTGAGCGTTTCGAGATCGAGATGCACACGCCCGGCGATGTGCCCGGCGTAGTCGGGTGTGAAGATGTCGAGAAAGTCGCCGGCGAAGCCAGCGTCCGCCATGGCTATCCAGCGACGCAGCGTGGCCAAGTTGTCAGCAGTAACCATGAGTTCAGCTTCCTCTTGTCGGTGCAGTGGGCGATTGCCGTTGTGTTTCAGGTTTTGGCTTCAAAAATGACGAAGCGCTTGGTGGTGGTGGCCACCACTTCCCAAGTACCCACGAACCCGCGCGGAATAACGAACCGGTCACCGGCGTGCAGCGCCGTGGCCTGGCCTGTGTTGTCTGTGACCACGCTATGCCCTTCCAGCAGTTCGCAGTATTCCTCTTCGGTGTACCGAATATGCCATTTGCCCGGTTCACTGCGCCAGGTGCCGGCGAAGAATTGGCCAGTCGCGTCGGTGTGGTCCAGCCACACTTGCTGTAGCGGGTTGCCCGCCAGCAGTTTCTCCGGGGCGAGGTGGTATTCCTCCACAATCGGGGTTTTTCCGGTGAAAAGACGCAAGGCGTTCGGAAAAGTGGCGGGCAGTTCTTTGGCTAGTTCATCCGGCATGGGTGGTTTTCCTCACGAGTACTGCCACGGTCGACACCGCGAAGCAGTATTCTGCTATACCACTATCGTCGCCGCCTTGGGTGGCAGCCACTTATTTCGCGTTTTATTCTCGCCGGTTTTTTATGCCGGCTTTTCGTTCCATTTTTCTGAGGGGAACCATCATGTCCATCTTCACGCACGTTTGCCTTGGGGCTCTCGACCTGCCCGCTTCCAAGAAGTTCTACGATGCCGCGCTCAGCGCGCTGGACATCGGCTGTATCGGCCCCATGGGCGACCGCGCCTGGATGTACGGCAAGGGCGCCCCCGAGTTCCTGGTGCTCCTGCCGGCCAACGGCTCATCGGCGACCTTCGCCAACGGTGGCACGCTTGGTTTTGCCGCCACTACGCGCGCTCAGGTTCGCGCTTTCCACGAAGCCGGCCTCGCTGCTGGTGGCACGGATGAGGGCGCTGCCGGCCCGCGCGCGTTCACGCCGACGGCCTATGCCGCTTACCTGCGTGACCCGGCCGGCAACAAGCTCTGCGCCTACTGCTTCGCCGACGGCGAATAAGGCTCGCGTTTAAGTCTTGGGCTGTTGTCACCCCGCGCGAAAGCGCGTGGGTGACTTGCCACGGGCTTGCTTGAAGGTGCGGGAAAACTGCGCCAGCGAAGCAAAGCCGCAGGCCAGCGAAATGTCCCGCACCGACAGGTGCGAATACCTCAGCAACCGCTCCGACTTGTCCAGCCGCAGTTGCAGGTAATAGCCCATGGGCCGCTTGCCCAGTCGGCTCCGGAACAGGCGCTCCATTTGCCGCTGCGAAAGCCCGCCGATGGCGGCTAATGCTGCGGCTGGTAGTACCTCTTCTGTCGAGCCTTCCATCGCCGCGATGATGGACAGCAGTCGTGGGTCTTCGGTCCCGTGGCGCACCCGTGCCGGTGCACGTGCCTGCGCCCGGTCGTCGGCCATGCGGAAGTGCAGCAGTTGGTCTGCCACGGTCACGGCCAGCGCCCTGCCCAGTAAGCCCTCGATAATCGCCAACATCATGTCGATGGCGGCAGAACCACCGGCGCAGGTGATGCGCCCACGGTCTATCTCGTAGAGCGACTGCGTGGCTTGTACCTGCGGGTATTCTTCGCGGAAGCCGGGCAGGCTCTCCCAATGGCAGGTGGCGCGGTGACCATCCAGTACGCCTGCGGCGGCCAGCAGGAACGGCGCGGTGTCGATTCCCGCCAGCGTTGCCTGCCCGCGGGCCAGCTTGCGAATGGCGGCCAGCATGGGGCGCCCCAGGCCCTGCTCGTGTTCATAGCTGGCCGAAAACACCGCCATGGAAGGCGTGCCGATGTCCTTGAGGCCCCCGCTCACCGAAACGGGAATGCCGTTCGAGGCAGCCACTGGTTGGCCGTCTGCCGAAATGAAGCGCCAGCTGAAGGCTTCCCCCGCGAAACGGTTCGCGACGCGCAGGGGCTCCAGGGCGCCATAGAGCGCAATCATGGAGAACTTCGGGACTAGCACGAACACCACGTCGTGCATCTGCGGGGGAATGGCTGGGGACATCTTGTCGGAAAAAATCTACCGAATGGCGAAAAAAGTCAACTTAAAGGGGCGGCTGCTGCCGTAACCTGCCCTACTACTTGGAGGGCATCCCATGCAGAAGAAAATCATCATTACTTGTGCCGTCACCGGCGCTGGCGACACAGTCGGCAAGCACCCGGCCATCCCGGTCACCCCCGAGCAGATCGCCAACGCGTCGCTCGAAGCCGCCGCTGCCGGCGCCGCCGTGGCCCACATCCACGTGCGCGACCCCATTACGGGCAAGGGCTGCCGCGGTACGCACCTCTACCGCGAAGTGGTGGAGCGTATCCGCGACAAGAACAAGGACCTGATCATCAACCTCACCGGCGGCATGGGCGGCGACCTGTGGATTGGTGACGGCGAAAACCCGCGCGCGTTCAAGGAAGAGTTCACGGATCTCGTCGGTCCGCTCGAGCGCTTGGAACACGTGAAGGAAATCCGTCCGGATATCTGCACCATCGACTGCGGTTCGCTGAACTTCGGCGACGGCAATGGCGTCGTGGTGATGACCCCGATGCAGTTGCGCGAACAGGCCCGCCTCATCCAGTCTTATGGCGTGAAGCCCGAGATGGAATGCTTCGATTCCGGCAACCTCTGGTTCGCCAAGCAGATGGTGGCGGAAGGCCTCATCTCCGGCCGACCGCTGTTCCAGTTGTGCCTCGGCATTCCTTGGGGCGCACCGTACGACCCGGAGACCGTGGCGTACCAGAAGGGCCAACTGCCGAAGGATGCTATCTGGGCGTCGTTCTCCATCGGGTCGAACCAGTTCCGTGCCGTGGCGCAGTCTGCGCTACTCGGCGGCCACGTACGCGTGGGCCTCGAAGACAACCTTTACCTAGAGAAGGGTGTGTTCGCTTCCAACGGTACGCTCGTCGAGAAGGCTGTAAAAATCATCGAGCTGCTCGGTGCCAAGGCCGCCACGCCGGCTGAAGCGCGCGATATCTTTGAAATGCCGGCACGGGCCTAAGCCATGGGTGCCATCCAGACGGTCGGTATCGCCGGCACGGGGCTCATCGGCGCGGGCTGGGCAGCACGTCTGCTCATCCGCGGCTATGACGTCATTGCCTATGACGTGTCGCCGGCGGCAGAAACGCGCCTGCGCGCTGCCATTGCAGTGGCCTGGCCGTCCATGGCACGCCTGCTGGGCAAGGTAGGCAAGCCCGGCACGCTCACCTTCACCACCGACCTCGCTGAGATGGCCGCCAAGGCGGACTTCGTGCACGAGGCGGCGCCGGAACGCGAAGAGCTGAAGATCAAGTTGTTTCGTGACATCGATGCCGTAGCGCGTCCGGACGTCATCATCGCCTCATCGTCTTCTGGCTTCCTGCCCACGCGGCTGCAGTCGGAATGCCGTCACCCGGAACGCGTCATCATCGGGCACCCGTTCAACCCGGTGTATCTGCTCCCGCTCGTAGAAACCGTGCCGGGCGAGAAGACCTCCATGGATGTCATGGACCGCGCTGGCGCTTACCTGGAAGCCATCGGCATGCACGTGCTGCGGCTGAAGCGCGAGATCGACGGCTACATCTGCGACCGCCTGCAGGAAGCGCTGTGGCGCGAGGCGCTGCATATCCTGAACAAGGATATCGGCACCACCGGCGATATCGACGATGCCATTGTGTATTCGGCCGGCATGCGCTGGGCATTCATGGGTTCGTTCCTGACGTACCACGTAGCCGGTGGTCCCGGTGGCATGCGCGACTTCATCAAGCAGTTCGACCCCACGCTCGAACTGCCGTGGACGGACCTCGCTTTCCCGAAGTGGAACGATGCACTGGAAAAGCGCCTGGTGGAAGGCTGCGAGGTGCAGGCCGAAGGCCGCACCGTGGCGCAGCTAGAAGCCAAGCGCAACGACATCCTTGTCGACATGATGAAGCTGTTCCGGCAGCACGGCGTGGCTTCCGGCAAGGTATTGGCGCGCGAAGAAAAGAAGGCGCTCGAGACTTTCCGCCGCTGGCAGCCGGGCGACGATGTTTCGCAGCCCCTGCACCTGTGGGATGGTGAAGTCATCACCGCGTGGCTGGACTACAACGGTCACATGACAGATGCCGCGTATCTCTATGCCTTTGGCGACGGGCTGGACGCTTTCTTCCGCTATATGGGTGACGATGAGGCCTACCGTGCCACGGGCAACACCTTCTACACCGTCGAGACGCACCTGAACTATTACCAGGAGCTGAAGCTCGGTGAGCGGTTCCGCATCGAGACGCAGGTGGTCGGGTGCGACCCGAAGCGCATGCACTTGTTCCACCGCATGTTCCACGCCGACACCGACGTGTTGGTGGCTACCAATGAAATCATGCAGGTGCATGTGTTCCAGGGTGAGGAAGTGAAGACTGTGCCGATGAGCGACACAATCTACACGCCGTTATCGACCATCTGGGCGGAACACCAGAAGCTCGAGAAACCGACGCAGCAGGGCAGCGTCATGCAGGTTCGGAGGAAATAACCATGGATTTCTCGCTGACGGAAGAGCAACAGCTCATCATCCAGACCACGCGCGATTTCGTGGTCAATGAGCTCTACCCCCATGAAGCGGAAGTAGAAGCCACGGGCGTGCTGCGCCCGGAGCTGCGCGATGCCATCAAGGCCAAGGCCATCGAGGCCGGGCTTTACGCCGCCAACATGCCGGCGGAAGTGGGTGGTGCGGGCCTCGATACGCTCACCTGGCTGCTTTACGAACGCGAGCTGGGCCGCGCCAACTACGCGCTGCATTGGACGTGCGTGGCGCGCCCTTCGAACATCCTGATGGCCTGCAAGGGCGAGCAGCGCGAACGTTATTTGCTGCCGGCCGTGCGTGGCGAACGTTCCGACTGCATGGCGATGACGGAGCCGGGTATTGGTTCCGACGTGCGTGGCATGAAGTGCTCGGCGCGTGCGGAGGGCGACGACTTCATCATCAACGGCACGAAGCATTTCATCAGTCATGCCGATGAAGCTGACTTTGTCATTCTTTACGCCGCCACCGGCGAAGAAGAGACGCCGCGCGGCAAGAAGAAGCTCATCACGGCCTTCCTCATCGACAAGGGCACGCCTGGCTATACCGTACGCGACGGGTACAAGAACGTTTCCCACCGCGGTTACAACAACTGCATTCTGGAATTCAACGACTGCCGGGTGCACAAGTCGCAGATTCTCGGTGAGCTGCACCAGGGCTTTGAAGTGGCCAATGACTGGCTGGGCGCCACGCGCCTGCAAGTGGCGGCTACGTGCCTCGGCCGCGCCGAGCGCGCGCTGGAGCATGCGAAGCAGTGGGCCGTCGACCGCGTCCAGTTTGGTCAGCAGATCGGTAAGTTCCAGGGCGTGTCCTTCAAGCTGGCGGACATGGCCATGGAGCTGAAGGCCGCTGAGCTGCTCACGTTCGAAGCCGCCTGGAAGTTCGACCAAGGCCAGGCTGCAGACATGGACATGGCGATGGCCAAGCTAAAGGCTACCGAGGCGCTGGCGTTCATTGCCGATGAAGCCATCCAGATTCACGGCGGCATGGGCCTGATGTCCGACCTGCCCTTGGAGCGCATCTGGCGCGACGCGCGCGTGGAGCGCATCTGGGAAGGCACTTCGGAAATCCAGCGTCACATCATCTCGCGCGCCATGCTGCGCCCGCTGGGGGGCTGATGTCCCGCGACCTGCGCCCTTTGCTGGAGCCGCGTTCCATCGTCTTCGTCGGTGGGGCGGAGTGCGACGTCGCCATCCGCAAGACCTTGGGGCTAGGGTTCACGGGCAAGATCTGGGCGGTGCACCCGAAGCGCGAGCAGTTGGGTGGTGTCGCCACGGTGAAATCTGCCAGCGATGTGGAAGGGCCCGTGGATGCGGCGTTCATCGCGGTGAAGCGCGAGCCCACTGTTGAGGTGCTGCGCACCTTGCGTGCGAAGGGACTGCAGGGCGCGGTCATCTACGCCAGCGGCTTTGCCGAAACCGGCGACACGGGGCTGCAGGACGAACTGCTAGCCGCGGCCGATGGCATTCCGCTCATGGGGCCGAACTGCTACGGCTTCGTGAATGGCCTTTCGCGCGTCGCGCTTTGGCCGGACGAGCACGGTATTGTTCCCGGTGAAAGCGGCGTGGCCATCATCACGCAGTCCGGCAACATGGCCTGCAACTTGGTCACCACCATGCGTGGGCTGCCAGTGGCGCTCACGTGCGCTATCGGCAACCAAGCCGATGTGGACATGGCTCAACTGGTGGAAAGCTGCGCACGGGACCCGCGCATCACGGCCATCGGTCTGCATATCGAAGGCCTACGCGACGTGGCGGCGTTTGCCCGCGCGGCCGCCGTGGCGCGTGAACTGCGCAAGCCTATCGTGGTGCTCAAGACCGGCCGTTCCGAGCAGGGCGCGCGGGTGACGATGAGCCACACTTCGTCGCTGTCGGGCGCAGATGCGCTTTATGACGCGCTGTTCCGCCGCTATGGCGTGGCGCGTGTGAAGTCCGTCTCGGCGTTGGTGGAGACGCTCAAGTTCCTGCACTGCGGTGGCGCCATCGCGGACAGCCGCTTGGTGTCCATGAGCTGCTCCGGTGGTGAAGCAGCGCTGGCAGCGGACATGGCGCTGGACCGCGCGGTGTCTTTCCCGCCGTTCACGGCGGACACACGCGAACGCGTGGCGGCCACACTGAACGAGTACGTTTCCGTCGAGAACCCGCTCGACTACCACACGTTCATTTGGGGCCAGCCGGAAAAGCTCGAAGCCACCTACAGTGCGGTGCTGGCCGGTGGCTATGACGTGGCGATGCTCATCCTCGACACGCCCACGCACCCCGCGACGAACCCGGCGAGCTGGGTGGTGGCAGCGCGCGCGCTGGTACAAGCCGCGCGCAACACGGGGGCCCGCGCCGCCGTGGTGGCCACGCTGCATGAAGGCATGCCGCTGGACCTGGCGAACGAACTCGCGGCGGCCGGTGTGGCACCGATGATGGGGCTGGACGATGCGCTCACGGCGTTCGAAGCGGCAGCATTCATCGGCCGGAACTGGGCGCAGACGGAATTGCCGCCGTCGCTCGGGCAGGCCGCATTGGCTACTGGCGAACCGGTGGTGCATTCGGAGAAGGCCGCCAAGGACCTGCTCGCTACGTTCGGTCTCGTCGTTCCGGAAGGACGCGTCTGCGCGGCTGGCGACGCTGTCGCGGTGGCAGAGCAACTAGGCTATCCGGTGACGCTGAAAGTTTCTTCCGCGGCCATTGCTCACAAGACCGAGGCGGGCGGTGTGGTGCTGAACTTGCGTTCGGCGGACGAAGTAGCTGCGGCTGCCGAACGTCTCGCGAAGCTGGCGCCCGAAGTGCTGGTGGAGCGCATGGTCACGGGCGCCGTGGCGGAGCTAATCCTCGGCCTGACGCGCGACCCGCAGTTCGGTACCGCGCTGGTAGTCGGCGCAGGTGGCATCCTCACGGAGCTGCTGCACGACAGCGCGACGCTGCTGCTGCCGACGTCCGAGACGGAAATTCGCGCGGCGCTGGCTGGGCTGAAGTCCTGGCCGCTGGTGACCGGGTTCCGTGGTCGCTACGGCGATGCGGAGGCCGTGGTGCGCGCCGTGCAGGCGCTGGCGGCTTTTGCGGCTGCCCACGCCGGGCGCATCGAAGAAGTGGACGTGAACCCGCTCCTCGTCACGGCCACTGGTGCCGTGGCCGTGGACGCCTTGATCCGGATGAGGCCCGCATGACTACTCTCCCTTTGCTCGATGCCAGTTCGCCCGTGCGCTACGAAGTCCGCGGCGCCGTGCTGGAAGTGACGCTGGACCGGCCGAAGGCCAATGCCATCGACGCAGCCACCAGCCGCGTCATGGGGCAGGTGTTCGCGGCCTTCCGCGACGACCCCGCCCTGCGCGTGGCCATCCTCACCGGCGGTGGCCAGAAGTTCTTCTGTCCCGGCTGGGACCTGAAGGCTGCGGCTGAAGGCGAGGCGCCGGACTCGGATTACGGCGTAGGCGGCTTCGGCGGCCTGCAGGAACTGCCGGGGCTGAACAAGCCCGTCATCGCGGCCGTGAACGGCATCGCTTTCGGTGGTGGCTTCGAACTGATGATCTCCGCCGACATCATCATCGCCGCCGAGCACGCCACATTCGCCTTGCCCGAAATCAATTCGGGCACGGTGGCGGACGCCGCTACCATCAAGTTGCCGCGGCGCATTCCGTACCATGTGGCCATGGAGATGCTCTTCACCGGTCGCCGGTTCGATACCACCGAGGCCAAGCACTGGGGCCTGGTGAACGAAGTGGTGCCGGCAGACCAGCTCATGGCGCGTGCGCGTGAAGTGGCGGACCAACTCGCCGCCGGACCGCCACTGGTGTTTGCTTGCATCAAGGAAATCCATCGCGAGACGTCGCACTTGCCAGTGCAGCAGGCCTTCGACTTGGTGACCAAGCGCAAGCTGCCCACGGTGGACCGCCTCTACTCCAGCGAAGACCAGAAGGAAGGCGCCCGCGCTTTCGCCGAGAAGCGCTCGCCGGTGTGGCAGGGGAGATAAAGGCGCGTGTTGACCCTAGAGGGTGCCTCTAATAGACTAGTCATCAATCTAGTCATTTTGGGTTAGCTTGTGGATATATGGGCCGTGCAAGATGCGAAAGCTCGCTTCAGCGAGCTATTGGATGCCTGCGTCAATGAAGGGCCGCAGGTGGTCAGTCGCCGCGGCACGGAGACCGCCGTGCTGGTGCCCATTGAGGAGTGGCGCCGCATGCAGCGAGCGGCACGGCCCTCCTTGAAGGAACTACTGCTGGCGGATACCGCCCGAACGGAAGCTTTGGTTCCGGCGCGCGGTCGGGCGCGTCGTCGCCATCCCGTCAGCATCGGGTAGTTGGCATGTATCTGCTCGATACCAATATTGTCTCGGAACTGCGCCGGCCGCGTCCGCACGGTGCAGTGGTGGATTGGCTACGCGCGGTTGAAGAGGCTGCGCTTCATTTGTCCGTGGTCACGCTCGGCGAGATTCAGGCTGGTATCGAATTGACCCGGGAGCAGGACTCCGCGAAGGCTGCGGAAATCGAGGCTTGGCTGAACCTGCTTGCCGATACCTATAGCGTTCTGCCGCTGGATGGTCCGGCGTTTCGTTGCTGGGCGAAATTCATGCATCGGAAATCGGACACGCTCTACGAAGACGCGATGATTGCGGCAATCGCCAAGGTGAACGGGCTCACCGTGGTCACGCGTAACGTCGCCGATTTCGCGCAGTTTGAAGTGCCGCTGTTCAATCCTTTCGAGTACAGCGGTAAGGTTTGAAATATCCATGGGCTTCAATAAGCGCGTGGTGATCTCATGAGGCGAGCGGAAACCGGAGTATTCGCCGCAGTGAGGAATCCGATATGGCTGTTATTCGCAGTCATGTTTCTGACAGGCGGTTGTTCCTCGGCAGAAAAAAGATGTAACGCGCTACAGGAGATTCCTGTTCGGTTCGACGGGGGCTCGTTGCGCATTCCTAGTCATTACGAGTTGTTTTTCCGGCCTGCAAATCCGTTGTCGATATCTGAGTACCGGGGACCAAGCGATTTCTATATCTTCAATTGCCGGAAGTGGCCACGCTCGGCCGGTCGCCTATTCATCGGGCCCCGTGACGATGTTTTGCGCGCCAGTCGTAGCGATGGGGTCGCGGTATCGCAGAAAACCTTGAATGGAATAACCATCAAGCAGCTTCGGTTTACATCTGACGAGGTGGTCAGTATTCGTGGCGTACTCATGTCGCGGGGTGACAGTACGGTGATGGTATTCGCAGAGCATGCGTCGGAGATTGCGGACGAAATCGCACTGTCGTATCAGTCTGACGAGAGATGAATTCATTGACGGAACGAAGCGTAGCCAGCCGGTTGCTCAGGAACTACGCCGCCATCGCAAGTTGTGGGCTTCAGCCAGGGGCGCGGAAGATATCGAGCAGCATCGGCTGCTCGAAGGCGTAGTCGCCCTGCGCGGTACGCCCTGCCTCGAACAGTGATCGCACCTCTTCCGTCTCCACGCTTGCGCGCGAAATGCGGTTGTAAGTGTGCCCGGTGACGCGCTCCACCATGGCTTCGAAGCTGGCGTGTCGCGGGTGCTGCAGGAAGCGGTAACAGGCATGCTCACGGAAAGCGTGTTCGCCAGCCAAGCGTGTCAAGGCCGCCTGCGCCTCGATGCGAACCACGGTTTCATCATGGTAGGGCTTCATGACCTGAAAATGGCTGCCGGTCATTCCCGGTTCGACCACGCAAAGGAAGCCCGTGGCAGGCTTCAGGACACGCACCGCCTCGCGCAGGGCAGCGTCCATCGCGGCTATTGGTACATGGTGGAGCGAACGGAAGAACAGCACACCATCCACGGACTGTGCCGCTAACGGCAGGTGCTCCGCAAAGCCTTCGTGCAGGGCAAGACCAGGGAAAGGCGTGGCATCGCGGTTCTTTGCCGCTTGGATGGCGTCGGGTTCGACACCGTCCACCGTGGCACCGAGGCCGGCCAGCTCGCGCGAAT
Organism: uncultured Pseudomonadota bacterium; assembly: GCA_903858165.1. Taxonomy (GTDB): domain Bacteria; phylum Pseudomonadota; class Gammaproteobacteria; order Steroidobacterales; family Steroidobacteraceae; genus CAIOHZ01. Next base: position 11,807 of record CAIOHZ010000108.1, read on the forward strand.
TCGCCGCGGCTCCACAGCCCACGTCCACCAGCTTCAAGCCGCCGACGTCGACTAACCTTGTGATGGCTGCGACATCGGTTACTTCGCCGAGATCGATTCGATCGTCCATCGTGAATCCTCCAGCAAAGTCCGGAATATCCGATTATGGAGCCGCAAACCCCCGCGCCGCATCCACCACCGCGCGCGCCAGTTCTGCCGCCGTCCTGGCTTCGGCATTTCCATTCAAGAACACCGGGTGCGCTTTCAGCGCCAAGCCCGCGAGGGCTATCGGCGCTACCGGAAAATGGAACCCCGGTACTTCTCGCGCTTTGCCCTGCAGGAACGCCGCTGTCGCTTGAATGGCTTCGTGCACCGCCAAGTCTTCGGTTGAGGCATAACTGAAGCGCCAGACGCGCAGGCGCTCATCGATCAGTGGCTTGTCCTTGCCCGCGGAAGCAATGCCCGCCGCGGTGAAGATGCGGCAATCGAAATCGCGGCAGGTCTGCGGGCGCTGGGCGTAAACGCGGCACTGGCGCTTCACCAGCATGGGGCAGGTGCCGTCTTCGCGGTAGCCCATGTAGCGCAAGCCCTCAGGGGCGTCTTCGGGTTCCAGCAGCAGCCACGCCGGCACTAATGGAATCAATGCTTCGTCTTCGGAGCGCAGCGCCACCGGCCAATGCGAACTACAACAGCCCACGCAGTCGCCGCAAGGCACGTCCGTACCTGCGGTGCCGCCGCGTAGCACCGCCTGCATTTGCTGCAGCCAGGTGCCGAAGTCACCGGCGTCGAGGGGTTCGTTCAAACCTTCGCGCTCTGGCGCGTCAGCAAATAAAGCAGCGGCCCGAAAGAACCGAACGCGAGCATGACGGCTACCTCAAGGAGTTGGCAAGCTAAGGAAGAAGGCTACCCAGAGCGCCAACAACAAGACAAAGCCGGCGAGGAACGCAGGGAGGCGATGGAAGACGCGGTTGTAGGTGCACTGGATGAAGGAGTGCAGATAGCGCAGCGCAACAAAGCTCCAAGCACCCTGTACAAGCCAATCGGGGGTGTGGCCAAGGGCGAGCGCTGCAGCGACCAGTGTGTAGAACAACACTGGCAGCTCGAAGAGATTGCGGAAGTTGTCCGCCGCCCGAGAGTCTTCCGTCAGCGCCGCCATTTGTGCCGACTGTGCGGTGGCTTGCGGGTGGATTCTCTTGCCGCGTAGTTCTGAGACGCGGCAGTAAAGCAGACGCAGTCCGACCAAGGCGACCAGTCCTACCATGGACAGGCAGGCGGCGATGAGGCTCGTACTGTTGGTCATGCGATCACTCCTTTACGGCTAATGTCTGTTAGACCCGATGTTAAGGAGAAACCGCCAGCATGTCAGCGGCGGTTCAGCCGGCGGCTTCTTCGCGTGCAATGGCCCGGTAGCCAATATCGCGGCGCACTAGCTTGCCGGCGTAGTCCACCACGTCCACCAACGCGTAAGCCGCCTGCTGGGCTTCGCGCACGGTGTTGCCGAGGCCCACGGCGCACATGACGCGGCCGCCGCTGGTCACCAGCGTTTCACCCTGCAGCGCGGTGCCGGCGTGGAACACCTTGCCGGGCAACCTGGCTGCCGTGTCGAGCCCCGTGATGGCATCACCCTTGCGCGGGCTTTCCGGGTAGCCGGCGGCGGCCAGCACCACGCCCACGGCAGGGCGCGGGTCCCAGTCGCAAGTCACTTGGTCCAGCTTGCCGTCGAGCCCTGCCTCGCACAGTTCCACCAGGTCGCTCTGCAGGCGGCTCAGTACCGGCTGGGTTTCCGGGTCACCGAAGCGGCAGTTGAACTCCAGCACGTTGGGCGTGCCGTCATCCGCCACCATCAGACCTGCGTACAGGAAGCCGATGTAAGGCATGCCTTCCGCCGCAAGGCCGCGCACGGTGGGCAGGATCACTTCGTTCATAGCGCGGGCATGCACGGCCGGCGTTACCACGGGCGCGGGCGAATACGCGCCCATGCCGCCCGTGTTCGGGCCGGTATCGCCATCGCCCACACGCTTGTGGTCTTGCGAGGTGGCCAGCGGCAGCACGTGCTCGCCATCCACCATGACGATGAAGCTCGCTTCTTCACCTTCAAGGAACTGTTCCACCACCACCGTGTCGCCAGCCGTACCGAAGGCGCCGGCGAACATCTCCTCGACGGTGGTGACGGCTTCTTCCTGCGTGGCGCAGATGATGACGCCCTTGCCGGCGGCGAGACCGTCCGCTTTCACCACTAATGGCGCGCGCTGTGCGCGCACCCACGCCGCATCGAAGTTGGCGCACGTGAAGACGCCGTAAGCCGCGGTGGGGATGTGGTGGCGTTCGAGGAAACGCTTGGTGAAGGCCTTGGAGCCCTCGAGTTGTGCAGCAGCTTGGCGCGGACCGAAGCAGCGCAGGCCGGCGGCTGCGAAGGCATCCACGACGCCAATGACCAAGGGCTGCTCGGGGCCGACGATGGTGAGTGCTACGCCTTCTGCGCCGGCGATGGCCACGAGACCCGGCACATCGTCTGCGGCGACCGCCACGTTGCGGCACTTCGGCTCGGCAGCGGTGCCGGGGTTGCCCGGTGCTACCAGTACTTCGCTGACGCGCGGCGACTGGGCGAGTTTCCAGGCCAGTGCGTGTTCGCGTCCACCACCACCAATCACCATCACTTTCATTGAGCTATTTCCTAGTGGCGGAAGTGGCGTATGCCAGTGAACACCATGGCCATGTCATGTTCATCCGCGGCGGCGATCACTTCGTCGTCGCGCATGGAGCCACCCGGCTGGATGACGGCTGCGATGCCGTATTCCGCGGCCACGTCGAGACCATCGCGGAATGGAAAGAAGGCGTCGCTGGACATCACGGCGCCCTTCACCTCGAGCTTCTCGTCGGCGGCCTTCATGGCGGCAATGCGGCTGGAGACCACGCGGCTCATTTGGCCTGCCCCCACGCCAAGGGTTTGCGCGTCCTTCGCGTAGACGATGGCATTGGACTTCACGAACTTCGCCACGCGCCACGCAAAGAGCAAGTCTTCGAGTTCGCGTGGGCTGGGCTGGCGCTTCGTCACAATCTTCAGTTCCGGTAACGTCATGGTGCGTTCGTCGCGGTCCTGCACGAGCAGGCCACCGCCGACGGTACGCACTTCCAAGCCCGGCGGCGTGCCCGCAGCGAGGTCGCCGGTGACGAGCACGCGCACGTTCTGCTTGGCGCCGGTGATGACGAGTGCTTCATCCGTGGCCGAAGGCGCGATGATGACTTCGACGAACTGACGCGAGGTGATGGCGGTGGCAGTTTCTGCATCGAGCGCGCGATTGAAGGCGATGATGCCGCCGAACGCCGAGGTGGGGTCCGTGACGTAGGCGCGTTCATACGCCGCGAGCGGCGAGGCCGCTACCGCTACGCCGCAGGGGTTGGCATGCTTCACGATGACGCACGCAGGCGCTTCGAACTGGCGCACGCATTCCAGCGCGGTGTCCGCATCGGCGATGTTGTTGAAGCTCAGCTCCTTGCCCTGCAATTGGCGCGCGGTAGCCACGCCCACGCCCCGCGTGACGGCATTGGCGTAGAACGCGGCGGACTGGTGCGGGTTTTCGCCATAGCGCAGGTCCAGCTTCTTCACGGCGCGCAGTTCCAGCGCTTCGGGGAATTTCTGCGGCTGGCCGCACTGCTGCGTCATCCAGTCCGCCACCATCGTGTCGTAGCGGCCGGTGTGGGCGTACGCCTTGGCCGCCAAGCGTTGGCGCAGCGCGAAGCCGGTGCCGCCGGCTGCGATGGCGGCCGCCACCTCGGTGTAGTCGGCAGGGTCCACGACGACAGCCACGTGTTCGTGGTTCTTGGCCGCGCCGCGCACCATGGCAGGGCCGCCGATGTCGATGTTTTCGACGCCCTCCTCGTAGGTGCAGTCGGGCTTGGCCACCGTGGCGGCGAAGGGGTAGAGGTTCACTACCAGCAGGTCGATGGGCGCGATGCCGTGTTCGGCCATCACGGCGTCGTCAATGCCACGACGGCCGAGCAGTCCACCGTGCACCTTCGGGTGCAGCGTCTTCACGCGGCCGTCCATCATCTCGGGAAAGCCTGTGTGCGCAGATACTTCCGTCACTGGCAGGCCAGCGCTTGCGAGCAGCTTCGCGGTGCCGCCGGTGCTGAGCAGCGCCACACCAGCAGCATGCAGCGCTTGTGCGAATTCCAGCACGCCGGCTTTGTCAGAAACAGAAAGCAGGGCGCGCCGCACGGGCACCGCTGGTGTGGGTTCAGCCGACAAGACCGTATTCCTTCAGTTTCTTGCGCAGCGTGCCGCGATTGATGCCAAGAATGGTGGCAGCATGCGTCTGGTTGCCCTCGACATAGGTCATGACGGCACGGAACAGGGGTTCTTCCACTTCGCGCAGCACGAGGTCGTAAAGGCGCCCGGGACGATGGCCTTCTAGGCTGGCGAAATAGTTACCGAGCGCTTCTTCGGTGGCCACGCGCAGAGGCAGTTCGCGGATGGCCGCGGCCGTGGCGCGTGCGGACACGGGGCGCGGTGCTGTCGGGCGTGCAGGTACCGCAGCCACATTGGGCTCGGACCGGGCGGGCCGGGTACTGGCTTTGTTCATCCCCTGTCCTTCCCTAGCAACTGCGCCGGCTCAACCGGCAAAGAAAGCCGCCACCTCGTGGGCTTGCTCTTGTGGTGTGGCCAGCGTCACCCAACGGCGACGGAAAGCCTCACCGTCGGGGCCGGTGTGACCTGCCGCCGCGAGATACCAACCGAGGTGTTTGCGAGCCACCCGCACACCGGCGTCTTCGCCGTAAAGTGCATAAAGCGCTGCAAAATGAGTGAGCATGATATCACGGACCTCCGCGGGACCCGGCGCGGGCGGAGGCGGTTCGCCTTTGATGCGCGCGTTTACTTCGCGGAAGATCCACGGGCGGCCTTGCGCGGCGCGACCGATCATCACGCCGTCGCAACCGGTGGTCGCCAGCACCGCCACTGCCTTGTCCGGCGTGTCGATATCGCCGTTGGCGAACACAGGAATGCGCACCGCAGCTTTCACCGCGGCGATGGTGTCGTACTCCGCGTCCCCAAGGTAGTGGTCGGCGCGGGTGCGGCCATGCACCGCCAGCGCAGCCACGCCGCAGTCCTCGGCGAGTCTTGCGATATACACCGCATTGCGGTGGTCGCGGTCCCAGCCCGTCCGAATCTTCAAGGTGACGGGCACTTCCACGGCGCGCACGGTGGCGGTCAGAATCTCCGCCACCAGCGGCTCATCGCGCAGCAGTGCGCTGCCGGCGGCCTTGTTGCACACCTTCTTCGCCGGGCAGCCCATGTTGATGTCGATAATCTCGGCGCCCTGGTCGACATTCAGCCGCGCGGCGTCGGCCATCATGGTGGCATCGCCACCGGCAACCTGCACGACGATGGGCCCAACTTCATCGGTATGGTCGAGCCGCCGGCGCGTCTTCGGGGTTTGCCACAGGCGCACATCGCTCGTCACCATTTCGGAGGCAGCGAGGGCGGCGCCCAAGCGACGGCACAGTTGGCGGAAGGGACGGTCCGTGACGCCGGCCATGGGCGCGAGGACAGCGCGGCCCGTCAACTGGTGACTACCAATCCGCGGCAGCGGCGGATTCATGGGGTGGGTGCGGCGGAACCGTCGGCCGGGTCAGAGGCACAGTGCAGCCGGCCTGCGGCTTCAAGGCAGACGTCGAGCTTAAAGCCCACCGCCGCATTGCCTGGGTCCGCTACCTCGACGGCCGCCGGCAACGAACCGTGCGCCAGCAGGGGCGTCTGCGGGGCGTTGGAATACTCCTCCGGGCGAAACACGCGACGGCCGATAGGCGCGCCGTAACGGTCTTCCAGAGTGACCTGCAGCAAGGGCTGGGGTTGGGCGGTGTTCGTGCGGTTGGTGATGACTGCACTGACCCGCAGGGCCCCGACGGTGTTTGCCGCATCCACCCGGCCTTGCGTGACGGTATAGGCCTCGACATGGAGCTGCGCCTCGAAGGGCAGACCGAGCGCGGCATACAGCGAGACGACCGCTGGTCCCAAGGTCGGGTGTCGGCTTAGGGGTTCGCGCCAGTGGTGGAGGGCTTGGCCCGCCACTATCAGTAGCAGCGCCACGCTGCCTAGCGTCCACGCCCAGCCCAGAGGACGTTGCGGTTGCGCCTCATCCATCCACTCGCCCATGGCGTCGTCGACCGCCAGAACCGGCTCGCCTTGCAGGTTGGTGGCGGCTTCCTCGGTCGCCATGTCGACCGCCAAAGCGTCTGCCGTCGGCGTGTTTTCGGCAGTTAGCGGTACCGGCAGCGGCTGGGCGGGGATGGGCGCCCAAGTGCCCGTTGGCGCGTCATCGTCCAGTTCCACGGAGGTGGTCGACGGCTCGCCACGGCGCGAAGCGCTGGCGGCCTCTTCGGCGATATAACGTGCTACTTGGGGAAGACCGGCGCCAACCGCGTCGTTACGTGTCCCCGGGATATGCAGCAAGGTGACCTCGTCCAGCGGCGTCGGGTCGTCCAGTTCTTCCAGCAGGACGCCGGCGTCGGCTAGCGCTGCGGCCACCTGGTCCAGCGACGGGTTGGCCGGCAGGTCGTCTACGGGCGGGTGTAGGGTGCGCACGTTGCCAGCCATGCCGGAGGGCACTTCGTCGCTCAAGCCAAACAGCGCGTCAAAAGTGCTGTTGCAGGTGGCGCAGACCACCTGGCCATGCGCGGCACGTAGCGTGGCCGCGGTGAGGCGGAACACGGTTTGGCAGGCGGGACAGGTGGTGTACATGGCGCTAGATTCCGCGACGACGGCCCGCGAGGCAAGTCCAGCCGTCGACGGTCCCGAATTCCATCATGGTGAAGTGCGGCTCATAGGCGGCCATGACCTCGGCCGCTTGCGCCGCCAGCAGGCCAGCCAGCACGACGCCGCCACCCGTTCGGGTGGC
>CAIOHZ010000109.1 GCA_903858165.1 uncultured Pseudomonadota bacterium
ACGCACAGCATTTCGATGGCTATCTGGGTTTGCCCGGTATGGGCGAACGCTATGTGCCGCTGAATGCCTGGCTGGAGCGGGCCTTGACGCTGGTGGATGCGAATCTTCGGCAGGGCGAGGCCTTGCCTGCCAGCCAAGTAGTGCGCAGCCGCCCGCGTGGTGCGGGCCTGCCGACGCTAACCGAAGCGCATCTGGGCCGCCTCGCTGCGGACCCGGGAGCAGACGCCGTGCTATTCGACGGCGTCCGGCTCACGGTTCCGGAGTAGAACTCAGCGGCGCTCGAGTTCCGCCAGCAGCGTCTTCGCGCCGTAGATCTTCCCGAGCGCTTCCTTCATCGCTGCGGTGTGCACAGACACGGTGCGGTTCATGACGGGGTCGTAACCGAAGGCACCTGCAATGCTGTGGATGTTGCCATCGAAGGCCAAGCCAATGACTTCACCCTTGGCGTTCAGTACGGGGCTGCCGCTGTTGCCGCCGATGATGTCGTTGGTGCTGGAAAAATCGTAGGGCGTGTCGAGGTTCAGTTGCCCCTTGGCCTCCAGCCAGCGCTTGGGCAGTGCAAACGGCGCCTCGCCGGTGTGGCGCTCGAAGGCGCGCGCGAAACGGGTGAACGGCATGACCGGCTTGCCCTGCTCCTGCCAGCCCTGCACCGCACCGTACGAAATCCGTAGCGTGAAGGTGGCATCGGGGTAGGTGCCAGTGCCCAGTACGGCAAAACGTGCTTTGGCAATCTTCTCGGCCGCGGTGGCGCTGGGGCCTTCCACTTCGTCTTCATAACGCTTGCGCAGCGCACGGGCATCGCCGTCGATAGCGCGGGCCAGCATGATGAGCGGGTCCATGGACGCAGCTACCGCAGCGCTGCCACCATCGTAGAGCGCCTTGCGTGCGGCCGGGTCGGCCAGTGTCGTGGTAGCCAACACGCGCGCGGCGAGTGCGTCCGGCGATTCGCGGCCCAAGACTTGCTGAATGAGCGGGTGATCCGGGCCGAGCAGCTCGCGAGCGCGCTCCAGACCAAACACCAAACGCAGACGCTCTAGGTCCATGGGAATGGGCGAGGCAGCACCGACAGCCGCTGCTACTGCCGGCAGGCGCGTATCGGTGTATTCGCGCAGGCGCTGGTCGTTGGGCTTCTCGCGTTCCGCGGTGGCGCGCACCAAGCGGCGCGCATGGCCAAACAGCTGGCTACCACCGAAGGCGGCGCCACCTTCGAGGTGGCTGTAGTCCAAGTAGAGATTGCGATAAGCCGCATTGGCTGCCGCATTCGCGGCCCACGGGTCGCCGAGCTCTGCAGCCAGCACGGAATTGGCCGCCACAGCAGCGCGCAGCTTGGCTTCGTCCGCCTGTTTGGCGGCCATGAAGCGACCATCGAGCAGTGCATCGTTCTGCTTGCGACGCACCTTGATGCCGTTCTCCAAAGACAGCAGCGGCTCTTCGGTAATACGCGCTTGTTCGCCACCAAGCTTCGAGAACTGGATATAGCGGCCACGCAGTTCTTGATTGCGGAACAGAGCGACTGGCAGGGTCACTTCGCGCAGGAATTGAAGGTCCGATACGGTGAGTAGGCGCTGTGTACTGCCGGGGTGGCCCACGACGAATACCGGGTCGCCTTCAGCGGCACCCTTGAAGTTGATATGCAGGGCATTCGGCGTCTTCGCCGGGGCGCCATTTTCGTAGACGCGCAGCAAGGACATGTCGAGGCACCAGCGTGGGAACTGGAAGTTGTCCACGTCGCCGCCGTACTGGGCGGCAGCAATCTCTGGCGCGAAGGCCAAGCGCACGTCGGTGTAGCGCTGGTACTGGTACAGCCAGTACTGCCCGCCCTGGTAAAGACGCACGGTCTCGCACTTGCGCGGGCCGGTCTTCGGGTTTGCCGCAGCCGCGGCTTCACAAGCACCTTCCAGTTGCGTCAGCGCCTTCTTGCGGGCGTTGTTGGTTTCTGCGGCCGGCACGCCGCTAACCGCGGCCTGTACTTGCGCCGTGACGTTCTCCATGGCGACCAAGACGGACAGCGTGGTGCCGGCGCACTTCAGTTCTTCCTCGCGACGCTGCGAAACAAACCCGTTGGCATAGAGGTCGGTGGTGGGCGTGGAGTGCTGGGTCAGGCAGCTTTCTATGCAATGGTGGTTGGTCAGCACCAAGCCTTCGCTCGAGACGAGCGAAGCGCTGCAGCCACCATCGATACGCACGGCGCCCAAGCGCACCCGTTGCAGCCACGCATCGTCGAGGTCGACGCCGTAGCTCGCCTTCACTTGAGCCCGGGGCGGATTGTCGAAGGTCCACATGCCTTCATCAGCCTGCGCGGGCTGAACGGTGGCGACAGTGAACAGGCCGGCGGCTGCGATGGTCAGGAATGGATGCTTCATGGAAATCCTGTCTGGTGGTCGGAAAGGTGCCCGGCGGGCACCTGTGTGGCTGAGAATGCTATCTTTCTAATGCCTTGGTTACCACTGGGGGGCACTTGACGGCTGAATTGCATAATCCGGAAACCAGTCTTTCCGTTGCCTTGGAGGGCGCCATCGCGGCGCTTCCGCCGGAAGGCCAGACCTCGTTGCGGCAGTTGCTGGCGCAGATCGGCGAACAGGGGCTGCTGCTGTTCACGGTGGTGCTGTGCATTCCTTTCCTGTTTCCGGTGGGTCCGCCCGGCATCAGCACCGTTTTTGGCATCGTCATTTTGCTCATTGGCGTGGGAGTGGCCCGTAACCGCGTGCCTTGGCTGCCGGACCGTCTGCTCGACCGTCCTTTGACCGCGGATAGCGTCCGGCCGGTGCTAGTCAAAGGACGGCAGGTTTGCTTGCGTCTAGAACGCGTAGTGCGGCCACGTTGGCTGCTGTTGACTGAGGGTTCTACGGTTAACGTGGTCCATGGATCGGCGCTGGTGTTTGCGGCGCTGGTCCTGATGGCGCCCCTGCCGTTCATTCCCTTGTCCAATACCTTGCCTGGGGGTTCCATTCTGCTGCTGGCGCTGGGGCTCGCCGAACGCGATGGTGTGCTGGTGGCAGGCGGCTATGCGCTCTTGCTGCTGGCTACGGTCTATGTGGGCGGTTTGCTTTCGGGCGTGGTTTGGGCAGCGCTGCATTTCCTGCACGGGGCGTAGAGCTCGCATAGACGGGCGACCGAACCCGGTATTTATGCGGATGCAACTGCGGTAGCTCCGCGGGCACGCTAGTGCCCATGAAGGTGCAATTCGACGCCGGGCTGGTCGCCCGGTATGACCGGCCCGGTCCGCGGTACACGTCCTACCCGACCGCAGTACAGTTCTTGCCAAGTGTCGGCGAAGCCGCCTACGGCGCGGCGGTAGCCTCTACCAATGCCGGGGGCGGTCCGCTATCGCTCTATGTACACGTGCCGTTCTGCACCAACCCTTGCTTCTACTGCGGCTGTACGCGGGTCATTACCCGCAACCCGGCGGCTGGCGCGAATTATCTGCAGCACCTGAACGAGGAAATCCGGTTGCGTGGCGCACAGGTGGACCGTAGCCGCGTGGTGGACCAACTCCATTTTGGTGGTGGTTCCCCCACCTTCCTCACGCCGCTACAACTGGCGGCCACCATTGCCAAGATGGGTGAGCATTTCCAACTGAACACCGGTGCCGGGCGTGAATTCGCAATCGAGGTGGACCCACGAACGGTGAGTGCGGCCGATGTGCAGGCATTGGCGGACATGGGCTTCAACCGCATCAGTCTCGGCGTGCAAGACGTCGATGCCGGTGTACAGGCAGCAGTGAACCGGGCGCAGCCGCTGGAACAGGTGCGTGCTGTCATCGAGGCAGCGCGCCATGCACGGTTCGAGTCCGTTTCGGTAGATCTTATCTACGGTCTGCCGCGACAAAACGCAGAAACGTTCACGCGCACTCTCGACGCTGTCGCCGAGTTGCGCCCCGACCGCGTCGCCGTTTATGGCTACGCGCATCTGCCGCAGTTATTCAAGGCGCAGAAGCAGATAGACGAACGCCAGCTCCCGGATGGAGCACTACGGCTGAAACTGCTCGGCCTGGCTGTGGAGCGGCTCGTGGCGGCAGGCTACGAATACTTGGGGCTAGACCACTTCGCGCTGCCCGGCGACGAGTTGGTGCGGGCACAACGCGCAGGCACGCTGGTGCGAAATTTCCAAGGCTATTCGACGCATGGCGGCACGGATCTGCTCGGCATGGGCATGAGCGCCATCTCGCAGGTGGGCGATGCCTACGTGCAGAACCTGAAGACGCTGGAAGGCTATTACGCGGCGATTGAGGCCGGATACTTGCCGGTAGAGCGTGGGGTGCGTTTGACGCGGGATGACCTCATCCGGCGCCATGTCATCCAACGCCTCATGTGCGATACGGTCATGTCGTTTACGGAAGTTGAAGCGCGCTTTGGTTTCAATTTCACCGATTACTTCGCCAGTGAACTGCTGGACCTGGAGCCGCTAGTGCAGGATGGCCTTGTGGTGCGCGAAGCACATGGCTTGCGCATCACGCCGGTGGGGCGTCCGCTCATGCGCAATGTGGCGATGGTGTTCGACGCTTACCTGCAGCCGCCATCCGTCGACGACCGCGCGCGGCATTCGCGTACGGTGTAAGCAGGGGTAGGGCAGCACTCTGGCCGCTAACGGCTGGGCCAGCTAACCGCTCAGTCTTCCCGCATCACCCAGAGCGGTGTGCCTTCAGGCAGCCGCCAATGCAGTATTTCCGTGTTCAGGCCGGCGGGTGCCGCTACTTCGTCGAGCCCCGCTCGGTCAGCGGCGAGGCGGAGTGCTGCCATGTCGTTCGTCTGGAACAGCAAGCCGGGGCGCGTTAAAGCCCGGTGTTGGTAGAGGCCTACGTTCAAGGTATCGCTGGTCAGGGCCAAGTGCGGCAACGGCAGCGCTTCTTCGCCAAGACAAACAAACCCGAGTGCCTCGAGGGCGTTGGCAGTGTCTTGCGGATTGGCCACCGGCAACATCACTTCCACAAACCAGCCAGTGGCGGGCATGGTAGGGATAGGCGGCGGGGAAAAAGTACGCGCCTCCAGCAAGCGCACGGCCGGGCCACCGGGCAGACGGAAAGCCACTTCATGTGCCGAGTCTTCGCCCAATTTTTGCTCGGTCGGCTCAAGGCCCGCGGCGACAAGGCTGGCGGCAACTTGTTGCACGCCGGTGCGCACGAAGATCAGTTCCACGTCTAGCGCTTGCTGATGCAACCCGAGGGCGACGCGACCATCGCTGAATACGGCGTACCCGGTGGGCCGGGCGTCAGTAGTAGTGGCCTCGGCGAACCCGAGACCATGCAGCGCCTGCCAAGCCGCCAGCAGGTCTGGCGCGGGTAGCGCCAGCTCCAGAAAGCGGCCGAGCGGCCCGGCTGTCACCTTTCGGCCCCAAGGGCGCGGGCGCGCTCTGCGGCTTGCGCTGCAGTGGCATCGGCAGTCTTGGAGTCAAAGCCTTGCGCGGCTTCTGCCCAGCCGGCCGTGTGCTGTAGCACCACTTCAGCTAGCAAGCGTGCCTGCGGTTCGCCATCGTTCAGCGCCGGGACATAGCCGAAGGCCTCGCCGCCATGGGCCATGAAATCTTCACGCCCGCGTATGGCAATTTCTTCCAGCGTTTCCAGACAGTCCGTGGTGAAGCCCGGGCACACCACCGTGACCCGCTTGTGCGGGCCAGCGGCGTATTCGATGAGCACGATATCCGTATAAGGCTTCAGCCATTCTTGTGTGCCGATACGCGATTGGAAAGCGATGGACCACTCGTCGGCTGCCAACTGCAGTTCGGTGGCCACACCACGCGCGGTGGCCTGGCAGAAGCAGTGGTACGGGTCGCCTTGCAGCAAATAGCTTTTAGGGATGCTGTGGAACGAGAACAGCAGATGGTCTTTCCCGTGCTGTGCCCAGTGCGCACGCACACTGTCCGCGAGTGCGCGCAGGTACTGCGGGTGGCTATGCCAGCCATTCACGAAACGCATCTCGGGCACCCAGCGCCACGTGGCTAGCTCGCGCGTGACACGGTCGAAGATGGAAGCGGTAGTGGTGCCGGAATACTGCGCATACAGCGGCACGACGACGATGCGTCGTGCGCCCGCCGCTTGCAGACGACGCAAAGCGGAAGGCAGCGAGGGGTTGCCGTAGGTCATGCCTACTTCCACCAACAAACGACCAGCGGAGTCGGGGCGCAGCGAATCGAGCACGGCTTGCACGCGTGCGGCCAGGCGACGCGTCAGCACCAGCAGCGGCGAGCCTTCCGGAGTCCATACCTGCGAATACGCGTGCGCGCTGCGTCGCGGGCGAATGTTCAGGATGATGCCGTTGAGAATGAGCCACCACAGGAGACGCGGCACTTCGACCACGCGTGGGTCCGAAAGAAATTCTTTCAAATAGCGTCTAACAGCCTTCGGACTGGGTTCGTCGGGCGTGCCGAGATTGACCAGCAAGACGCCGACGGTATCGGGCTTGCCGTGGGCGAAACCGGGGGTGCCATGGAAGCGGCTCATGGAGTTTCCTTAGAGATAACGGACCACAGTCGACA
>CAIOHZ010000110.1 GCA_903858165.1 uncultured Pseudomonadota bacterium
TCTGCTCCGTCGCGCTGCTCGGCATCATGCCGGAGAACACCGGCATCTCTTGGGACGAGGTCATCTTCAAGGGCCTGAACATGAAAGGCGTTTACGGCCGCGAAATGTTCGAGACCTGGTACAAGATGGCAGCGATGCTGCAGAGCGGGCTCGACATCCGCCCGGTCATCACGCACCGTCTGCCCGTCGCCGATTTCCGCGAAGGCTTCGAGATTATGAGTTCAGGCAAAAGCGGGAAGGTCATCCTCGACTGGGCGGCGTAACTCAGTTTTGCTTTTTCTTGGCGGCAGCGCGCTTCGCCGCCTTGGCAGCGCGCTTGTCCGCTTCCGCCTTCAGCAGGCGCTCTATGCCGGCGCGCCCGATGCTGGACCATTCGTAAACCCAATTGGCACCGCCATCCGGCGAACGCAGCAACACGTCGTGGACCTCTGCGATTCGGCGGATGGCAAAGAGACCGTTCTGCCGCGACTGGAACAAGCGGGTTTCCACCGGCAGAGCCTCAGTGAGTTGCTGCCAGGTCTTGCCGCTATCCGTGGACACCTTGATGCCCGACTCGCCGAACACACCGCCGGCCTGCAACAAATGCCCGTCGCCGGATACCACCAGCGGTGACACCTTCACCGTGTAGCCGGTGTTCAACTCCTGCCAGTTGGCACCGTAGTCACGCGTGACCCAAGCACCAGAGAACATCCCGGCAAAACCGCCGGCGGCAATGGTCAACACGCTGACGGTGCCGTCCGGCATGAGGTCCACGGACTGAATATCGCGGTTACCAGTCAAGTGGTGGTCTTCCCAAGCACGGGTGGCATAGCGGAAATGCCGCAGCAGACCCTTACTACCCTGCACCAGCAAGATGCCCTCCGGAGTATCCAAGGCCCAGGCACCGCGGTTTCCCGACCAGAGGCTCTCCGTCAGTTGCACGGCACCGACTTCGTCCCAACGTTCCGCGTCCAGCGTTGTCGCGCGGTAGAGGCGCAAAGCCCCACGAACTTCCTGCGCCAGATACCACTCGCCTTGCGGTGAACGGCTCACGAACAGCGCGCGCCCCGTCGGGAGTCCACTCAGGGACACTTCACGGCTGGTGCCGTCCGCCGCGAACACCACGCAACGGTTCCATTCCGTCAACGCCACATATTCCCCGGGGCCAGCGCCAGCGGTCGCCCACAGCAAAGGCCAGGGGCGTGGCGCCGTCAACGTAGACCACGTTCCATCCACGGCGCGCACCAGCAGTTTGCCGAGCGCCGAAGGCGCCAGCATCCGGCCATCGGGCAGTTCCCGCAAGCTCTGCAAACCGACAGGGCCACGCTCCAGATTCACTTCGAACCAGCGCTGCTGAAACGCCTCACCGCTCCAACTGCCTCCCGCCGGTAGCTTGGCCAGCACTTTTTCGCCAACGGGTGCCGCCTCACGCCAAGCCTCAGGCGGGGTCGTGATGTCGAGCGAACGGCCGATGAGCCAAGCGCCAATATTGGGCGTCAACATCAAGGTACCAAGATCGGCGAATTGGCCCGGACGGACATCGAAGGAACCGAGCCCACCCTGTGCCGCCGCGTTGAAATCGATCCAGCGGAACGCCACGCGATCCGCAATGGCGGACAGGTGATAGCGCCCGGCGGGTAACACCGCCGTGTACAGCCCGAGGTTATTGGCGAAACCATCGGACACTGGACGAATTTCGAACCGTGCCGTGGTGCTGGCCACCGTAATCACGTCGGGCCGACGACCCCGCACGTCGTTGGTGACCAAGGCAAAGCGCACCACGCCTTCGTCGGCACCCAGCGTACGCAAGGAGGGCAGGAATGCCTGAAGCAAGGGAAGATTTTTTTGCGCCTTGACGTCGGGGTACGGCGGCAACGGCCGCGGTGGCGGTGGTGCGGGTGAAAGTGGTGGTGCGAACGGCACTGGGCGCATGACAGGTGCCGGCACGTCTTGAGGCGTCGCTGCAGCGGGCGTCGGTGCCACCACCGGCCCGGGAACCGCTGCGGGAGGCGCATCGGGGTATTCCGCGGGTGGTGGTGCCGCGACGGCAGCCGAACCGAGAAACAGCAGACACAGCACAGCGTGGCGGGCATTGACCAAGTGGACACGGTTCATGGCAATCACCGCGGAATATAGACGTAGATGGTAGTGGGTGCCGGGGGGGCGCGCGCCAGCACCTCACCCGCCGACGGCACGTCTTTCACGCCGCGCGCCACCAAGTAGGCATGAAGCGGCTGCGCCTTGCCGGTGAGCAGAGACAAAACTCCACCATCGATAGGCAATTGCACTTCGTCGAACAAGCCTTTGTAGTAGCTCGCGCTTTCCAGGGCGGCAAACGGCACGTCCATGCCCGCGCGATAGGCTTTCTTCGCCTCGTCCCATTCGACGACATACAGCCGTTCGGCATCCGCGGCGCAAGCGGCCGGAAAGAACTCCGTGGCCCGGTTCACACGGCCCGCCTGGCCGAACTGACAAGCGGCATGGAAGGCCACGCTGCCAGGTGCCAGGCCCAAAGCAGTTTCGATCTGCGGGCCGGCAGTCTTGGCATCGTAGAAAGGCGTGGCGCAGCCGGCGCTGCACAAGGCTGCCAACAGCGGCAACCAATACCGCAAGGAACGCAGATTCATGAACCCTCCTCAGACCGGCACTTCACCCGCAATGGTAGTGCGGTACATCTCGCGGCGGTAGCCTTGGTAATCGTTGAAGGCCTGATGGATGCACAGACGGTTGTCCCACAGAGCCAGCATATCGGGCTCCCAACGCAGGCGGCAAGTGAAGGCCGGTTGCGTGATGTGTTCACAAAGATATTGCAGAAGCGGTGCTGCTTCGGCAGGCGTCATGCCGTCAATCCCAACCCCGTAGGACGAGTCCAGATAAAGCGACTTCTCGCCGGTGATGGCATGCGTCCGCACCAAGGGGTGAGTGTTGCCGCGGACTTTCCGCAGCACGTCCTCGGGCAAGCTGGCGGCATGTTTGAGCGCCGACAACTTGCCCAGAGGAGTATCGTTTTCCACGGCGGAAGCCTGCGCCGACTGCAGCACATCGCGCATGGAAAAGCGCACCTGCAAGCCAGCGATGAGTTGGCGGTACGCAGGACTCAGCGTGCGGTAAGCCAGCGCGGAATTAGCCCAAATGGTGTCACCGCCGAACGGCGGGATTTGTACAGAACGCAACGAAGTGATAGACGGGGGCTCGGCCAGAAACGGCGAATCGGTATGCCAACCAGAACCGAATACCATGACGGAAGCGTCGTCTGCCTCGCGAATGAGCGGGTGCACATTCACGTGACTGGGGACGCCCTTCGTGTAGGCGTCTTCGGCGAAGGCACCAAACCGTAGACTGAAAGCCTCGTGGTCGGCGTGGGTCATTTGCTGGCCACGGAAATAAATCATCTTGTGGTGAAACAGGGCAGCGCGTATTTCAGCGAACTGTTCGTCCGTGACGTCTGCCACGCTGACGCCACAAATCTCAGCCCCCATGGCCGCCGCGAGTGGGCGCGCTTCGATATGCCGATAGTGGCGGGCGGCGTTATCGAAGCCATCAGTCGGGTGGAGTTTCATGGTTTTTCCTGAGGTTCCTGCGAAGAGCGAAGAGGACCCAGTGGTACCTCCGGCTTATACCTGAGGATTTCAGCGCGGTCCAACCCCAGCAGCTCGTGGGGGAATACCAGCCAGCAGTCCGTTTCATGGACGTGATACGAGGGACCGTGGGGCGCCACGCGGTGTCCGGAGTGGTAGTAGACAGTCGCCGTGCGTACCTCAAGGGGCATACGCTCGCCACAACGCTCTCGCAAAGCCTCCACTACGGCGGCCAGGCTGCGACCAGAATCGAAGATGTCATCCACCAAAAGTAAGCGGCTTTCCGGCTGCAACACTGCTACCAAAGGCTCCAGACCATCGACAGCCACCGTGGCTGCTTGCTCGCCTATGGCGGTGTAGGAGCGTGTTCGAATGGCGCAGTGGTCAGTTATCACACCATGGAAGGCAAGCCACTCGTGGACCGCGACCGCGACCGGTGCCCCACCCCGCCACAGCCCCGCCAAGTGGGTCGGGTGCCAGCCACTGCCATACACCCGCCGCGCCAATTCCCAGGAATCGCGCAGGAGTTCTGCGGCATCCAGGTAACGCTTCTCCATGCAAGCCTAAAGCCCGATGGCGACGCCTGCCCTGCGAAGGCGCTCAGCGCACATCGCAGGCACACCAGGCGTTCAGGCCGCGGGGGTCGTTCAAGCGCCCCATGCCACGCGTCACCAACTCCAAATCGTTCAAGCCACGGCGCAGCAGTTTTTCCGCGCCTGACGGTTTGTGCCAGAGGCCGAGCCCTGCTAAACCTTCGATGGAGCGCACCTGTGCCCCCACCACCAGGCTTTCAGCCCAACCCAGCGCAGGCTCGCGGTAATCGATGCGGTAGCCCTCATCCATCTTCGCCAAACGCGCGGCGGCCTTGATGGCAACGTCGATATCGCCGAGCGTATCGACGAGGCCGACCTCCTTCGCATCTTGGCCAGACCACACCTTGCCTTGGGCGATGGCGTCGATCTCTTCATACTTGCGTTGCCGACCTTCCGCCACGATGGTGACGAACCGGCGGTAGGCGTCATCCACACCCATCTGCAGCACGCGCTTGGTGTCTTCCGGGAGAGTGCGTTCCAGCGACAGGCTACCTGCCAACGGCGTGGTTCCTACGCCATCGATAGTAATACCCACTTTCCCGAGCGTGTTTTCGAAGGTGGGAATGATGGCGAACACGCCGATGGAACCGGTGATGGTGGCGGGCAGCGCAACAATTTCATCGGCCGCTGCGGCAATGTAATAGCCACCCGATGCGGCAACACTCGAGAAGGAAGCCACCACGGGCTTGCCAGCCTGCTTGAGCGCCAGCACTTCACGACGCACTACCTCCGAAGCGAGCATGCTGCCGCCTGGACTATCGATACGCAGTACCACGGCCTGCACATCGTCATCGAAGCGCACATCGCGCAAGGCAGCCGCCAAGGTATCGCCACCGACAGTACCACCAGGCGCTTCGCCATCCACAATCTCGCCGCTCGCCACGACCACAGCCACGCGCCGGGCACTGTCCCCAGCATGTGGAATGAACACCTCGCCAGAACGCACGACACGGAGGTAATCCATCAGATCCATGGAGTTAAACGTGTGGTAGTCCTCGTCCTCGCCGGCCACGGCGATGAGTTCATTTTCGAACTCCTCCCATGTGGCGAGACGGTCCACCAGTTTTTGTTGCAAGGCGAGTTCGGCCATGCTGCCATTCACTGCCTCCAGGCGCGAAGCTAACTGTTCAGCTTGTGTCTGCAGCGCCGCCTTGGGTAGTTTGCGACGCGGCTCGATATCGCCTTGATAAAGGCTCCAGAGATCGCCGAGCCAAGCAATGGCGTCCGCCTTCTCCTCTGGTGACATGCTGTCGCGAGTGAACATATCGCCGTAGCTCTTATGGGAACCGGCGCGGAATACGTTCACATCCACAGCCAGTTTTTCCAGCGTTCCCTTGTAGAAACTGCGGTAGGCCGAGTAGCCATCAATAGCCACAGCGCCGAGCGGATCGAGCCAGAGATGGTCAGCCTGGGCGGCCAAATGGTACTGGGCTTGATCGAAATACTGGCCATAAGCATAGACGGGCTTGCCGGTCTTGCGAAACCGCGCAATGGCTACGGACAGTTCCTGCAGTTTGGTGAGGCCGCTGCCATCGAGACCACTAGGGTCGATGACCAATGCCCGGATGTGTTCATCGTTGGCCGCAACGTCAATAGCGTCCACTACATCGCGCAGCAACACCTCGCCATCGTTTTGTCCCGAGGCACGCGCCAGCGCACGGTCTAGTGAAGAACCACTCAGTTCCTCGACCAAACGCCCTTGCGGTGCCAGCACCAGCGCCGCCTGCTGCGGGATGACCGGAGAACTCGGATTGCCCGCCATGACCAGCAGCGTGAACAGCAGGACCAATAGCAGGAAGTGCAGCGTTTTGCGCAGGGCAT
This sequence comes from uncultured Pseudomonadota bacterium, assembly GCA_903858165.1. Taxonomy (GTDB): domain Bacteria; phylum Pseudomonadota; class Gammaproteobacteria; order Steroidobacterales; family Steroidobacteraceae; genus CAIOHZ01. The sequence continues at coordinate 5,972 of CAIOHZ010000110.1, forward strand.
CCAGCACGCCGAAGACAAAGCCGACCGTGGCTTTCAAAGCTTTCCAAAGCACGCTCATGACGGAACTGTCAGGCTTCGCGGAAACAGACGCCGCCGGGGGGGGCGTCGGCAACGGCGGCGGAAGGGCCGGTGCTAAGGGAACAGGGGGTGCTGTGGACTCGGCCTCGGTGGCCGGTTCATTCGCACCGGAAGCGGTGCCTTCAGGCGGCAGGGAATTTTCCATAGCCTAGTTTACCGCAGGCACGAAAAAGCCACGGCGTGCTTTTTTCAAAAACAGACCGTGGCTCTGGGCAATGAACAGAAGGCAAAACACCGGGCAGCGGCCAAGCCGCCGGTATCGACCGCGGAGCCGAAGCCCCGCTAGATCAGACCTTCTCTTCGATGCGCGCGCTCTTGCCGCTGCGCTCGCGGAGGTAGTACAGCTTGGCGCGGCGGACATTGCCGCGGCGCTTTACGCTGATTTCGCCGATGGATGGGCTGTACACCTGGAACACGCGCTCCACGCCCTCGCCGTGCGAGATTTTGCGGACGGTGAAGGTGCTGTTCAGGCCGCGGTTGCTCTTGGCAATGACCACGCCTTCGTAGGCCTGAACGCGCTCGCGGTCGCCTTCCTTAACCTTCACTTCCACGACGACGGTGTCGCCGGGGCCGAAATCGGGAACGGTGCGCGTCATTTGACGCTGCTCGATCGCTTGGATGAATTTGTTCATGATTCCTGACACTCCACAAACCGCCGTGCCACACCCCAGTGTGCCGGCACCTATTTGAAAACCCTGACTGCGCCTGCCATTACTGGCATGGCGCCGCCCATGCAACCTTTACGCCGCGCCAGCACGCAGGCCCTAGGGACCCGGCCGCACCGGCACTTCTGGCCCCAGCACCACACCCGCCTCCGCGAGGAGACGACGTTCAGCCACCGACAGCCCACGCACGGCGAGCAAGTCAGGCCGGCGTTGCGCGGTGAGCAGCAAAGCCTGCTGCAACCGCCAGCGCGCGATGGTGGCGTGGTTTCCCCCGAGGAGAACCTCCGGCACCGCCTGCCCTTCGAACACCTCGGGCCGCGTGTAGTGCGGCCAATCGAGGAGCCCGTCGCTGAACGACTCCTGCACCGCGCTTTCGGCCGCCCCCAGTACCCCGGGAAGCAACCGCGCCACGGCATCGAGAACCACCAGTGCGGGCAGTTCCCCGCCCGTCAACACGTAGTCCCCGATCGACACTTGGTCGTCGATCTCCGCGTCCAACAGACGCTGATCGACGCCCTCGTAGCGGCCGGCCAACAACACCATGCCTGGCGCCGCTGCCCAGCGCCGAGCGTCTGCCTGCGTGAACCGCCGACCTTGGGCCGAAAGGTACACACGGGGACTGCCAACCGGCACCCGCTCCACCGCAGCCCGCAACGCGGTACGCAGTGGTTCGATCTTCAGCACCATTCCCGGCCCGCCGCCATAAGGGCGGTCATCGACCGTGCGGTGCACGTTCATGGCATAGGCGCGGGGGTCTTCGGTGCCCACCGCAATGAGCCCGCGTTCTACCGCGCGGCCCACCATGCCTTGGCTGACGTAGGCCCGGATAAAGTCCGGGAACAGCGTCACCACTTCAAATTTCACACTTCCTCCCAGTCGACCGTCACCTGCCCGGCGTCAAGATTGACTGCACGAACATGCTGGCGAACCACCGGCACCCAGATTTCTCCGGGCTTGCCATCCTCTGCCGCTGCCGCCGACACCACCACCATCAGGGTGTTGGCGGGTGTGTCGACTAGTTGACTCACTTTGCCAAGCGAGCGACCACTCAAGGTGACCACCTCCAACCCGGGCAAGTCGTCGAGGTAGTACTCGCCGGGCGCCGGAGGTGGCAAAGCCGCACGCGGCACTGCCACTTCTCGCAAAGCCCAAGCGGCGGCCGCATCGCGGTCCTGCACACCCTCCAGCCTCACCAGCCAGAACTCTCCTTGCCGACGCCCACCGGCGAACCGGAAGGGCTGCCACTCCCCGCGGGGGGTGGCCGCATACAGCGACGGATACTTCAGCACCGCCTCAGGTGGCGAGGTGAAGGACTGCAAACGCAGCTCTCCACGGACACCGAACACCCCGAGAAGGCGCCCCAACACCACCATGCGCCCGGAGGCAGCGACGGCTGGGGCTTGCGTCGTCACGTCAGGCAGCGCAAACGCTTGCGGCTACCTAGGCGCGCCGACAAAGGCTTCAGGCCGCCTGCTTCTTGAACTGCGCGACGAGGGCGTCGACGCGATCCGAAGCGCGGGCGCCCTGCGCAGCCCAATGCTCAATGCGGGCGACGTCGAGACGGAGTTTCGTCTCCTTGCCGCGCGCGATCGGGTTGAATGTGCCCACCTGCTCGAGGATAGTGCCGCCCTGGCGCTTGCGGCTGTCGGCGACGACCACGTGGTAGAAGGGGTCCTTCTTGCCGCCGCGACGCGTCAGACGAATGGTCACCATGTTTGTGTTCCTGAAAACAAATACAAAGACTTAAGCCACCTGCGTCCTGCCCTAACGGGCGGACGCTGGAAAGCCCGCTATAGTACGCAAAAATCGTTCGGGGATAAAGCCTTACCCGCGCCCACCGGGGCCACCGCCACCGAAGCCCCCCGGAAAGCCGCCACCAAAGCCCCCGGGCAGTCGGCCGCCAAGGCCCCGCATCAGGCCCTTGAGCCCTCCTTTCCCGAAGGATTTCATCACTTTCTGCATCTGCAGGAACTGCTTCAGCAAGCGATTCAAATCCTGCACCTGGCTTCCAGAACCTGCAGCAATGCGGCGCTTACGTGAGCCGTCAATCAGTTCCGGGCGCCGCCGCTCCCGCGGCGTCATGGAGTCAATCATTGCGATTTGGCGTTTAAGCTGTTTTTCGTCAAAGCCACCCGCCGCGCCGGCCTGGCTGGCCAACTGCGCCGGGAGTTTGTCCATGAGCGAGGCAATACCACCCATTTTTTGCAGTTGCGTGAGTTGCTCGCGCAGGTCGGAGAGGTCGAAACCCTTCCCCTTCTGCAACTTCTCCGCCAGCGCCGCCGCCTTTTCCTGGTCAACCTGCGCCTGCACCTGCTCGACCAGCGCGACTACGTCGCCCATACCGAGGATGCGGCCCGCAACGCGTTCCGGATAAAAAGGTTCGAGCGCCTCGACCTTCTCACCCATACCCACGAACAAAATGGGCTTGCCCGTGACATGCCGGACCGAGAGCGCCGCACCGCCGCGCGCGTCGCCGTCTGCCTTGGTGAGAATGACGCCAGTCAGGTCCAACGCTTCGTTGAAAGCCCGTGCGGCATTCACTGCGTCCTGGCCGGCCATGCTATCCACCACGAACAGGCGCTGATGGGCACCCACGGCGGCATCAATGGCCTGAACCTCCGCCATCATTTCGCCATCAATATGCAAACGTCCGGCGGTGTCGATAATGAGCACGTCGTAGACGCCGCGCCGGGCTTCGGCGAGAGCATTGATAGCAATATCCACGGGCCGCGCCGCGAGGTCCGTCGGGATAAAGCCCGCCTCCACCTGTGCCGCCAAGCGCTCCAACTGCATCACGGCCGCCGGGCGATAGACGTCTGTGCTCGCCAGCGCCACGCGCTTTTTCAGAGATTCCTTGAGCCAACGGGCCAGCTTGGCGGCCGTGGTGGTCTTGCCCGCGCCTTGCAGACCCGCCAGCAAGATAACCACCGGGGCCTGCGCACGCAGTTCGAGGCGCCCACCTTCGGGCCCCATGACGCGCACCAGTTCTTCGTGAAGGATCTTCACGAACACCTGACCCGGGGAGAGGCTCTTCTGTACCTCGGCGCCGAGGGCACGCGGCTTCACGGCGTCGATGAACGCCTTCACGACGGGCAGCGCCACGTCAGCCTCGAGCAAAGCCATGCGCACCTGGCGCAGTGTGTCGGCGATATTGTCCTCGGTCAGGCGGCCGCGGCCGCGCAACGAGTCGACAGCGCCCGCCAGGCGCTCGGTGAGTTTGTCAAACATGGGAACCATTATCGCACCGCCATGGCGCGGCGTCCTGTGCCATGATTCAAGTCCGACTAAGCGCCACCGGGCCACGCCGTGCCGACACTGCCTACTTACCTCGCCTCACTCCTCTATCTGGTTGCTGCCGGCTTGGCGCTGGCAAGCGTCATTCGTGGGCAGCCTTGGTTCACGAAAGCCGCCAACACCTTCGGTGCACTGGCCTTGCTCACCCAAGTGTTCATTTTGGCGCCGGCCATCAGCAACACCGGACACGCTCTGTCTCTCACCCTCGCCGAAGCCGCGTCACTCGTGGGGGCCGTCGTGGCTGCTGCGGCCTTACTGGGCGCAGTCCGGGGCCGTTTGGGCGCTGCCGCCGTCGCCTTGTGGTTCAGTGCCGCCATGCTTGCCGCAGGCACGGTCTCGCATAGTACTTACACCGAACAGACCGCGCCGGGTGCCGAACTCGTCGCGCACATCTTGCTCTCCGCGCTCGCCGCTGGCCTCCTTTCTGTTGCGGCCATCCTCGTACTGCTTTTGGCCGCCCAAAGTGCGCGACTGCGCCAACGGCGCCCACTGGGACTGCTGGCGGCATTGCCGCCGCTGGAAACTCTGGAGGGTGCAGTGTTCCGCGCCGTTCTTGGCGGCTTCGTCCTGCTGTCGCTGTCGCTGCTGTCGGGGTTCTTGTTCATTCAGAACTTGTTCGCCCAGCACCTGGTGCACAAGACCGTGCTCTCCATTGTGGCGTGGTGCATCTTCGGTACGCTGCTACTGGGTCGTCACCGCTTTGGATGGCGCGGACGGCAAGCACTGCGTTTCCTGCTGGCCGGCTATGTCACCTTGGCACTGGCCTATTTCGGCAGCCGCTTCGTGCTCGAGGGAATCCTCGGGCGCCACTGGGGCTGAAACGCGTGCCGCCGCGCAAAGGTAACGGGCCACGCCGCCCCGCCGATGCCATCGACCTCGACACTCTGCCCGGCTATTTCATCCGGAGGCAGCAGCAGATTGCCGTGGCCATTTTCCTTGAAGAAGCCGAACGACAGGCGCTCACGCCCGTACAATTCGCGGCGCTGCTCACCGTGGCGCGCCAACCCGCACTGGACCAACGCAGCCTCGCCGCCACGATCGGGCTCGACACCTCGACTGTCGCCAGCGTTATCGACCGGCTCGAGGCTCGCCATCTCATGCGGCGGCAGCCTTCCCTGGAGGACCGCCGCCTGCGCCTGCTTACCGCCACTACAGAAGGGCTGGCGCTACTTGATGAGGTGGAGCCTGGGGTGCTCCGTGCACAGGAGCGAATTATGGCGCCGCTCTCGGCGACCGAGAAGCAAGAATTCCTGAAGCTGCTGATGAAACTGGTGCAAGGCAACAACGGCTATAGCCGTGCCCCCAGTGCCAGTTCCGACCGCAGCGCAGCCGAAGACTAGCCGCGCGCTGCCGCCAGCGCCTCTTCGAGTCGGCTAACGCCCACCACCTCCAGCCCCTTCAAGTGACTGTCTTCGCGCCGTGGAGCGTTCTGCTTTGGCACGATGGCGCGCTTGAAGCCGTGCTTGGCGGCTTCGCGCAAGCGCTCGTCGCCGAAGGGTACGGGGCGAATCTCACCCGCCAACCCCACTTCACCGAACGCGACCACATCCTGCGACAAAGGACGATCATCGAGGCTCGACACCGCCGCCAGCAGCGCCGGCAAATCCGCCGCGGTCTCATTCACACGAACACCGCCCACCACATTCACGAACACGTCATGTGCAGACAGCAGCACGCCACCATGGCGATGCAGCACGGCCAGCAACAGCGCCAGACGATTCCCTTCCAGACCCACCGCCACTCGGCGTGGGTTGGTGGAATGGGACTCGTCGACGAGCGCCTGCACTTCCACCAGCATGGGGCGAGTGCCTTCCCGCGTCACCATGACCACGCTACCGGAGACGGGCGTTTCATGCCGCGACAAAAAAATAGCGGACGGATTACGCACTTCCCGCAATCCACCCTCTTCCATCGCGAAGACGCCAATCTCGTTCGCCGCACCGAAGCGGTTCTTCACCGCGCGCACTACCCGAAACCTACTCCCGGAGTCACTCTCGAAATAGAGCACTGTGTCCACCATGTGCTCCAAGATGCGCGGACCGGCGATCGCACCCTCCTTGGTGACATGGCCAATCATCAGTACGGCCGTGCCCGTGGCCTTGGCGAAGTGCACCAGCATCGCGGCGCTTTCGCGCAACTGCGTCACTGAGCCGGGACTGCTATCAACCGCTTCAGCCACCATCGTCTGGATGGAGTCCACCACCAGTACTCGCGCGCCGCTATCGGCCGCTGCGCCGATGACCTGCTCAACCCCCGTCTCGGCCAGCAGCTGCAGTCGCTCTGGATTCAACCCCAAGCGGCGCGCCCGCAACCCTACCTGCCGCAAGGACTCCTCACCGGTGGTGTAGAGCGTGGGCGCCACTGCCGACAAGGAAGCGGCCGCCTGCAGCAATAGCGTGGACTTGCCGATTCCCGGGTCGCCGCCAATCAGCGTGACGGAACCGACCACTAAACCGCCGCCCAATACCCGATCGAACTCCCCGAGTCCTGTGGGCAATCGCTCGGCTTCGCCATCCGCCGAACCGGAAAGGACGCTGGGGACACTGCCGGCGGCAGCAGCACCGCGCCCTCGCACCAAGGCCTCGGCTCGCCCACCACGGCCGCCAGCCCGGTCAGCAGTACCGACGCCGTGCAGCGCCGTGAAGGTGTTCCACTCCGCACAAGCGGGACACTGCCCCTGCCATTTGGCGGACTCTTCGCCACAATGCCCGCAGACATAAACCGTCCGACCGCGGGCCGCTGCGCCCTTCTCTTTTGCCATGACCGCACCGCCCGAAACGACCGTCCCCGGCTGGGGACCCGTCCGATTATGGTGCATCAATGAGAAGTGCGGCACGCTGTGATGGCCTGGCACTGCCTATACTTCACCTATCGTCCCTCCGGGACTCCTGCGGTTGTCGCCTTGGATTTCGCCAGCCTATTTGCCCGTAGCACGCCGTTCCGACGCTTGGTCGTTGCCACCGCAGCGGCCGGGGCCCTCGCCCTGTTGCTCGGCACGGTCGCCACCGCCGTCCCGGCCACGCTGGACGGCCTCCTGACGGACCTGACACAACGCGGCAAGCCGGCGCTGGTCGGCAGCGTTCGCGTGGTCACTTTGCCCGGCAACTCCGCCGGAACCAGCAGCCTCTCCCGGGCAGATCTTGCCCGTCTACACAGCCGCTTGGTGCGCGCCGGGGCGACGGCGGTCGTCCTGCAAGTACCGCTGAACTCCCCAGAAGCGCCGCGCGACCTCGCGCAGGTTCGCAGCATGATCGACGCCATGGGCGCCAACCGCGACCCCGTCTTAGCAGCGCGTCTGCGCAACTGGGCCCAAGAACTCGACCATGACGCCCTGCTGGAACAAACCCTGCGGCAAACCGGCCGTGCGGTGGTGGTAGCGCCCCTACAGGACCCAACCCATGCCAGCGCTGAGGACAGCCAGGACAGGGCGACATTGAGCAGCTTGCCCGGCCTCGACGCCGTGAATGCACCGGCCCTACCCGATGTGGATGCTCCACTCGCCCGGTTTGCCAGCGTTGCCATCAGCGCCGCCTTGGCCCCCGCACACATCGACGGCGACGGTGTCCGCCGGCACGAAGCGCTTTATTTCGAAACAACTGCAGGGCCAGTACCCTCGGTGCCGCTTGCGGCCTGGCTGCTAGCTAAGGGCATCTCGCCAGAAAGCCTCACCGGGGGTGAGTCGCTCGTGGGCAATGGCGCGGCCAGCCTTCGCCTGGGGGGAGATGCCACTTGGCTCCCCCGCTACGGCGTCGCTACCAAACTCGAGCGCAGCACCGCAGCCGCTTGGCTGGGGAGCGACAAGAATCCGACCGATGTGCGCGGCAAGATCGTGGTGGTTTGCCCGCGCTCCCCGACCGAATCCGTACCGGCCGGACGAAACCTGTCTCGCTGCGACGGTACGGCGCTCCGTATCGCGAGCCTGCTCGCTGACGATTACATGGAACAGCCGTTCTGGGGAAAACTACTGGCCTTCGCCCTCTGGGGTAGCGTCATTGCCTTCGCCGCGCTTGGCTGCCCAGCGCTGCCGACAGGCGGCCGCATTGCGGCCGGTACCGGACTGGCCATCGGCATTACCGGGCTCGAACTTTGGCTGCTGGCAGAACACAACACTGTCACGCCACTAATGTCGTCCACGCTGGCCTTAGCGGTTCTCGCGCCTTGGGTTTGGCGTATCCGCGCACCGGAACGCCCTGTCGCTGAAAGTATCCTCGCCGCGGCAGGTGCCCCTTTCACTCAGCAGCGTCGATCAACGGAAGCCCGTACCGGTACCTCACAGCGACAGCCCTTGGCACCTGGCGCCCCGCAAGCGCGTATCTCCAGTGCGCAGGCAGCGGAAGTGGCACGGTCCAGCCGCCTCGGCATCGAGCTTCCCCCCGACCACGTGCCCGGCCAAGGGCTGCCTGGCGTGGAATCCGTCACCCCGGTGAAGACTGGCTTTGGCAACCCGCCCCAGCCCAAGACGAGCGCACCTGTGATGCCAGCGACGGTGGCGATGCCGACGCAGAAAATCGTCACGCCGCCAGCGCTCCATGCGGGCGGTCAAGCCGGCGAAAGCGCCCAACGCAATCTGAAGCCCATGTCTGCGCCTCCTACTCAGGCCGGTTCCAACTCGCTGCGTGCCATCTCGGAACAACTCAGTTCACGCATGCTAGACCCGGCCACTGCCGATGTGGCCGACCTGCTGCTGGGTCGCATCAAGCGGCCACCGAAGCCCAAACTCGGGCGATACGAATTGGACCGCGAACTGGGTCGTGGTGCCATGGGCACCGTGTATGTGGCGCGCGATCCGCAGATCAACCGCGTAGTCGCGCTGAAGGCCATTCCGCTATCGGATGAGGCCAACGAAAACGACAGCGACGACCTCAAATCCCGGTTCTTCCGTGAAGCAGAAATGGCCGGTCGACTCGCACATCCGCGTATCGTCACGGTCTACGACGCCGGCGAAGATCGTGGTATCGCCTACATCGCCATGGAATTCCTGACCGGTAGGACGCTAGGCGACTTCACCGCCCCCGACCGCCGCCTGACGGACAGTGATGTTTTCGAGGTCATTGCCCGCGTGGCAGAAGGGTTGGACTATGCCCATGGTCAAGGCGTCATTCACCGCGACATCAAACCCGGCAACATCATCTACGATGCGGATTCCGGTAGCACGAAGATCACCGACTTCGGCATCGCACGGGTCACCAACAGCGCCTCTACTCGCACCGGTGTGGTTCTGGGAACGCCGTCATTCATGTCACCCGAACAACTAGAAGGCAAGCCGCTCAATGGAACTTCAGATCTCTTCTCGCTGGGTGTCACGCTGTTCCAGTTGTTAACCGGCCAGTTGCCGTTCCGCGCCGACTCCATGACCGCGCTGATGGACAAGATTGCCAACGCGCCACACCCGCCACTGGAAACCCTGCGCCCCGATCTGCCACCTGCAGCAGCTCTGGTCATCGACCACGTACTGGAGAAAGACCCTTCCCGTCGCTTCCAAACCGGCAGTGAGATGGCTGCAGCCCTGCGTCACTGTGGCGCCTTGCTCGCTGAGCGGACCGGAGTATTCAGCCCGGAGTCCACCAATGGCTGACAACCGGCTTGATCTGGTCGCTGCGGCCTTGCGCAATAAGTTCTTGTCTTTTGCGCAGACCGATACCGGCCGCGTACGCGATCACAACGAGGATTCCATCGGCTCGGATCCAGAAACGGGGCTGTTCGTGCTGGCCGACGGCATGGGCGGCTACAATGCAGGCGAAGTAGCGAGTGGTATTGCGGTCAAAACCGTGATGGGGCTCGTGCGTGACGCCTGCAGCGTGCAGGCCCTGGACATGGCGGACAGCGCCACCGGTAAGTCACGTCCGGCCATAGTGCTCCGCGACGCCATCATGCGTGCGAACAAGCTCATTCACCAGACTTCCAAGACGCAGGTCCAGTGCGAAGGCATGGGTACCACCGCAGTAGCGTGCCTGTTCCATGACAACAAGGTCAGTATCGCCCATGTGGGCGACTCCCGCGTGTACCGCCTCCGTGGCGATGAGTTCACGCAACTGACTTTGGACCACAGCCTGCTTCAGGAATTGGTGGCACGCGGCTTCTACACCGCGGAGGAAGCCTCCCGCAGCACCAACAAAAACTACGTGACCCGTGCGCTGGGAGTCGACCCTATCGTGGAGGTAGACGTGCAGGAACTCGCCACAACCCCCGGTGATTGTTTCCTTCTTTGCTCCGACGGTCTATCCGACATGGTGGCAGATGAGGACGTGCAGATTACCCTGCAAACGTTCGGGCATGACCTTGCGGTAGCAGGGCGGCAACTCGTCAAGCTCGCTAACGAGCAAGGTGGCCGCGACAATATCTCCGTGATGCTGATCCGCGTCGTGGACAGTTTCCCGGCCCGCAAGCGCCTCGTTGAACGCCTCCGTGACTGGATGCGCTGAAGCAATGGAAGTACGCTCATGGCAAGACTGATTCTCACGCTCGAAGGCCAGGCACTGGCCGAGTACAACATGAGCAAGGAGCGCTACACCGTTGGTCGTCTCCCGGATAATGATGTGCGCATCGATAATGCCGCCGTCAGCGGGCACCATGCTCTCATCATCAATATCCTGAACGACTCTTTCCTTGAGGACCTGAATTCCACCAATGGCACTTACGTCAACGGCAAGCTCATCAAAAAACATGCCTTGCAGCATGGCGACGTAGTCACCGTAGGGCATCACCAGCTACGTTTCGTTGATAGCCAAGTCGAAGGTGACGGCAACGACGACTTCGCAAAAACGCTGGTAATCCAAGGCAAAAATGACGCCACCGATGACCGACTGCCTGCGCTGGCTGTGCGTCCGGCAGTCGGCTCAGGAACCGGGACAGGCGCTGGCACGGGCGGCAATACGCGACACCCGCCCACCCTACCGGTCGCCATCAGCGTCCATCGCAAGGCGAAGGTACAAGTGCTTTCAGGCCCCTTTGCTGGTCGGGAAATGGAACTCACGAAAGTACTGACGACCTTAGGACGCCCCGGTGTTCAGGTCGCCGCCATTACCCGCCGCGCCGAGGCGCATTATCTCGTACACGTGGAAAGTGGCGCCGCCGGCAGTTTTCCACTGGTGAATGGCAATCCCATCGGTGCACAGGCGCAACGCCTGCGCGACAATGACGTCATCACCCTCGCGGGCGTGAAGATGGCGTTTTTCGAGGGCTGATAACCGGCCGCGCCTGCGGCACTGGCGCGGCAGTTGCGGTGAACCGATCCGGAAGTAATCCCGCCAGTTCTACCGACGTCAAATCGCGCCAACGCCCCGCTGGGAGCGCGCCCAATTCCACATTGACCACCCGCACACGCCGCAAACGACGAACGGTATAGTCGAAGTATTCGCACATGCGTCGAATCTGGCGATTCAAACCCTGCGTCAGAATAATTCCGAACGTGTTTTTTCCTACGACCCAAGTACGACAGGGCAAGGTGACCGTATCGAGAATGGGAACGCCCTGCGAAAGCGCAGCCAGAAACGCGGACGTCACCGGTCGGTCGACCTCGACCAGATATTCCTTTTCGTGGCCATGCTCTGCACGCAGCAAAGCGTTGACGATGTCGCCGTCATTGGTGAGCAAGATGAGCCCTTCGGAGTCCCGATCGAGCCGGCCCACCGGAAATACGCGTTCGGCATGGCCGACGAAGTCGACGATGTTACCGGCGACACGCCGGTCGGTAGTGCATTCGACGCCAATGGGTTTGTGTAGCGCCAAGTAAATCTTGCGGCGTGCCGCCTGGGCGGGCAAGCCGTCCACAGTCACCTCATCGCCCGCTACCACGCGAGTTCCCAACGACGCCACTGCGCCGTTGACACCGATGCGGCCCGCGGCAATCCATGCATCCGCCTCCCGTCGCGAGCAAACGCCGGTTTCGGCAAGCCACTTATTGAGACGGGTGCCGGGGGTAACCGTGTCCGTAGGTTCTACTGGATCTTGGCTCATAGCACGTCCGCTTCGCAGGTAAGAGATAAAAAACCAAGAGATAAAAAACGTCGCTGCAGGGTGAAGACCGAAAGCCTATTCACGTGGTTCCCCCGTCTTTGCAGAGTGCTATCGGCACGCCAGCCTCATGCGCTAACTGCTCGAGAAAGCCACGCAGATAGGCCGTGCGTCGCGCCGCTTCCGCGCGACCTACTGGGGTACGGAAGGTGGGCACCAAATGCAGCAATTTGGTGTAGAAATGATCCACCGCGGAAACTTTGTCGTCGGGTTGCCGCTGCTCGCACCAAGGGTCCGTTGGCGCGTAGAGCGGACGCTTCATCTCCGCTGCCAGCATAAGACAACGCGCCACGCCTGCTGCGCCGATGGAATCCAAACGGTCTGCGTCTTGTACAACAGCCGCATCAAGCGTTTCCGGAACGATGCCCGCAGACCAGCTATGGGCTTCTATGGCATGGACCACGGCGGGCAACAGCGTTTCGGGATAGTCCAACTGCCGCAGCAAGGTGGCCGCGTGTGCCGCACATAATCGCGAAGCGCGTGAGCGGTCGGGCGAATCCTTGGAAACATGCACGCAGTCGTGCAGCCAGATGGCTGGCATGACCACCTCAAGGTTGGCGCCTTCCTGTCCTGCTAACCAACGGGCATTGGCCACAACACGCTCCAGATGCAGGGCATCGTGAGCCGCGTCGCCACAAGCCAGCAAGGCCAGTTCACGACAACGCGTCTCCAGCAGAGGCAGGTCGATGACCGACTGAACAGTCATGCCTGCCAACCTCTTCAGCGACCGCGGCCGCCGAAGCTGCCACCGCCATGGCCACCATGACCGCGACCACCGGCGTGGCCACCACCTTGGCCACCGCGACCGCCGCCCGCGCCACGCCCAGCGCTAGCGCCACGACCGGGAGCTGCGGGCTGTGCGGCGCCACCACGGCGGTCTGCTTTTTGGCGTGCATTATCACGCGCCTGCGACTTCTGTGCCCGGATGGCAGCAATACGCTCAGCGATGGGAATTTCTAGCGCTTCGGCCGCCTTGGCCGAGTAGTCGAAGTCTGGCAGTTTCAAGCGCGGCAGAGCGCGGCCGACCGCGCGCTCGATAGCGCGAATCTCGTTTTCTTCATCGGGTGCACACAGCGTCAGTGCGCGCCCCGTAGCACCCGCACGCGCGGTTCGACCCACGCGGTGAATGTAGTCCTCGGAAACCACCGGGACATCAAAGTTGAAGACGTGGCCGAGTTCGTTGATGTCGATGCCGCGAGCCGCGATATCAGTAGCAACCAGCACGCGGAACTTGCCGTCTTTGAAACCGGCCAGGGCCGCGACACGCTGTGCCTGGGACCGGTTGCCGTGAATACGCTCGGCAGTAATGCCCGCAGAATTCAACTGCTTGGCGAGTCTGTCAGCACGGTGTTTGGTACGCGTGAACACGATGGCATCGCGCACCTGCTCCTGCTCGATGAGCCGCTTGATGAGTTCGCCCTTCAAGTGACTAGGCACCGGGAACAGCGCCTGCTCAACGCCCGTGGCAGGCTTCGCCTGGCGCTCCACATCGATGGCGATGGGGTCCTTCAGCATCTCGCGAGTAAGTTGCGCGATAGGCGGCGGCATGGTCGCACTGAAAAACAGCGTCTGCTGCCGTGGCGGCAAGTGGCGCAACACCCGACGCAAGTCAGGCAAGAAGCCCATATCCAGCATACGGTCGGCTTCATCCAAGACCAGCACCTCGAGGTCCGGCAGTACGCCGTAGTTTTCCTTGAAGTGGTCGAGCAAGCGGCCCGGGCAGGCAACAATGATGTCAACCTTGTCGCGGAAAGCCATCTCCTGCGGCTTGTGACCGACACCACCAAAGATGGGCGCTATCTTCAACGAGGTATGACGCGCGAAGTCTCGCGTTGCCTCGACGATCTGGGCGGCAAGTTCGCGAGTAGGAGTGAGCACCAGCGCGCGCGTGGCGCGGCGCGGATTGGCCAGCAGCCGGTTGAGCACCGGCAACATGAACGCCGCGGTTTTACCGCTGCCGGTCATGGCGCAAGCGAGGAGATCCTTGCCCAAGAGGGCAGGCGGTATGGCGCCGATTTGGATGGGGGTGGGATTGGCAAAGCCGAGCTCGTCGATGGCGCGCACAAGACGCGCATCGAGCCCAAGGGAATGGAACGACAAGGTAGGGGGACTCTTCAGGGTTGGGAGATGAGGGGCGTGGCGGCGATAACCAGCACGTTGCCCCGCTGCGGGGCAGCACAGGAACGGCCACAAGGGACAGCGCTCCGGTCCGGGAAGTCTACTACACTTGAGCACTCCCCGCCCGTCTCATAGCTCCAGGAGTGGTTTTCATGCGTCATAACCGTCTTGCTCTCACCCTGGCACTGTCGCTTGCTGCGACCCTAGGAATTAGCAGCCTGGCTACCCCTACGCTGGCTGCCAATGCCACGCCGGACCGCCCTCGCCTCGAGGCCGATATGCCGCAACTACTGCAGCTCTACAAAGAGCTGCATCTCGCGCCAGAACTGTCGCGCATGGAAGAAAAAACGGCTGCGCGCCTCGCCAGCGAACTGCGTGCGCTTGGTTTCACCGTTACCGAAGGCATCGGCAAGTACTTCTCACCGGGCTACAAAGGCTATGGGCTGGTGGGTGTCATGAAAAATGGCGACGGCCCTACCGTACTGGTGCGAGCCGACATGGACGCCTTGCCGGTCGAGGAAAAGACCGGTCTGCCCTACGCCAGTACCGTCAAGGTACGACTGCCCAGCGGACAAGAGACCGGCGTGATGCATGCCTGCGGCCACGATATCCATGTCACTTCGCTCGTGGGTACCGCACGCCAACTGGTAGCGATGAAAAATCAGTGGCGCGGCACGCTCATTTTGCTCGGCCAACCGGCCGAGGAAACGATCGACGGCGCGATAGCCATGGTGCGTGACGGTCTTTACGACAAGGTGCCGAAGCCCGACTACGTCATCGCCCTGCACGACTGGAGCGGCATGCCAGCCGGGCGGGTCGGTGTCACGTCGGGACCGGCCATGGCCCAATCCACGCAAATCGACATCCGCGTACGCGGTGTCGGTGGCCACGGTTCCGCGCCGCAAACCACGCGCGACCCAGTGGTCTTGGCGGCTAGCATCGTCATGCAATTGCAGACCATCGTCAGCCGCAGCACCGCGCCGCAGGAACCCGCCGTGCTCACGGTTGGCACCATTCATGGCGGCACCAAGCGCAACATCATCCCCGAGGAAGTGAAACTCGAACTGAACATGCGCAGCTACAACGAGGACACACGCCAAACCCTCATCGCTGGCGTGCGCCGGGTGGCACGTGGTGCGGCGATAGCCATGGGCGTCCCGGAAGACCGCATGCCGGAAGTCACTGTCATCGATGCCGAGTTTGCGCCGGTAGTCATCAACGATCCGAAACTGAACCTACGAGTGGAGGCCTCGCTGCGCAAGGTGGTCGGTGCGGAGAACGTCGACCAGCTACCCGCAGTGATGGGTAGCGAGGACTTTGGTCGCCTCGGCCTGGATGGCAAGTTCCCCACCGTCATGTTCCGTGTCGGTGCCGTCAACCCAGCGGAATACGCCAAGGCCACAGCGGAAGGTACCGTCCTGCCCTCGACCCACTCGCCCCTGTTCGCGCCGGACCCAGAACCCACGCTACGTACAGGCATCCTCGGCATGACACAAGTCGTGCTCGACCTCATGCCCCGCTGAGTCGCTTGACAGTCGCCGGAGGCGGGAGCAAAGTGATATCACTTTGATTCCACTCTGGAGACTCTCATGACCTCCCCGAATACGCCTAAAGCATCCACTCAGGAAGTTGTTTTCCGCAGTTCCAGCGGCTATTTGGCCTTGCTGGTAGGACTGAGCTTGCCGATCGGCGCCTTCGTTTGGATCGCTACCGCCAGTGCAGACCCGAGCGGCGGCACGGTGCTGGCCCTGCTGGGGCTGGTGTTGCTTGCCGTGTTCGCCTTCTCCGGCCTTTACATCCTGCAGCCGAACCAGGCAGCCTTGCTAACGTTCTTTGGTGACTACCGCGGCACCGACCGGAGCACAGGCCTGCGCTGGGCCATTCCGTTTTACGGAAAGAAGAAACTGTCGCTTCGTGCGCGCAATTTGGTCAGCGAACGCTTGAAGGTCAACGACAAGCGGGGTAACCCCATCGAGATTGCCGCCGCCATTGTTTGGCGCGTCGAAGACACCGCACGTGCCGCCTACGACGTCGAGGACTTCGAGCGTTACGTTACAGTGCAGGCCGAAGCCGCCGTTCGTCACTTGGCGGGCCAATACGCCTACGACCATTCCGCGGGTGCCGACCACGAAACCGACGAAATCACCCTGCGCAGTGCTGCTACGGAAGTGGCGGCAGTACTCACCACGGAACTCGATGAACGCTTCAGCCAAGCGGGCATCCGCGTCGAAGATTCGCGCCTGACGCACTTGGCTTACGCCCCGGAAATTGCGGGCGCCATGTTGCGCCGCCAGCAGGCCGAAGCCGTGATCGCTGCCCGGCAGAAAATCGTGCTCGGTGCGGTGTCGATGGTGGAGATGGCGTTGCAGGGTCTGTCCGATAAAAACATCGTGCATCTGGACGACGAGCGTAAGGCCGCCATGGTGAGCAACTTGCTGGTGGTGTTGTGCGCCGAGTCAGACGTGCAGCCGGTGGTGAACGCCGGCAGCCTCTACAGCTAAGGGCAGTGGTGCATGGCCAGCCCCGGCAAGAAAAGCTTCCTGTTGCGATTGGACCCGCAAGTCTGGACGCAACTGGAACGCCTTGCGGCGGCCGACCTGCGTTCCGTGAACGCGGAAGTGGAATACTTGCTACGTGAAGCACTGAAGCGACGGGGGTTGTCGGCAACTTCCCCAGCCGCTGCGACAACGCGCACTATGGCCCCGACAAACGGTCCAGCGAAGCGAGAAACAGATGAATAATCCGCGCTATTGGTTCCCTGCCAAAACCTATGGCTGGGGCTGGGGCATGCCGGTAACCTGGCAAGGTTGGGTCGTGATGGTGGTCTTCATGGGCGCCATGCTGGCGGGCGGGACTTACCTGCTACCGCGCTATGGCGAGGCAGTGTTTTTCGCCTTCACCTTCGTGTGCTGCATGGCGCTGCTGGCGATTTGCCGGGCCAAGGGCGAGCCGCCTGAATGGCGTTGGGGCAAGCGATAGAGGCAAGCCTAGCCGTCAAAAAAGCAGCTTCAGCGCGGGTCTGGCGACACGCGCTGGCTAACACCGCACAGTAACTCCCAGGCAACAGTGCCGGCTGCAGTGGCCACGGTTTCCACTGGCACCCCATCGCCCCACAACACTACCGGGTCACCGGCTGCTACGGCAGCGTGGTCCGTCACATCGACGGTCAGCATGTCCATGGACACGCGCCCGACCACGCTCGCCTCACGCCCGTTGACCAGCACCGGGCAGCCAGTAGCCGTGTTTCGCGGGTAGCCATCGGCATAGCCGGCAGCGACTACCGCAAGCCGCGTGGCACGGGTTGCGCACCAAGCTGCGCCATAGCCCACCAAACCACCCACCGGCACTTGTTTGACTGCAATGACCTGCGAGAGCAGCGTCATGGCAGGACGCAAACCCAAGGCAGCGGCACTGCGATTAGGGAACGGCGAGGCCCCATAAAGCGCCAAACCGGGCCGCACCCAATCGCCGGTATCGCCTTGGGATTCCGCCCAGCCAAACACACCGGCCGTGTTGGCGATGCTGCGCTCGCCGGGCAAGCCAAGTACTGCGCGCGAGAAGGAGCGCAACTGGGCGCTCGTCATGGCGTCGTCAACCACGTCCGCGTTGGCCAGATGCGTCATCAGCACCGGCACACCGGCAACGGCCGTGCAAGCACGCAAGGCGGCATAGGCTGCTGGGAAGTCGCCCAGGGAAAAGCCCAGCCGATGCATTCCAGTGTCTAGCTTGAGCCACACGCGAAAGCGGTGCACGCCCTGCCAGGCTTGCAGCAAGGCCAACTGTGCCGCGGAATGCACGACAATCTCGAAGCCGTGGCGGGCTGCTGCCGCCAACTGTTCTGCGTTGAACACGCCTTCCAACAACAGCACCGGATGCGCGAGGCCCGCCTCGCGTAACTGAATGCCTTCCTCCAAACGGGCCACCGCGAAGGCGTCGGCATCCGCCAGCGCCTTGGCCGCCACCACACTGCCGTGCCCGTATGCGTTCGCCTTCACCACCGCCAGCACCCGTGAGTGGGGGGCTTGCCGGCGTACCACCGCGAGGTTATGGCGCAGCGCAGCGGTCTCAACCACCGCGCGGATGAGCGCCGTCATCAGTAGTCGCTCCCGCCACCTACCCAGTTCTCGGTCGCCAGATTTTCGAACTTGGTGTACTCGCCCATGAAGGCCAGCTGCACTTCACCTACGGGGCCGTTACGCTGCTTGGTGATGAGGATGTCGGCGATGCCCTTGCGTGGGGTGTTCTGGTCGTACACCTCTTCGCGGTAGATCATCATAATGACGTCGGCGTCCTGCTCAATGGCGCCCGACTCGCGAAGGTCTGACATGACCGGCTTCTTTTCTGCGCGCTGTTCCACAGAACGATTCAGCTGCGACAAAGCGATGACCGGACAATGCATTTCCTTGGCCAACGCCTTCAGGCCACGCGAAATCTCGGAAATTTCCGCCGTACGGTTTTCCACAGTGCCTCCCACCTGCATGAGCTGCATGTAGTCGATGACAATGAGGCCGAGACCCTTCTCCCGCTTCAGTCGACGCGCGCGCGCACGTACTTCGGTCGGCGTCAAAGCCGGCGTCTCGTCAATGAAGATAGGCGCCTCGGACATCTGCGCCACGGCAGCGTTGATGCGTGTCCAGTCCTCATCATTGAAATTACCGGTGCGCAAGCTGCCCTGATGGACGCGGCCTAGCGAACTGATCATGCGCATGCTCAGTTGTTCGGCCGACATTTCCATGGAGAAGATGGCGACCGACACGCCCTTACCCACCGCCGCGTTCTCCGCGATGTTAATGGCGAGCGTGGTCTTGCCCATCGAAGGACGGCCGGCAATGATGATCAAGTCGCCAGGCTGCAAGCCCGCCGTCATGCGGTCCAATTCAGTGAAGCCGGTAGAAACACCAGTTAGTTTGCCGGGGTTCTGATGCAGCATGTCGAGGCGGTCGATGGTGCCCGGCAACACGTCTTTAACCGACTGGAACCCGGCACGGCCCCTCGCACCCTTTTCGGCGATGGCAAAGACCGCACGCTCGGCTTCGTCCACTAGTTCCGCAGCCGTGCGACCGCTGGCTTCCAATGCGGAACCCGCAATCTCCCCGCCCGCGGATACCAGAGCCCGTAGGACAGCGCGCTCGCGCACGATGTCGGCGTAGACGCGGACGTTAGCGGAACTGGGCGTGTCACGCGCCAGCGTGGCGATGTAAGCGAGGCCGCCGGCTTCTTCGAGTTGGCCTTTGCGCTCAAGAAATTCGGCGACGGTGACGGCGTCACAAGGCCCGCGGGTTTCCACCACACCGGCAATACCGGCAAAGATGACCTGATGGTCACGGCGGTAAAAATCTTCGGAGGTGACAACGTCGGCGACGGCATCCCACGCCTGCGCATCCAGCAGCAGCGCCCCCAATACGGCTTGTTCAGCCTCTACCGAGTGCGGAGGAAGGCGCATCAACTCGCCCTCCGGGAAGCGGTCTCCCCGGCGGCGGCTACCGCGACGCATTTTCTGGTCCATGACTTTCCCTTTTCGGCGCCAGCTTGCTGCGCGCCGTCCGGTTCAGTCTACCGGACTGCCCGCCTGTACTGCGGGCCGCCCGGAGTGCCGACCCGCGTGGACTGGGTATCAGTCTTCCGCGGCAATGACGACGGTGATCTGCACATCCACATCGGCGTGCAAGTGCACCGTGACGGCGTGCTCGCCGACCATGCGGATGGGGCCTTCCGGCAAGCGCACTTCCGCACGCTCCACCGCATGCCCGGCGGCCGACAGGGCGTCGGCAATGTCCGCCGTACCCACGGAGCCGAACAGTTTGCCTTCATTGCCAGCCTTGGCCTTGAGCTCCAAGCGGAACTCCTTGAGGCTCTCGGCGCGGGCGGTAGCGGAAGTCAGTTCCGCACCAGCCTTCTTTTCGAGGTCGGCACGGATGACTTCGAACTTGGCGATGTTGGCCGAGGTGGCCACGGTCGCCTTGCCCGAGGGCAGGAGGAAGTTGCGGCCGTAGCCCGACTTCACTTTCACGCGGTCGCCGATAGAACCGAGGTTCGCGACCTTCTGCAGCAGGATGACTTCCATCTTCTTACCCTCGCGGGGACAGGAAAAACGTTACAGGAAAAGAACTTTCGACCTAAGCCGCCGGCTTATTGGCCCAGCGACCACGCAAATCGAGCCAGTTGTCCAGCCAACCCGACACCACGATGGCCGGCATGACCAAAGCCGCGAAGGGCGGCAGGAACAACAGCACATAAAACAACACCAACGACCACGTACCCAAGCCAAAATGCAGCCGAGCCGAGTGCGCCAGCGCCAGCCCCTGCAGGAGGAACACCCCCAGCAGTAACGACACCACATCGTCCGCCTCGTGCGCTACCCCAAACCGGGCCAGCAACCAGGCAACCACCATGAACACCGCCAGCACGCGTCCGGCCTTCAAGGCACGAAAACGTGGGCCCAGTTCGTGCGTACCGCGCGAGCGCCCGAACCAGAAGAGCCCCACAAACACCCCGAGGAGTGCATGGAGCATCAACAACCAAGCCGCCAGCCCCCAGGCGATACGCCCATAGGCCTCGGCCAACTGATGAGAGGCCGCCACAAGTTCAGGGTCACCCCCGGCGCCGGCCATCTGCTGCATCATCTGCTCGACACCCACCAGGAACGGCTGCCAGAACGACTTGGAGTCGTCCACGAGCACGTTGGCCCCGAGGGTCCCCGCGATGGCCACCACCGTTGCCATTTGCAGGGTGTAGCTAAGCGAGTTGGTCCGGCGTAGCCAAGCCGCCAAGCCCACCGTCGGCAGCAGCAGCGCTGCGGCCAGACCGGCACCAATGACCGTGCCGACACCCTGCCCTAAACCCCATGCCAACGGGATGCCCGCGGCGATGAGGGAAGCAGGCACCCACTTGGGGGACTGCTTGCCGGCGAACACCAGACAGGCCAATACGGCCCCTGGCGCCCACGCAGTGAACATGATGCCGGTCGGCCAGACCAGCAACCCCGCGACCGCAGCCGCCAAAGCCGCACGGCCTGGCGAACGCAGCAGCCAACCGGCAAACGAGGCGATCACGGCCGTCGGTCGGTCAATGCTGGTCCGTGTACGGCAGCAGTGCCAGGTAGCGGGAGCGCTTCACGGCCTCCGACAACTGACGCTGGTAGAACGAGCGCGTGCCGGTGATGCGGCTCGGCACGATCTTGCCAGTTTCGGTGATGTAATTCTTGAGTGTAACCAGATCCTTGTAGTCGATCTGTTCCACTTCGTCCGCCGTGAAACGGCAGAACTTCTTGCGTCGGAAATAGCGAGACATGTGTGTTCTCCCTTGAGGTCAGCCGAAGTCCATGCCGCGATCGTCGTCGCGGTTGTCCCGCTCTTCAGGCGGGCGGACCATGGGGGAGGGTTCAGTGACTGCCTTGTCCATCTTGATGCACAGATGGCGCAGCACCGCGTCACTGAAGCGGAAAGCACCGCTCAGTTCGGCCAGCGTCTTCTGGTCGACTTCGATGTTGAGCAGGACGTAGTGGGCCTTGTGCACCTTCGCGATGGGGTAGGCCAACTGACGGCGGCCCCAGTCTTCGAAGCGATGGACCTGTCCACCGCCGGCGGTGATGAGCGCCTGATAGCGCTCCACCATGGCGGGCACTTGCTCGCTCTGGTCCGGGTGGACCAGCACGACGATTTCGTAATGCCTCATGTCATTCCCTCTGGGTAACAGCCACCTTGCAGACGACCGCCCGAGGAAGGCGCGCCGACAAGTGTGGCAGGGCCGCTGGCCGGACAACCCGGACAGCGAGCCGCCAAGTATACGCATATCAAGGAGTTGGGGCTACCCCCCAGTAGGAGGGCGCTTGCTATGGACGGTCGCGAGCAAGCCCGCTCCTCCAAAAGCCGGGCGGGAGCTAACGGCGCTGTCGAACCGCCTCGTACAGAACCACCCCGGTAGCCACGGACACGTTGAGGCTCTCCACGGCACCGGCCATGGGCAGCTTAATCAGGCGGTCGCAGGTTTCGCGGGTGAGCCGGCGCATCCCATCACCCTCCGCCCCCATCACCACGGCTAGGGGCCCAGTCAGATCGACGGCATAAAGCTCGTCCGTGGCCTCCCCCGACGTGCCCACGACCCACACCCCCGCCTCCTTCAGGCTTTCTAGACAACGCACCAGATTGGTCACCTGGGCGAAGGGCACCGTCTCGGCAGCGCCCGCCGCCACTTTGCGGGCCGTCGGGGTCAACCCGGCCGCGCGGTCACGCGGCGCAATAACGCAGTCGATGCCGGCGGCGTCCGCAGTGCGCAGGCAGGCGCCCAGATTGTGCGGGTCCGTGACGCCGTCTAGCACCAGCAAGAATGC
This sequence comes from uncultured Pseudomonadota bacterium, assembly GCA_903858165.1. GTDB lineage: Bacteria > Pseudomonadota > Gammaproteobacteria > Steroidobacterales > Steroidobacteraceae > CAIOHZ01. Next base: position 28,469 of record CAIOHZ010000110.1, read on the forward strand.
CGGGCGACCGAGCCCCTCGATGAGGTCCAGCAACCCGCCTTCGTCGAGCATGGGGGCAGGACGCACGCGCGCCACCACCCCTTGGTGGACGCCACCTTCGGCAGCGGCGTCCAAATCGGCCGCCGCGCGCGCCTGCACGGGAATGCCATGCGGGCGCGCCAAGTCCAGGATTTCCTGTACCCGTTTGTCCTGCCGGCCCGCCTGAACCGTCAGGCCGATGACCGCCTCTGGACGGCGCTCCAGCAGGGCGCGGACCGAATGCAGCCCGAAAATGCGTTCTTCTTGTGCCATACGCTATTTTGGCCGACGCGCCGGCGCTTTGCCCCGCCGCGCCACCTTCGCGGGAAGCGGTGGCTTGCCTGGCGCGCTGCTGACCGGGGCCTTGCCGCCACTGGCGTGCTTACTCTTGACCTTGCCGGGAGTCTTGCCAGCAACCTTGCCGGCACCTTTACCCGCACCTTTGCCGCGACCACCGCCACGGGCAGGCTGCACGGCACCAGGCACTTTGTCGGCACCGCGGAAGGGACCTGCCACGTGCCCACCACCCGGACGACGCGGATGAAACGCGCCGGGCTCAACTCGCAGCAGTTCAAGGTCGACCTTGCGTTCGCTGCTCTCCACGCGCGTCACACGCACCCGTAAACGGTCGCCCAAGGTAAAGCGCGCACGCGTGCGTTCGCCGGTGAGGCACTTGCGATCCGCTTCATAAGTGAAGTAGTCCTGCCCGAGCGAGGAGATATGCACCAAGCCATCGACTTGAATGGGCTGCAACTGCACGAACAAGCCGAATTCCGTGACGCCTGTGACGATACCGTCGAACTCTTCACCGAGGCGGTGCCGCACGTACTCGCACTTCAAGAAGGCAGTGACCTCGCGCGATGCCTCATCCGCACGTCGTTCGCGTAGGGAACATTCCTGACCGAACAACACCATGGCGGCAGCCGAATGCATGAAGTTGTCATGCGTACCCTGCTCCAACACGTGCCGGATAGCGCGATGCACGAGCAAGTCCGGGTAACGGCGAATAGGCGAGGTGAAATGCGCATATTCGGCCAAAGCCAAACCGAAATGGCCGATGTTCTCGGGCTGGTAGACCGCCTGCGACAAGGAGCGAATGACCATGCTCTCGAGCATGGCGGAATCGGGCCTCCCATGAACCTGCTGCAAAGTCTCCTGCAATACAGTCGGTGTTACCTCTGCTACCTGCGGAAAAAACACACCGCGTGTAGCGAGGAAGCGCTTGAGTTCATCGATGCGCTCTTCATCAGGCGGCGCATGTACGCGAAATAGCGCCGGCATCTTCTGCTTGTGAAGGAAGCGCGCTGCCTCAACATTGGCGGCGACCATGCACTCCTCGATGAGGCGATGCGCGTCGTTACGCGGATAGGCCTTGAGGTCTGCCACCTCGCCTTCCGCATCCACCACCACCCGCACTTCCGCGGATTCAAAATCCAACGCCCCGCGCTGTTCACGGCGCTGCCGTAAAGCAAAATATACCTGATGCAGTGCATCTAGCGAACCGAGAACCGCGGGCGACAAGCCTTGCGCCGCCTCGCCGTTGCGGTCCACCAGAATGCCGGCGACACGGGTATACGTGAGGCGCGCATGCGAACGCATGACCGCACTGGCAAAGCGCGCACGGGACACCTTGCCATCCACGCCGATGCGCATATCGCACACCAGACACAAGCGTTCCACTTCGGGCATGAGCGAGCAAAGCTGGTTGGACAAGTGCTCGGGTAGCATCGGCAGAACGCGGTGAGGGAAATACACCGATGTGGCACGCTCGCGCGCCTCATCATCCAAAGCAGTACCGGGACGCACGTAGTGCGAAACGTCCGCGATAGCGACCAACAGACGCCAGCCACCGCCACGCACGGGTGAACAATAGACGGCGTCATCGAAGTCGCGGGAGTCCTCGCCGTCGATGGTGACCAGCGGCAAGTCACGCACATCGAGCCGCGCACCAGCAGTGGCCAAGTCCACAGTCTTGCCGAAGCGGCGCGCCTCGCGTACCACAGCGGCAGAGAATTCAGACGGCAACTGATGGGAGACAATCGCGGTCTCCACAGCCATGTCCGCCAAATGCTCTTGGTCGATGCTGCGAGCGATACGTCCCACCGGGTCCGCATGGCGCGACGGCGGTTGAATCAGTTCCGCCACCACCAACGACCCTGACTTCGGCCATGGCGCCTCGCCCTTACCCGGCGGCGGCACTACCACACGGTGAGAAAGACGGCGGTTGCTGGGGGTAATGAACCCCACCCCGCCTTCAACCGCAAAGCGCCCGGCGACTTGGCGCGTATTGCGCTCCAGTACTTCCACGACACTGCCTTCCGGCCGGCCACGCGAATCGATCCCCGTGAGGCGCACGGCGATACGATCGCGGTCCATCACCTCGCGCATCTGGCGCGGCGAGAGGAATACGTCAGGCGTACCGTCGTCCGGCACCAGAAAGCCGAAGCCGTCGCGATGCCCCATGACGCGCCCGACCACCAAAGCGGTACGCGACACGAGCAGGAATTCTCGGTTACGGTTGGTGATGAGTTGGCCGTCGCGCACCATGGCGCCAAGCCGCTTGTCGAGCGCCGAACGCGCCGGCTCCTTCTGAAGCGAGAGAGCCTCGGCAATGGCCTCGGCTGTCAACGGCACTGCCGCCTCCCGCAATGTCTCTAGCAGGAACTCGCGGCTGGGAATGGGGTTGGCGTATTTGACGGCTTCAGCCGATTGCCGTGAGTCCGCCTGCTGCCAGTGGGCAGTGGCGGTTTCTTTTCGTTTCCGACGTTGGTCGGGCATGGATAATCCTTCGGGGTTGCCGAACCAGGTTCGGCAGGGGCCTGAGATAGGCCGGAGAGTAGAAGACAGCCAACAGCATACCGCGCACTGACCGTCACCGGGTTAGATGGGGACGGTTGGCTCATTGACAAGGCAGGTATAAGCCAGTACCTTTCCGCGTCTCGTTGCGGCAATGGCTGCACTGGCACCTTGCCCAGGTGGCGGAATTGGTAGACGCACTAGTTTCAGGTACTAGCGGGTAACACCGTGGGGGTTCGAGTCCCTTCCTGGGCACCATTCCTCCCGTCAGTCGGCGGGAAGGTAGTCGGCTTCAGCCGGCCAAGTCAATTCAGCAAATCTGTAGTCCTTAAAACGCTTCGCACCGGGGCCCCACCGCTTGACCTGATTCGAACTTACTCGCACCCTGCAAGCATTAAAGGGTACGAGGAAGCGCGATGCGAACTTGGCAGTGGATAGGTGCCGGCACAGCGGCCATGGTAATCGCCGCTTCAGCCAGCTTCTGGTTTTCGCCAAGCGCACAGGACGCCGTGCTGCGCCGCGTAGCCGCTAGACAGTTGCGCGCGCCATTGCCGCCGCCGCCGTCGACGACAGCCATTCGTTTGATCTTCTGCGGCACGGGCTCACCCCTGCCGGACCGTCATGTCGCCAAGAGTTGCCTCGCCGTCTTCGCGGGTGGGCGTTTCTTCATGGTGGACACGGGGCCCGAGTCCACCGAAAACCTGCTCCTATGGCGCCTACCGCTGGCCCAACTAGATGGCGTGCTACTCACGCACTTCCACTCCGACCACATCGGTGAACTCGGGGAACTGAACCTGCAGTCCTGGTTGCAAGGCCGCCAAGCACCGCTCACGGTCTATGGTCCGCCGGGTGTCGAGCAGGTAGTAGCCGGCTTCAACCTCGCTTACGCTCAGGACGAAGCGGTTCGACACGCGCACCACGCACGTGACCGCGGTTTGTTGCCGTTGTCAGCGAGCACTCTCGCGAGCCGAGCCATTACCGTCGGTGCCGCAGGTCCCTTGTCCGGCACGGACTCGGCGGTCATGTATGACCAAGATGGCCTGCGCATCACCGCCTTCAAGGTGGACCACGGCGTAGTAAAGCCCGCTTACGGTTACCGCTTCGACTACCGTGGACGCAGCGTGGTGGTCAGTGGTGATACGCGCAGCACATCCTTGATAACGAACGCGGCTCGCGGCGCGGATGTGCTGGTACACGAAGCGCAGTCCAAGGCGTTGGTTAGCACCTTGGCTGCCGTTGCAAAGGAAAGCGGTAACCGACAGGTAGCGCTGCTGCTCGGCGACACTAACGACTACCACACCTCGCCGGCCGAAGCAGCCGCCCTCGCCAACACCGCCGGCGTGCGCGAACTGGTCTTCACGCACTTCACGCCACCGAGCTCAAACCCGTTGGTGCGGCGTGCGTTCTTCCGAGACGTCGACGCAGTGCGGCCAAAACATTGGCGTGCCGCAGAAGACGGCCTGTGGCTGGATGTGTCTGCCGAGGCCGGTGCCCTGCAGACGGGAATGGTAGGGCGTTAACGCCCACCGGAGCGCCGGTCAACCGCGCCAACCCGACCCATTTCCAGATACGGACTTGCCCCATGACAAACGCCAGCACCAGCCACCCTCCCGCGCCACACCTCTATCTGCAAGTACTAGTCGCCATCGCGCTGGGCATAGTCGTGGGCCATTTTTTTCCGGCCTTCGGCGAAGCTCTGAAGCCCCTAGGAGATGCCTTCATCAAGCTGGTGCGCATGATCATCGGTCCCGTGGTGTTCCTGTCACTGACTACTGGTATAGCGAACGCTCGCGAACACGGGCTCGTCGGTCGTCTCGCCGCAAAGACATTGGGGTATTTTTTCGTGGTATCCACGCTGGCGCTCGTGGTGGGCCTAGTGGTGGCCAACGTCGTGCGCCCGGGCGATGGCCTGCATGTATCGGCCGCCAGCCTCGACACTGGCAAGGTAGCGGACTATGTAGCGAAAGCGCACGACGCCAGCATCGTTGCCTTTCTACTGAGCATTATTCCCGAGAGCCTCGTCGGGGCGCTAACGGGTACCGAACTACTGCCGATTCTGCTGGTAGCCATACTCACCGGCCTCAGTCTTGGGCGTGCCGGGGAACGTGGCCAACCACTGCTGGTCTTGCTCGAGAGCAGCATGGACGTGGTGTTTCGCGTGGTTGCCATGCTCATGAAACTGGCGCCAATAGGTGCGTTCGGCGCGATGGCTTTCACCATTGGCAAATACGGCGTAGGCGCACTGGCCAACTTGGCCGTGCTCATCGCCACCTTCTACGGAACTTCGTTGCTGTTTGTAGTGGTAGTGCTGGGCCTCATCGCCCGGGCTTCCGGCTTTTCGCTGTTCCGACTGCTCCGTTACCTGAAGGCGGAACTCCTGCTGGTACTCGGCACTTCTTCTTCGGAAGCCGCCCTACCCAGCCTCATGGCAAAACTCGAACAAGCCGGGTGCCGCAAATCAGTGGTTTCGCTGGTAGTACCGACAGGCTATTCGTTCAATCTGGACGGCACGAATATCTACATGACCCTGGCTGCGCTGTTCATCGCCCAGGCCATGGACGTACCCTTGACCCTGTCTCAGCAACTGTTACTGCTGGCCGTGGCGATGATCAGTTCAAAGGGTGCTGCAGGCGTTACCGGCGCGGGCTTCATTACGCTTGCCGCAACGCTTTCGATTGTTCCCGATATTCCCGTGGCAGGCCTCGCTCTTATCCTTGGCATCGACCGCTTCATGAGCGAATGCCGCGCGCTGACGAACTTCACCGGCAATGCGGTAGCCACGGTAGTGGTGGCCGGCTGGGAAGGCGCTCTTGACCGCGAACAACTACGGCGCACCCTCGGTAGCTAGGGCCGAATGGATAGCGACGACCAGAACCTGCAACCTCGCCAACAGCGGAAGCCAAAACGCCGCTAGAAGTCGTCTTTGCCGTTCGTTAGTTCTTTTTCTTTCTCGTCGGCGATGATGGCAGTTTGCAGATAGGCCGTACGCAAACCTTCCGCATCTAGGCTGGCCGGCAACTGCATGCAGTATACCAGCGCCAAGCGGTCACCGAAATCGCGCAGTTGCCAGCCACCGAGAATCTTGCCGGCGGCGTCTTTAAGCAAAGCCACGGCGACATCCGCGGTTTCATTACCCGGCACATAAAGGTTTGTGATGGACCACACTTCGCGGATAGGCATCTTGCCCAGCGTTTCCACGACCGAGGAAACGAACACGACTTGCGAACGCTTGTCATCCCAGCCGATGGTGAGTTTGTAGTCACCATCCTCGACAATCTCGTAGTTCGCTTTCAGTTCGTCGAGCGTCAAACCGACAGCGGGGTCTGCCTTGGTGCGCCCGATAGCGTCTTCCGCTGGAGCGGCCACTACCGGCGCAGACAGCATGGCCACGCAGACGACCAGGCAGGCGACCCGGCAGACAGCAAACGCACTAGCCAACCAGTCCAATCGGCGATGGGTGGACGAAGTCACGAACGACACCCTCCAATCAGCTGAATGGATGGCGACGGACGATAGTCTGCTGACGGTCGGGGCCGGTGCTGACGATGTCCAACGGCGCACCGACCAACTGCTCAATACGCTCGAGATAGCGCTGGGCATTGCCGGGCAGTTTGGCATAGTCGGTAACGCCGACAGTGCTCTCGCTCCAGCCCGGCATGTCTTCGTAAACCGGTTCGCAATCGCCGAAGTGGTCGGACAACAGCGGCGGTTCCACGGTGACTTCGCCACCGCGACGGTAACCAACACACAGCCGCAGCGTGTCTAAGCCA
>CAIOHZ010000111.1 GCA_903858165.1 uncultured Pseudomonadota bacterium
AGGCCGGCGATGAAGGTGGCAAGACTGGACATACGGGGGCTCCGGACGGGGCGGCGGTGGGTCAGGCCGTGTCAGGCCGTGGGGCAGGCGACACGGCAGAGCTTACCGTTTCGCGCCCGTGGCAGCGCCCGCTATCGATTGACCCATATACCCATATTCAATAATATGGCTACCCATATGAAGACCACCATCGACATCAACGACGAACTGTTCCGCAGTGCCCGGCAGCTTGCGGACGACACCGGCACGACCTTTCGTGCGTTGGTGGAGGAGGGGCTGCGGCAGGTGCTCTCCTCCGCCCGGCCCGCCGCCCGGGGCCGGTTCGTTTTGCCCAGTTGGGCACCCGAGAACGGCGAGGACGTAGGGCTGGCGCCGCCCTACGACAAGCTGGGTTTGCACCAGGCCATCCTCGACAGCTACCGCGAGTTCGACTACGAAGACCGGCCAACGGGAATGGTCCATGATCGCGATTGACACCAACATTCTGGTCTACGCCGCCACCAGGAATCTGCCGCAACACGCGCAGGCCTCCGCGTCCATCACGGCGCTGGTGGAGACCACGAGCCGGTTCGCGGTGCCTTGGCCGTGCGTTCACGAGTTTGTCGCGAGTGTCACGAACCCGCGCCGCGTGTCGCCACCCATGCCGATGCCCGCCGCCTTGGCCTCCATTCAGGCGCTTGCCGCCTTGCCGCACTGTGACTTCATTGGCGAAGGCTTCGCGCATCTCTCCATTCTGGAAACCCTTCTGGAATCCCCGCTGGTCTTAGGGGCCCGCGTTCACGACGCCCGCATTGCCGCCATCTGTATGGCCCACGGCGTCACGGAGCTGTGGACGGCGGACCGCGACTTCAGCTATTTCCCCCGCCTGCGCACCCGCAACCCGTTAGTCGGCTAGGGCGCCTCGGTCCCTCAACGGCCTCTTCTGTTGGTGTTCTTGTGACCGGCTTCGCGCCTTCTGGGCCGTCTGCGGCGGTTACCGCCTTTGCAAGCGTGCGAGAATAATCTGTCAAATCGCTCCAAGGCCGCCCTGTGACCGAAGCCAAAGCCAATCTCGCTCCACTCTCTGTCGTCATTCTTGCCGCCGGGCAGGGCAAGCGCATGAAGAGCGACCTGCCCAAGGTGCTACAGCCGCTGGCTGGCAAGCCCCTGCTGAAGCACGTCATCGACTGCGCCCGCGAACTGGGGCCCGTGGGTATCCATGTGGTCTACGGCCACGGCGGAGACCGCGTCCAGGCCGTACTGAAGGACGAGCCCGTGCAGTGGGCGCTGCAGGCGGAACAGCTGGGCACTGGCCATGCCGTCATGCAGGGCCTGCCGAACATTCCCGACGACCATCGCGTGCTGGTGCTCTATGGTGACGTGCCGCTCATTCGTACCGTCACCCTGAACGCCCTGCTGGCCGCAGGTGGCGAGGGCAAGCTGGCGCTGCTGTCGGTGCTGCTGGCCAACCCCGAAGGCTATGGCCGCGTACTGCGCGACAACGCCGGCAGTGTTTACCGCATCGTGGAACAAAAGGACGCGACGCGGAAAGAACGCGAGGTGCGCGAAGGCAACACCGGCCTGCTCGTGGCCATGGCCGGCGACCTGCGTCGCTGGCTGTCAGGCCTGAAAAATGACAACGCCCAAGGCGAGTACTACCTGACGGACATCATCGCGCTAGGCGTGAAAGATGGCCGCAAGGTAAGTGCCGTCGTGTCGCCCACCGAAGCGGAAGTGCTGGGTGTGAACGACAAGGTGCAGTTGGCCGAGCTGGAAGGCCACTATCGCCGGCAGCGGGCGCATGAACTCATGGTCGGCGGCGTTACCGTCATCGACCCGGCGCGCTTGGATGTACGCGGCACGGTGGAACATGGCCGCGATGTGCAGTTGGACGTGAACGTGGTGCTGGAAGGCCGTGTGGTGTTGGGCGACCGCGTGAAGGTGGGCCCAAACTGCGTCCTTCGCGACTGCACCATCGGCGCCGATACGGAAATTCAGCCGAACACCGTTATTCACGAGGCCATGGTGGGCGAGCGCAATGTGCTGGGCCCGTTCGCGCGTTTGCGCCCTGGCACCGTGACGCATGGCGATGCCCATATCGGCAACTTTGTCGAACTGAAGAACACCATCTTGGGTGCAGGCAGCAAGGCCAATCACCTCACTTACCTCGGCGATGCCGTGTTGGGTGCGAAGGTGAACGTTGGCGCCGGCACCATCACTTGCAACTACGATGGCCAGAACAAGTGGCCCACCCTTATTGGCGATGGTGCCTTTATCGGTAGCGGCACCATGCTGGTGGCGCCTATCGAGGTGGGCGCGAATGCCACGACGGGCGCAGGCAGTGCGCTGTCGAAGCCCGTACCGGCTGCTGCACTGACGGTGGAGCGCGCCCGTACCGTGACGCTCCCGACGTGGAGCCGTCCGACCAAGGCGAATGCAGAGCAGAAAGCGGCAAGGATTGCTCGCAGCCGGGTCGAAATACCCGTGGTTAACAGCGAAGACGTGGGTGGCGCGGCCAGTGCCGATTCAGCGTCGAAGGATTGAGGAGCTAGCAAGATGTGTGGAATCGTTGGAGCAGTAGCCGGGCGCGATATCGTCCCCATCCTCATTGAAGGCCTGCGGCGCCTGGAGTACCGCGGCTATGACTCGGCCGGTCTCGCTGTGCTACAGCAGGGCAAGGTGGCACGCCTGCGCGCTGTGGGCAAAGTGGCCATGCTGGAACAGGCACTGGACGACATGCCTACGGCGGGCCATACCGGCATTGCGCATACCCGTTGGGCTACACACGGCGTGCCGAGTGAACGCAACGCGCACCCGCACATCTCACGCGATGGCATCGCCATCGTGCACAACGGCATCATTGAAAACCACGAACAGCTGCGCGCCGAACTGAAGGCCTTGGGCTACGTGTTCACTTCGGAAACCGATACCGAAGTGATTGCCCATCGCATCCACTTCCACCTGCAAACGCAGCCTGTGCTGTTCGAAGCCGTGCAGGCCACCGTGCGCGAACTGCATGGCGCCTATGCGCTAGCCGTGCTCAGTGAAGCCATGCCCGAGCAGCTGGTGGTGGCACGTGCTGGCTGCCCGGTGGTGCTGGGTATTGGGGTTGGCGAGAACGCCGGCGAACACTATGTGGCCTCCGACGTGGCTGCGCTTTTGCCGGTAACGCGCCAGTTCGTGTTTTTGGAAGAAGGCGATGTCGCTTTGGTGTCGCGTCAGGCCTTGAAGATTCTGGATGCGAATGGCCAAACCGCCGTACGCCCCCAGCGTGAAAGCGAGCTTTCGGCGGACGCTGTGGAGCGCGGTGACTACCCGCACTACATGCTCAAGGAAATTCACGAGCAGCCCCGCGCCGTAGCGCAAACGCTTGAAGAGCGTGTGGCTGGTGGCCGCTTGCTCGCGGCGGCCTTTGGCCCCGCCGCTGAAGAAGTGCTGAAGCGCGCAGAAGCCGTGCAGATTGTCGCCTGCGGTACCAGCTTCCACGCCGGCAGCGTGGCGCGCTATTTTATTGAACAAATTTGCCGCATTCCCTGCTGGGTGGATATCGCCAGCGAGTTCCGTTACCGCTCACCAGTGGTGCCGAAGAACACGTTGTTTGTCACT
>CAIOHZ010000112.1 GCA_903858165.1 uncultured Pseudomonadota bacterium
CGTACGCGCGGAACTCGCCGCCGTTCAGCTCGGCCATCACCTTCGTCAGCGCCGCCGTCAGCGTCGTCTTGCCGTGGTCAACGTGACCAATCGTGCCGACGTTTACGTGCGGCTTGCTGCGGTTGAATTTTTCCTTGGACATTGCGGTTTCCTCGATTGGGAGTTGGATGGATGGTTACGGGTTTATCTAGAACTGAATGAAACTGATTTGACTGAAACTGGCTTAGCGGGCATTGCGTCAGGAATTGCGCTGCAGCAACACCTGCGAAACATTCGCGGGCACTTCCTGATACTTGGCGAATTCCATGGTGTAAGTGGCCCTTCCCTGACTCATGGACCGAACGGACGTGGCATAGCCGAACATTTCGGCCAAGGGAACTTCCGCTTCAACCACTTTCCCCATGATGCCGTCGTCCATGCCCATGATCTGGCCACGGCGGCGGTTAAGGTCACCGATGACGTCGCCGTAGTAATCCTCGGGCGTGACGACCTCGACTTTCATGATGGGCTCAAGCAGTACGGCACGCGCCTCTGGGCTGCGGAACGCTTCCTTGAAGCCAATGCTGGCGGCAATCTTGAAGGCCATCTCGTTCGAGTCCACATCATGGTAGGAGCCATCGAACAAGGTGACCTTCACATCGACCACCGGGTAGCCAGCCAAAATGCCCGACTGCATCGATTCCTGAAGACCCTTGTCGACCGAAGGAATGTATTCCTTGGGGACGGCGCCACCGATGATGCCATTCACAAATTGATAGCCGGTGCCGGGTTCGCGCGGCTCGAGGCGCAGCCAGACGTGGCCGTATTGACCGCGTCCACCCGACTGACGGACAAATTTGCCTTCCTGCTCGACAGTACCGCGTAACGTTTCGCGGTAAGCAACCTGCGGCTTGCCGACGTTCGCCTCTACCTTGAATTCGCGCTTCATGCGGTCGACGATGATGTCGAGGTGCAACTCACCCATGCCGGAGATGATCGTCTGGCCCGATTCGGCGTCGGTGTGCACGCGGAACGAAGGGTCTTCCTTCGCGAGGCGCTGCAAGGCAACGCCCATTTTTTCTTGGTCGACCTTGGTCTTGGGTTCCACGGCCACCGAAATGACGGGCTCCGGGAACTCCATCTTCTCAAGCAGGATGGGCTTCTCGGGCGAACACAGCGTCTCGCCGGTAGTCACGTCCTTCAGGCCGACTGCCGCGGCGATGTCGCCGGCGCGCACTTCCTTGATTTCGGTACGCTCGCTGGCGTGCATCTGCAGCAGCCGCCCGATGCGCTCGGTGCGGCCCTTGTTGGACACGTATACTTGGTCCCCCGAATTCAGGGTGCCAGAGTAAACCCGGAAGAAGGTGAGGCTGCCGACGAACGGGTCGTTGAGAATCTTGAAGGCCAGTGCAGCGAAAGGCGCATCGTCCAGGGCCTTGCGCGTGAGCGTGCCACCGACCTCATCGAGCCCCTTCACATCGGGCACCTCGACTGGCGAGGGCATATATTCCACAACCGCGTCTAGCACGGCCTGCACGCCCTTGTTCTTGAACGCGGAACCACAGGTAACTAGACAGATTTCGTTGCGGATAGCGCGCTCGCGCAAGCCAGCCTTAATTTCGTCGTCCGATAGGTCCCCTGCGGCGAGATACTTGTCGAGCAAGGCCTCGTTACCCTCGGCCGCTGCCTCAACGAGGCGGGCGCGCCACTCGGCGCACTCGGCCCGCATTTCCTCAGGGATTTCGCGGTACTCGAAGCGCATGCCCTGGGTGGCGTCGTCCCACCAGATCTGCTTCATGCGGACCAAGTCCACCACGCCGCGGAAGGTTTCTTCGGCGCCGATGGGCAACTGCAGGGGAATAGGGTTGCCCTTCAGGCGGGTACGAATTTGCTCGACGCAGCGGAGAAAATTGGCGCCAGCACGATCCATCTTGTTGACGAACGCGACGCGCGGCACGCCGTACTTGTTCATTTGCCGCCAGACCGTTTCGGACTGCGGTTGGACGCCGGAAACCGCGCAGTACACGGCCACGGCGGAGTCGAGCACGCGGAGGCTACGCTCGACTTCAATGGTGAAGTCGACGTGGCCCGGGGTGTCGATGATATTGATGCGATGTTCGGGGAAGGAGCCATCCATGCCCTTCCAGAACGCGGTGGTGGCCGCGGCGGTAATGGTGATACCGCGCTCTTGCTCCTGCTCCATGTAGTCCATGACAGCAGCGCCGTCGTGGACTTCACCGATTTTGTGCGAAACGCCCGTATAAAACAGGACACGCTCGGTGGTCGTGGTCTTTCCGGCATCGATGTGCGCTGAGATACCGATATTTCGGTAGCGCTCGATCGGCGTCGTGCGGGCCACGGGGAACCTCAGGAGATAAAGAGCGTTTCAGCCGGCGCCCAGGGGACGCCGACCACCAAAAAACAACTACCAGCGGTAGTGCGCGAAAGCCTTGTTGGCATCCGCCATGCGGTGCGTGTCTTCACGCTTGCGCACCGCCGAACCGCGGTTTTCCGCAGCTTCGAGCAGCTCATGAGCCAGGCGCTGTGCCATGGACTTTTCCGAACGACCACGCGCCGCTTCGATGACCCAGCGCATGGCGAGGGTTTGACGACGGTTAGTGCGCACTTCGACGGGTACTTGGTACGTAGCACCACCGACGCGGCGGGACTTCACTTCCACGGCCGGCTTCACGTTGTCCAGCGCCTGCTGCAGCAGGGCCACGGCTTGGTCCGCCGGGCGGTTGGTCCGCTCAGCGATACGCTCGATGGCGCCGTAAACGATCTTCTCGGCGGTGGACTTCTTGCCACGCTCCATGACCATGTTCATGAACTTGGCGAGGAGGTCGCTGCCGAACTTCGGGTCGGGCAGAATGGTACGGACGGGTGCTTGCGAGCGGCGGGACATATCGGAAAACCTTTACTTGTTCTTCGGACGCTTGGCGCCGTACTTCGAGCGGCTCTGGCGGCGGTCGTTGACGCCCGCGCAGTCCAGCGTGCCACGGACCGTATGGTAACGGACACCCGGGAGGTCCTTCACGCGGCCGCCACGGATGAGCACCACCGAGTGCTCCTGCAGATTGTGGCCTTCACCACCGATGTAGCTCGTCACTTCGAAGCCGTTGGTGAGGCGGACGCGGCACACCTTGCGGAGTGCCGAGTTGGGCTTCTTCGGGGTGGTGGTATACACGCGGGTGCACACGCCACGACGCTGCGGGCAAGCCCCGAGCGCAGGAACCTTAGACTTGAACGCCGGGTCGTTGCGCCCGTCGCGGATGAGCTGGTTGGTAGTGGCCATCGTCCTGTTTCGTCCGGTCTTCGGGCGCCCCGGGGTAACCGGAAGCGTCCTGGTGGGCTGGGCCACCCGGATAAACCGGGGACCTCAGCGGGATAAGCGATCCCGTCCAGCCTTTCAGCTAGCGAGAACCGCGAAGTTTAGAAAGGTCCCGCCCCTATGTCAACCCGCATCGAGCAAAACTCGAAGCGATCGACTGGAACCGGACCCCGCGGTGAGGTGCGGCGGATTACTCCGCCGCCTCTCCCGCTTCTGCGGTCGCCTCGTCAGCTTCAGGTGCGAACACCCCATCGCTGAAGCCGCGACGAGCGGTGTCGTCCGACACCTTCCGACGGCTGGCGTGGTAGGCGAAGCCCGTACCGGCCGGGATAAGGCGGCCGACAATGACGTTTTCCTTGAGACCACGCAGGTCGTCCTTGAGGCCGCGAACCGCTGCCTCAGTGAGGACGCGGGTGGTCTCTTGGAAGGATGCGGCCGAAATGAAGGACTCGGTAGCCAACGACGCCTTGGTGATGCCAAGCAGCTGCTGCTCGAACTTCGCCGGAATTTTGTCCGGGTCGCCCAAACGGTCGTTGATCTCGAGCACGCGGGCACGGTCCATCTGCTCGCCACGCAGCAGGGTGGTGTCACCACCATCCTGCACCTCCACCTTCCGCAGCATCTGGCGGATGATGACCTCGATGTGCTTGTCGTTGATGCGCACACCCTGCAAACGGTAGACGTCCTGGATTTCCCGGACGAGGTAGTTTGCCAGCGCCTCGGCACCCTGCAGGCGCAGGATGTCGTGCGGGCTGGGCTCGCCGTCAGCGATGACTTCACCGCTACCAACCTGCTCGCCTTCGAAGACGTTCAGATGGCGCCACTTCGGGATGAGCTCCTCGTACTTATCACCATTTTCGGCAGTGATGATAAGGCGACGCTTGCCCTTCGTTTCCTTGCCGAAGCTGACCGTACCCGAACGCTCCGCGAGAATGGCGGGGTCCTTCGGCTTGCGAGCTTCGAAGAGGTCGGCAACGCGCGGCAGACCACCGGTGATGTCGCGGGTCTTCGAGGATTCCTGCGGGATACGCGCGATGACGTCACCCACCGACACCTGTGCACCGTCCTCAAGGGACACGAGTGCGCCGGCCGGCAAAGAGTAAACAGCGGGGATTTCAGTGTTCGCGAAGGTGTGTTCCTTGCCCTTGGCGTTGACCAAGCGGACCACCGGACGGAGGTCCTTGCCGCCGAGACCGCGCTGCTTGGCGTCTAGCACGACCGTGCTCGACAGGCCCGTCACGTCGTCCGTCTGCTTCTGCACGGTGACGTTGTCGACGAAATCCTGGAAGCGGATAAAGCCAGCCACTTCCGTGACCACCGGGTGGGTATGCGGGTCCCACTCGGCCACGCGCGCACCGGCAGTCACCATATCGCCTTCGTTCACCGTCACGATGGCGCCGTAGGGGATCTTGTAACGCTCGCGCTCACGGCCGAACTCGTCCTGAACGCCTAGTTCACCACTGCGCGACACCGACACCAGGTGCCCCTTCTCGTGGCGTACGCCCTTGAAGTTGTGGAAACGGATAGCGCCCTTGTTCTTGACTTCCACGTTGCTGGCAGCCGCCGCACGCGAGGCGGCACCACCGATATGGAAGGTACGCATCGTCAGCTGCGTGCCGGGCTCACCGATGGACTGCGCAGCGATAACGCCGACCGCTTCACCGATGTTGATACGACGGCCACGAGCCAGGTCGCGGCCATAGCACTGCGCGCAGACACCGTAGCGGGTGCGGCAGCTGATGGGCGAACGAACCATGATCTCGTCGACGCCAGCCTGCTCGACCATACGCACGAGCTTCTCGTCGAGCAGCTGGCCGGCCTCCACCAGCACCTCGTCCGAACCCGGACGAAGCACATCGCTGGAGGTAGTACGACCAAGGACACGCTCACCGAGGCCTTCGACGACATCGCCACCTTCGACGATGGGGGCCATGCGCAGGCCTTCCGTCGTGCCGCAATCCGGCTCGGTGACCACCAGGTCCTGTGCCACGTCGACGAGGCGGCGGGTAAGGTAACCGGAGTTCGCGGTCTTGAGCGCGGTGTCGGCAAGACCCTTACGGGCGCCGTGCGTCGAGATGAAGTACTGGAGAACGTTCAGGCCTTCACGGAAATTCGCAGTGATGGGCGTCTCGATGATGGAGCCGTCGGGCTTGGCCATCAGGCCGCGCATACCCGCCAACTGGCGGATCTGGGCGGCGGAACCACGGGCACCGGAGTCGGCCATCATGAAGATGCTGTTGAAGGACTTTTGCTTCACCGGACGACCCTGCAGGTCCGTCGCATTCTCAGTGCCGAGCTTGTCCATCATCGCGCGGGCCACTTGGTCGTTAGTACGCGACCAGATGTCCACCACCTTGTTGTAGCGCTCGCCGTTCGTGACGAGACCGGAAGCGTATTGCCCCTGGATCTCCTTCACTTCCTTCTCGGCGCGTTCCAGGATGGCGGCCTTCTCTTCCGGCACGCGCATGTCGTCGATGCCGATCGAGATGCCGGCACGGGTGGCGTAAGCAAAACCCGTGTACATAAGCTGGTCGGCGAAAACCACGCTCTCCTTCAGGCCGAGCGAGCGATAGCACTCGTTCAACGTGGCGGAAATCATCTTCTTCGTCATGTCGCGATTGACGAGGTCGAAGGACATGCCACGCGGCAGGATCTCCGACAGCAGGGCCCGACCGACCGTGGTCTGCACGACGCGACGTGCCGAAACTTCCCGGCCTTCGTCGTCGCGCGTCCACTCGGTGATACGCACCTTGACCTTGGCGCCGAGTTCCGCTTCGCGGGTCTCGTAGGCACGGCGCGCTTCGTTGGTGTCAGCGAAGGCCATGCCTTCACCGGTGGCACCGGCCTTCTCGCGAGTCATGTAATAAAGGCCGAGCACGACGTCCTGCGACGGCACGATGATCGGCTCGCCATTGGCGGGCGACAGCACGTTGTTGGTGGCCAGCATGAGCGCGCGGGCTTCCAACTGCGCTTCGAGCGACAGCGGGACGTGCACGGCCATCTGGTCGCCGTCGAAGTCGGCGTTGAAGGCGGTGCAGACCAGCGGGTGCAACTGGATGGCCTTACCCTCGATGAGCACCGGCTCGAACGCCTGGATGCCCAAGCGGTGGAGCGTGGGCGCGCGGTTCAGGAGCACGGGATGTTCGCGGATGACTTCCTCGAGGATGTCCCACACTTCCGGACCTTCGCGCTCGACCATGCGCTTGGCAGCCTTGATGGTGCTGGCCTCGCCACGGATCTGGAGCTTCGAGAAGATGAACGGCTTGAACAGTTCGAGCGCCATCTTCTTGGGCAGACCGCACTGGTGCAAACGCAGCGTCGGACCCACCACGATAACCGAACGGCCGGAGTAGTCGACGCGCTTGCCGAGCAAGTTCTGACGGAACCGGCCCTGCTTGCCCTTGATCATGTCCGCGAGCGACTTCAGCGGGCGCTTGTTGGTACCCGTGATGGCGCGGCCGCGACGACCGTTGTCGAGCAGCGCATCCACCGCTTCCTGCAGCATGCGCTTTTCATTGCGCACGATGATGTCTGGCGCGCTCAGTTCGAGCAGGCGGCGCAGACGGTTGTTGCGGTTGATGACGCGACGGTACAGATCATTCAGGTCCGACGTCGCGAAGCGGCCACCGTCCAGCGGAACGAGTGGGCGCAAGTCGGGCGGGAGCACGGGCAGGACGGTGAGCACCATCCACTGGGGCTTGTTGCCCGAATCCATGAAGGACTCGATGAGTTTCAGTCGCTTGGCGAGGCGCTTGAGTTTGGTCTCCGACGAGGTCGCGGTCATGTCCTCGCGGACGCGAACCACTTCTTCGGGCAGATCCATCGTCTTCAACAACTCATGGACGGCTTCGGCACCCATGAGGGCGCGGAAATCGTCGCCATGGGCCTCAATGGCCTCCAGATACGCCTCGTCCGAGAGTAACTGGCCGCGGGTCAGTTCCGTCATGCCGGGGTCGGTAACGACGAAGGCTTCGAAATAGAGCACGCGCTCAATCTCGCGCAGCGTCATGTCCAGCATCAGGCCGATGCGCGAGGGCAGCGACTTGAGGAACCAGATGTGGGCGGTCGGGCTGGCCAGTTCGATGTGGCCCATGCGCTCACGGCGCACCTTGGCCTGCGTGACTTCAACGCCGCACTTTTCGCAGACAACGCCACGGTGCTTCAAGCGCTTGTACTTGCCGCAGAGGCACTCGAAGTCCTTTACGGGTCCAAAAATCTTGGCGCAGAACAGACCGTCACGCTCAGGCTTGAACGTGCGGTAGTTGATGGTTTCGGGCTTCTTCACTTCGCCATACGACCACGACCGGATCATCTCCGGCGAGGCCAACTGGATGCGGATGGCATCGAAGTGCTCGGCCGGGGCCGTATGCTTGAAGAGCTTGAGCAAATCCTTCATGGGAACTCCTGCGTGCTGTCCTGGGGGGGGTCCGTCGGGAGGGCCTTAGCGGCCCTCCTCCTCCAGCTCGATGTTGATGCCGAGGGAGCGGATCTCCTTCACCAGCACGTTGAAGGACTCGGGCATACCCGCGTCCATCTGATGGTTCGAATCGACGATGTTCTTGTACATCTTCGTGCGACCGTTCACGTCGTCCGACTTGACGGTGAGCATTTCCTGCAGCGTGTAGGCCGCGCCATACGCCTCGAGTGCCCACACTTCCATCTCACCGAAGCGCTGGCCACCGAACTGCGCCTTACCGCCCAGCGGCTGCTGGGTGACGAGCGAGTAGGGACCCGTACTGCGGGCGTGCATCTTGTCGTCAACGAGGTGGTTCAGCTTCAGCATGTACATGTAGCCGACCGTCGTCTGGCGCTCGAAGGGGTCGCCGGTACGGCCGTCATACAACTGCGTCTGCCCACTGGTATCCAGGCCTGCCAATTCCAGCAGCCCCTTGATGCCCTTCTCGCTGGCGCCGTCGAATACCGGTGTCGCCATCGGCACGCCGTGACGGAGGTTCGAGGCAAGCTCGAGCACTTCGTCATCAGATAGCGAGGCGATGTCGGCGGACTGGCCATCCGTCACCGCACGGTCGTTGTAGACGCGTTCGATGAAGCTACGGAGGTGCTGCAACTGCGCCTGCCCTTCGGCCGAAGCGCGGTAATCCTTCAGCATGGCATCAATACGATGGCCGAGGCCCTTCGCAGCCCAGCCCAGGTGAGTTTCAAGCACCTGACCGATGTTCATGCGGGAAGGCACACCCAACGGGTTGAGCACAATGTCCACCGGACGACCATTCGAGTCGTAGGGCATGTCCTCAACCGGGACGATGGTGGAAACCACGCCCTTGTTACCGTGGCGGCCGGCCATCTTGTCGCCTGGCTGAATGCGGCGCTTCACGGCGAGGTACACCTTGACCATCTTCATCACGCCCGGAGCGAGGTCGTCGCCCTGCGTAATCTTGGCCTTCTTGTCCTCATAGCGGCGCTCGAACTCGCGGTTCTGCTCCTTCAAGCGGTCGGCCACGATCTCGAGCTGCGAGTTCGCGTCTTCGTCCTGCAGACGAATTTCGAACCACTGCTCACGCGGCAGGTCGTCGAGGTAGGCAGTGTCGACGGTCGCGCCAGCCCTCAGCTTGCGCGGGCCGCCGTCCGCCACCTTGGCGGTCAGCAAGCTGCGTACGCGCGTGAAGAGGTCGTCCTCGAGGATGCGCTTCTGGTCGTTCAGGTCCTTGCGGACCCGCTCCAGTTCCGACTTCTCGATGGCCTGTGCACGGCTGTCCTTCTCGACGCCGTCACGCGTGAACACGCGAACGTCGATGACCGTACCGTCCATGCCCGGAGGCACGCGCTGTGAAGTGTCCTTAACATCGGAAGCTTTCTCGCCGAAGATGGCACGCAGCAGCTTCTCTTCCGGCGTCAGCTGGGTTTCGCCCTTCGGCGTCACCTTGCCAACGAGGATGTCGCCGGCGCGGACTTCCGCACCGATGAACACGATGCCAGCCTCGTCGAGCTTCGCCAACGCGGCATCACCGACATTCGGGATGTCCGCAGTGATTTCCTCGGGCCCGAGCTTGGTGTCGCGTGCCGAGCAAGTCAGCTCTTCGATGTGAATGGTCGTGAAGCGGTCTTCTTGAACCACACGCTCCGAGAGGAGGATGGAGTCTTCGAAGTTGTAGCCGTTCCACGGCATGAACGCGACGAGCATATTTTGGCCGAGGGCCAGTTCACCCAAGTGCGTCGAAGGACCGTCCGCCATCACGTCGCCGCGGGCGATGGTATCGCCCACCTTGACCAACGGGCGCTGGTTCATACAGGTGTTCTGGTTGGAACGCTGGTACTTGGTGAGGTTGTAGATATCCACACCCGACTCGCCAGCGGTCGTTTCCTCGTCATGGACGCGGACCACAATACGCGAGGCGTCGACAGAATCGACACGGCCACCACGACGGGCCACCACGGTGACGCCCGAGTCCACAGCCACCGCGCGCTCCATACCGGTACCAACGAGCGGTACCTCGGCGCGGAGCGTTGGGACGGCCTGACGCTGCATGTTCGAACCCATGAGGGCGCGGTTGGCGTCGTCGTGCTCGAGGAACGGGATGAGCGAGGCAGCCACGGAAACGATCTGCTTCGGGCTGACATCCATGTATTGAATGGCGTCGCGACCTTGGAGCGTGAACTCGTTCAAGTGACGGCAGCTGACCAAATCGTCGGTGAAGGTACCAATACCATCGAGCTCGGCGTTGGCCTGCGCGATGACGTACTGGCTTTCTTCGATGGCCGAGAGATAGTCAATCTGGTCAGTGACGCGACCACCGTCCACGCGACGGTATGGCGTCTCGAGGAAGCCATAGCTGTTGGTGCGTGCGTAGACGGCCAGCGAGTTGATCAGACCGATGTTCGGTCCTTCAGGCGTTTCAATGGGACAGACACGACCGTAGTGCGTCGGGTGCACGTCGCGTACTTCGAAGCCGGCACGTTCACGGGTCAAACCACCTGGGCCCAAGGCCGAAACACGGCGCTTGTGGGTGATTTCCGACAGCGGGTTGTTCTGGTCCATGAACTGGGACAGCTGCGAGGAGCCAAAGAACTCCTTCACGGCCGCCGCCACCGGCTTGGCGTTGATCATCTCCTGCGGCATCAACGGCTCGCTCTCGGCGAGCGTCAGGCGTTCTTTCACGGCACGCTCGACGCGCACCAGGCCGATACGGAAGGCGTTCTCGGCCATTTCGCCGACGCTACGCACGCGGCGGTTGCCGAGGTGGTCGATGTCATCGACCGTGCCATTGCCGTTACGGATATCGATGAGCACCTTAAGGACGTCGATGACGTCCGAGGAGTCCGCACCGAACTGCTCAACCAGCTTGCGTGCTAGTTCTTCCTTGCGGTCCGACAGGTAGCCCCCGTCGTAGAGCACGCCAGCGCCCGTCTCGGCATCACGACCGACACGGCGGTTGAACTTCATCCGGCCCACGGCCGACAGGTCGTAGCGTTCCGGATTAAAGAACAAGTTGTGGAACAGATTCTCGGCGGCGTCCTTGGTGGGCGGCTCGCCCGGACGCATCATGCGATAGATTTCGACCAACGCCTCAAGGCGGGTGCGGGTCGGGTCGATACGCAGGGTTTCGGAGATATAGGCACCACGATCGAGGTCGTTGGTGTAAAGCGTGGCGATGGTTTCCACGCCCGCATCCACCAGCTTGTTGATAGTGGCGGCGGTCAGTTTTTCGTTGACCTTGGCGATGACTTCACCGGTCTCGGTGGAGACCACGTTATGGCCCAACACCTTCTCGATGAGGTACTCACCCGGCACGGCATGGCGGGTCACGCCTTCCTGCTCGAGCTGGCGGACATGACGCGCGGTGATGCGGCGGCCTTCCTCGCAGACGACCTTGTCGCCCGACATGATCGGGAAGGCAGCGTTCTCGCCCTTCAGGCGCGACGGAATGAGTTCCATCTCAACGCCCGTACGGGAAAGGTGGAACGTGTTCTTCTCGAAGAACAGGTCGAGAATCTGCTGGTCGTCATAGCCCAACGCGCGGAGCACGATGGTAACCGGGAGTTTACGACGACGGTCGATACGGGCGAACACGCAGTCCTTCGGGTCAAACTCGAAGTCGAGCCACGAACCGCGGTAAGGAATGACGCGCGCCTGGAACAGGAGCTTGCCCGAGCTGTGGGTCTTGCCCTTGTCGTGGTCGAAGAACACGCCGGGGCTGCGGTGCAACTGCGAGACGATGACGCGCTCGGTGCCGTTCACGATGAACGTGCCGTTGTCAGTCATCAGCGGGAGTTCGCCAAGGAACACAGTCTGCTCGGCGATGTCGCGCTTGAGCTTCTTGGCGCCGGAGGGGTCCTTCTCATAGACGCGCAACTGCACCTTGACGCGCAACGGCGCGGCATAGGTGAGCCCGCGGAGTTGGCACTCCTTGACGTCAAACCCGGGGCGACCGAGTTCGTAGCTCTTGAAATCGAGGATTGCGTTCCCGCTGTAACTGGTGATCGGGAACACGCTCTTGAACGCCGCCTGCAGACCAGAATCGTCACGACGATCCTCATGCAGGTCACGCTGCAAGAACTTCTGGTAGGAGTCCAATTGGATCGCCAGCAAGTACGGCACCTCCAAGATGCTCGGACGCTTGCCGAAATCCTTGCGGATGCGCTTCTTCTCTGTAAAGGAATAGGCCATCTGTCCCACCTTTGCTTCTGCTTACTGGACCTTGGACTCTCGAATCGTAGCCGTCGCGGCCTTCTCGGCCGGCGGCTTAAGCGCCTCCACCCGTCCAACACCTGAGGCGCTGGACGGGCGGGACGCTTTACGTAGCACGGTGCTTGACGGGGTTACCCAACAAGCACACGTACCGCGCATTCGTCTTACTTAATGTCGACCTTCGCGCCGCCGTCTTCCAACGACTTCTTGAACTTGTCGGCATCAGCCTTCGACACGCCTTCCTTGACGGTGGCAGGCGCGCCTTCAACCAGATCCTTGGCCTCTTTGAGGCCCAGGCCGGTGATTTCGCGCACGATCTTAATGATCGTGACCTTCTTGTCCGCCGGGTACTCCTTGAGGACCACGGTGAACTCGGTCTGCTCTTCAGCAGCCGGGGCAGCCGCGGCGGCAGCCGGGGCAGCAGCCATGGCAACCGGGGCAGCGGCGGTCACGCCGAACTTGTCTTCCATCGCCTTGATGAGCTCGACGACGTCGAGAACAGTCATGTTGGCGATCGCGTCGAGGATTTCGTCCTTGGAAACGGCCATTTCTAACTCCGTAAATTTCTATGGATGGGAAAGTAACGACACCACGGCCAATCAGGCCGCAGCACCCTGCTTCTGGTCGCGCACCGCGTCCACCGTCCGCACCAACTTGGTGTGAGGAGCGGCGAGCGTACGCACGAACTTTTCGATCGGCGCCTTCATCGTGCCCAACAGCATTGACAGGGCCTGCTCACGCGTCGGCAAGCTGGCAACCGCCTCGATGGACTTGGCCGACAGCACAGCGCCGCCGAGCGAGACCAACGTGACGACCAGCTTGTCGTTGGTCTTCGCGAAGTCCTTCACCAGACGCGCAGCGGCGCCCGGATCGTTCTTCGAGAAAACCAGGATGAGCGGACCTTTCAGCTGCGAGCCGATGGGCTCGAACGAGGTACCTTCGACTGCCTTGCGGGCCAACGTGTTCTTGACCACACGCACATACACGCCGGCCTCACGCGCCTTAGCGCGGAGGACGGTGAGCTGCGTGACGGTCAGGCCACGGTATTCCGCCGCCACTACGGACTGCGCGGAACGCGCAACCTCGTGGACCTCGGCAACCAGCACCTTCTTCTGCTCGATATTCAGTGACACAAACAATCTCCTGGCAGAAGATCAGCCACATGCCGCTACCCCACCTGCCTCGCCAAATGGCGACCGGTGGGCGCAACGACATTCACAAGACCTTCCATCCTTGGAAGGTCCACCTGACGGTGAACTCCTGCCGGCGGGCGCCGCGGGTTAGCGCGGCTAGGCCAGTGTCGGTCGCACCATCTGCGCGGGCTTCCCATTAAGGGGCCGGCTCCGCTCCGGGCCTTGGCCCGAAGCAGGCTGCCCCGCCTGCGGTCTTCGATGGTGCCGGCGGCAGGTTTCCCCACCGGACGGCTCTCCATCCTCAACTATCAGTCGGCATCGCCCCCTTGCGGGCGCGACGCCATGTTTGCCTCGCTTTACTTCAGCGCGAGCGAGCTGCGTTCCACCGGCACGCCGGGGCCCATCGTGGAGGCCAGCGCTACCTTCTGGACATAAATGCCCTTGGCAGACGCAGGCTTGACCCTTAGCAGGTCGGACAGCAGCGCATTCAGGTTGTCCTTGAGCGCCTCGACGGTAAAGTCCGCCTTGCCGATGGTGCAGTGGACGATGCCGCCCTTGTCGCACCGGTAACGGACCTGACCGGCTTTAGCGTTGCGCACGGCAGTCGCGACGTCCGGGGTGACAGTACCGACCTTCGGATTCGGCATGAGGCCGCGAGGACCGAGAATCTGGCCGAGAGCACCGACGACGCGCATGGCGTCCGGGCTCGCGATGATCACGTCGAAGTCCATGAAGCCGCCCTTCACCTTTTCGGCGAGGTCTTCAAGGCCAACCACGTCGGCACCCGCTTCGCGGGCCACGTCCTGGTTCTTGCCACCGGTGAACACCGCCACGCGGACGGTCTTGCCGATGCCGTGCGGAAGCACGGTGGCGCCACGAACCTGCTGGTCGGACTTGGCGGCATCGATGCCCAGGTTCACGGCCACGTCCACGCTCTCGCGGAACTTGGCGGTGGCGAATTCCTGAACCATCTTGATGGCCTCTTCGACCGCATACTGCTTGCCCGGCTGGATGCGACCAGCCCAGGCCTTTTCACGCTTGGCAATGGCCATGATTAACCCTCCACCACGTCAACGCCCATACTGCGGGCAGTGCCCGCGATCGTCCGGATCGCAGCTTCCAAATCGGCAGCCGTGAGGTCGGGCGTCTTGGTCTTGGCGATCGTCTCGAGCTGGGCGCGAGTGATCTTACCGACCTTCTGGGTATTCGGACGGGGGCTACCCTTGTCGAGGCCGAGCGCCTTGCGCACCAGCACCGACGCGGGCGCCGTCTTCAGAATGAACGTGAAGCTGCGGTCGCTGTAAACCGTGATGACCACGGGAGTCGGCAAGCCCTTTTCAAGCTGCGCTGTCTGCGCATTGAACTGCTTGCAGAACTCCATGATATTCACGCCCTGCTGACCGAGAGCGGGACCCACCGGCGGGCTTGGGTTAGCCTGCCCGGCGGCGATCTGGAGCTTGATATAGCCCTGTACCTTCTTCGCCATGTTTCACCTCGTTTGGGTACGAACGCCCCTTGCGGGGGCTCCCCGTGACACTACCCAGGCGGCGAAGCCCGAACAGTGACTGCTTATGCTCAGGCCTTTTCGACCTGCGCGAAATCCAATTCGACCGGCGTTGACCGGCCCAGAATCTGTACCGCCACTTGCAGGCGGTTCTTGTCGTAATTCACGCTCTCCACCACGCCGGTGAAGTCGTTGAACGGGCCGTCCGTCACACGGACCATTTCGCCCGCCTCGAACAGCACCTTCGGCTTCGGCTTCTCGGCGCCTTCCTCGACGCGCTGGAGAATGGTGTTGGCCTCACGCTCGGTGATGGGCGCAGGACGGTCCGGCGTGCCACCGATAAACCCCAGCACCTTCGGGAGTTCCCGCACCAAGTGCCAAGACTCCTCGTCCATCTCCATCTGCACGAGCACGTAGCCGGGGAAGAACTTACGGTCGCTCTTGCGCTGCTTAGCGTTCTTGACCTCGACCACTTCTTCAGTGGGCACGAGAACCTTGCCAAACTTGTGCTCGAGCCCGAGTTGCTTCACCCGGTCTTCAATTGCATCACGCACCTTATGCTCGAAGTTCGAGTAGGCGTGAACGACATACCAGCGCAGTGCCATGAGTTCCGATTCCCTATGCGGTTAGCGGGCTTCAGCCCTGACCGAGCAACTTACTGGTGACAAAGCCGAGGCCAAGATCTATCAACCAGAAGAACACCGCCATGACGACCACGAAAGCAAACACCAGCAGCGTGGTCTGGCGAGTCTCGGGGACCGTCGGCCAAACCATTTTGCGCAGTTCCACGCGGGCACCAACCACGAACCCCGCCAAGGCACGCGCATAGGCGGAGGTAGCGAAGGCCACGACGCCCAGCACGAGACCGCCGACGAACATGAGCCAGCGCAACGGCGCCGCCTGAGCCGGGAACGCGTAGAACGCGACCACACCGGCGAGCACAAGCACGCCTGCCAAAATGGCCTTGGCGAGATCTGCTCCCGCTGGGCGGGCTTCGGCTTGGTCTGTCATGTCCTACCTTCGTCCTTGCGCTGCGAATTCACTGGAGGCGACCGGAGACCGGCTGGCAGGCCAGGAGGGAATCGAACCCCCAACCTGCGGTTTTGGAGACCGCCGCTCTGCCAATTGAGCTACTGGCCTGCGGATCTCCGAACGCCCCCACGACTCGCACCGCGGGTTCTTACTAGCTGATGGCGCCCCTTACGGAGCACCCCGGGTGCCTTGGACTCCCGGATCAGGCGACGATCTTCGAGACGACGCCGGCGCCGACGGTCTTGCCACCTTCACGGATGGCGAAGCGCAGGCCTTCTTCCATCGCGATGGGCGAGATGAGGTCGACGACGAACTTGATGTTGTCGCCAGGCATCACCATCTCCA
>CAIOHZ010000113.1 GCA_903858165.1 uncultured Pseudomonadota bacterium
CGCCTGTACGGGGGCGAGGTAACTCGCCAGACCAGGCTCCGCCAACTGCGCGTAGAAGCCGGCAATCTCCAGGTCGGTAGTCGCCAACTGCTGTTCGACGTCATCCAGCAGCCCGGAAAAGAAGGGCCAACGGGCCAACATACTCTCCACGGCGGCATGACCATGGGCCGCCAAGGCCGCGTCGAGCCCCGTGCCAACGCCATACCAACCCGGCAAAAAGAATCGGGCCTGACTCCAGGCAAAGGCCCAAGGCACAGCCCGTAACGCGGTCAAGCCCTGCCCTCCCAAGCGCATTGCCGGACGCGACCCGATCTGCATGCGCTCGATAGCATCGAGCGGCGTGACCTGACGGAACCAGCGATGAAAATCCGGACTGCCGTAAACCAAGCGCTGCCAAGCGTCGCGACTTGCTGCCGCAAAAGTCCGCATCACCACATGGTATTCGGGGTCCTCTTCGCGCGCAGTCGCTGCCGGCGTGCTCGCCAGCATCACCGCATGGAAGGCTTGTTCAAAGGTCCGCATGGCGATGGGCTTCAGTCCATAGCCATGGCTCACCACCTCGCCCTGCTCCGTGACGCGCAGTTCGCCACGAAAGGCACCGGGGGGCGCACTGCGCACCAGTACATCCGTACGCGCCGCACCACGGCTAACCGCACCGCCACGCCCATGAAACAGCGTGAGATGTACCGCTTGGTTGCGCGCCGTCGCCGCCAACTGCTGCTGCGCTACGTGGATGGCCCAGCGTGATGCCACCAAACCACCATCCTTGCCGCTGTCCGGATAACCCAATTGCACCACCTGACGACGCCCACGGGCTTCTAGGTGCCGTTGGTAGGCAGGCACGGCGCATAGGGCTTCAAGTAATGCACCAGCGCCTTCCAACATGTCGATGGTTTCAAGCAAAGGCGCGGCGTCCAGCACTGCTTGGCCGGTCTTCTGATCGAGCACATCGGCCCATCGCGCCAGCACCAGTACGGCGAGCACGTCGTCCACGCCTCGGGTACCACTGATGACATATTCGCCAATAGCCGCGCGGCCAAAGCGATGCCGCGCGTGGCCCATGGCCTCAAACACGCCGAGAGTCCGCCGCCCGATGGCGTCCAACGGCGCTACCGGCCCCAAATCGCCATCGAGTACGGCGGCGAGGCGTGCCGCACGTTCGGCAGGCGCGCGCGCGCACCAGTCCGGATCCGCCAGACCCTGTGCCAGTACCTGATGATGAACCTCGGCATGTTGGCGCACGTCGATGGTCGCTAGATGGAACCCGAAGGTACCCACCCGGCGCAATAATCGCTGCACATAAAACAGCCCCGCAGCCCGTCCACTATTCGCCGCGAGGCTCTCAGCCACCAACCGGATGTCTTCTGCGAATTGCGTCGCGGACTCGTACTGTTCCGGTAGCGCTTCATAAGTGGCGCGCAGACGTTCAGCTACCTGACCGAGGAAGACTCGATACGGCATGCGGTCATGGCGCGCCGGAGTCATGCCCTGCACGCCCGGCAAGCGGCGCGCATATTCCTCCGAGCGGGTCATCAACGCGGTTGACACACCAACGCGACTAGCGCTCTGCGACAGTTGCTCTGCAAGTTTTTGCACTTCGCCGAAGTAGGCATTGACGATGACGCGCTGATGCCGACGCAAAGTCTCGCGCAAGGTCTTGGCGTGTACGTCGGCGTTGCCGTCCATGTCACCCCCAACCCACGAACCGCAGCGGATGAAATCCGGCAGGGTTGACGGGTCACAGGGTTCACCAAACACCCTCTCCATCGCAAACGCCAACTCTTCATAGAGTGCCGGGACGATGCGATAGATGACTTCAACGAGGTAGTAAAGAACATGCTCGCGCTCGTCGGCCACGGTCAGCCGTTCGCGCGGATGGTCCTCGGTCTGCCATGCCGAGGTCAGTTCGGTGCGGATGCGTTCCCAACTGCTCCGCTTCTCGGGCAACGTGAGGTTGGGGTCGATGCGCTCCAGCATCAGTTCCGCCACCCGTTGCTGTTTGCGCAGCATGGTCCGGCGCGTAGATTCCGTCGGGTGCGCGGTGAACACCGGATAGATGCGCAGCCCCTCCAGCATCTGGCGAACCTCGGCGGCGGTATAGCCATCGCGCTTTAGTCGCTGGAGGCAATCGGCAATACCACCGGGCTGCGGGTGATCGGCGTCGTTGAGGTACTGCCGACGGCGGCGCGTCCGGTGCACTTTCTCGGCGAGGTTCACTACTTGAAACCAGGTAGAGAAGGCGCGGGAAAGATCGCGGGCCGCGGCGGGGGTGCGACCACTGGTCCGTTGTCGGAGGTCGGCAGCGCCGTCCGGGTCTCCCTCGCGGCGACGAATGGCGGCGACACGGTCACCTTCCACGCGCAGGAAAAGTTCTTCGCCGCCCTGCTCGCGCAGGATTTCCCCTACCAAGCCGCCAAGCGCGTGGACATCCTCCCGCAAGGCCGCGTCCTTCGCGGGGAATTGGATGTTCTGCCGGTAAATGGACATCGCCGTGAGTTCCCGTCCCGCCTGCCGTAATGCCAAAGGTGCAGTACGAAAATACTGTGCAAATGATAACAGTCGCCGCAGGTCAGGATTGTACAGGACGGCTCGGCGTTGCTTTCCTGCAACAACGAAAAAACCGGAAAGCTGCGTTAGTTCTTGGCACAGCAGGAGCAGGGCTTGTAGAAAATTGTATACCGTCGCATTGCAGCCACAGCCCGCCCGGTGTACGCTGAAGCCTGTGTCTAACTCTTGTCCAAGGACATTAAACGTCCGGACATTCCACTTTCGAGGGCATCGCATGAGCAAGCGTCCTGTTTACAGCCTGCTGGCACTCAGCATCGGCACCGTTCTGGCTTCCGCGCAGGCGTACGCCGCCGCACCATCCGATGGCATTGAAGAAGTCATCGTCACCGCCCGCCAGCGTGCAGAGTCCATCAAGGACGTGCCCGCCTCGGTGCAGGCCTTCACCACGGCGGACATCACCTCCGCCGGCATCGAACGGCCGCAGGACTTCATCGCGCTTACCCCGGGCGTGTCTGCCGTGCAAACCGCCGAAGTCGGTGACATGCAGGTGAACATCCGCGGCATCAACACCGGCCGTGACGCCGAGACGAACTTCGCGCTCGTCATCGACGGCGTGCTGCAGACGAACCCGACTGGCTTCAACCGCGAGCTGTCCAACGTTTCGCAGATCGAAATCTTGAAGGGCCCGCAGGGCGCGCTTTACGGCCGTAACGCCGTCGCCGGCGCCATCATCCTGAATACGCGCAAGCCAACGGACGCCTTCGAGGCGGACGTGGACGTGGGCGTGGCCAACAAGGGCACCATCAAGGCCAACCTCTTCGTGTCCGGTCCGCTCGGCGAAAACGCCGGTGGCAGCCTCTCGGCCTACCACCGCCGCACGGACGGCTTCTACTACAACAGCACCCTGCGCTGCGACAACTGCTCGGACTACCTTGAAGAGACGGGTGGCTCGGGTCGCCTGACGTTCACCGCCGGTGACAACGCCAGTTTCGACGTGAAGGCCGCCTACTCCAAGGTGTCCGCTGGCGCCATCAACTTCAACGCTGCGTTCGCCCTGCCGGGCTTCGCGGCCGCCTTCGGCAACCCGGACTTCTACCAAGACGTTAACGACCACACGTTCAAGTACATGAATAACGTGCGGCCGGTGAACGAGCAGAAGAACACCAACTTGTCCATCAAGGGTGACTTCGAACTCGACGTGGGTACCCTTACCGCCGTGGCCGCCTACAACAAGCAGGAAAACTCCTTCCTGACAGACGGCACTTCGGCTGCGTTCAACATCTACTCGGCGGAAGCCACCTGCCGCGCCTCAGTGGGCGCCGCGCCGGCTGGCCCACTGCCCTCGCCGTTCTTCTACGCCAACCAGTTCGGTACCGGCGTCCCGGGCTTCGACCTGCTCCCGCCGTACAGCCCCACCACTTGCGACGGCTACCAGTACCAGCAACGCGACCAGCGCGATGCCTCGCTCGAACTGCGCCTCACCTCGAAGGGTGACCAGGCCACGCGTTGGCAGGTCGGCGCTTACTACGGCGATATCGATCGTCGCGTTGTCGTGGCGCAGGGTGCAGACCGCAACCGCGGTTTCCTGGCGCAGGCCTACGTGCCGGCTACGGGCGTGAACCCCACGGACCTGCTGTACGACGACAGCTACAAGACTAAGATCTCCGCCATCTTCGGCAACATTGCGCGCGACGTAGCAGAAGGCGTGGAAGTGGCCTTGGCCCTGCGTTACGACCAAGAAAAGCGCAGCGTGTCCAACAACGTGCCGCGCGTGCTGGCGCCGTACCTGCAGCCGGCTATCTGCGCGCCGAACTGCTACATCAACCCGGCCTACAACGTGGCGGGTGCCGGTACCACCATTGGCGACCGCGACAAGACCTTTAGCCAGCTGCAGCCGAAACTGACCGTGAACTGGAAGCTGAACACCGATATGTCGTTGTTCGCCTCTTACGGCTACGGCTTCCGCAGTGGCGGTTTCAACTCGCAGGGCTCGGCGGCCACCGTGGCGGCTTACTACAACAACCCGGTCGTAGGTGCGTTGAACCTGAAGTACGTCAACGCGGCTGGCGCCGCCACCACGACGCCGTCGCTGTCGGACGTCAACGACACGTTCAAGAAGGAAGTGTCGAAGGCCGCGGAAGCCGGCTTCAAGGCCTCGCTGCTCGACAACCACCTGTCGATCAACGGTGCAGTGTTCTACACGAAGGTCGAGAACAGCCAGTTCTTCAACTTCTTCGCCGGCCCGTTCGGCCTGCTGCGTGTGGTCACGAACATCGACGAGGAAACCCTGAAGGGTGCTGAAGTGGACTTCCGCTGGAAGGCCAACGACATGTTCAGCGTCTTCGGCGGCATCGGCTTCGTCGACGGCAAGATCGACAAGTACGCCGGTCGCCCCTACACCGCTGGCAACAAGGTGCCTTACGCGCCGGAATACACGGGCAACATCGGCGCCGAGTTCACCTACCCGGTGGGCGATGCCATGGACCTGGTAGTCCGCGTCGACGGGACGGCCCTGGGTGAAACCTGGTTCCACCCGGCTCAGGACGACTCGGTGCAGACGCTGTTCGGTGCTCCGGGCAACTACAGCAAGACCAAGCGTGACGCCTATGAGCTGTTCAATGCCCGTATCAGCCTGCGTGCAGACACTTGGGACGCCACCTTGTGGGGCCGCAACTTGGGCGACAAGGACTACTTGGCGGAGGTCATCCCGGCCCCCGAGTTCGGTGGTTCGTTCATCCACGCCGGCACCGGCCGCGCCTACGGTCTCGACCTGAGCTACAAGTTCAAGTAAGCGCCAAAGGCATGAACCACCGCCTCTTTACCGGGGCGGTGCTTCTACGAAAAAACCCGGCTTCGGCCGGGTTTTTTCTTTTCAGGCAGTTCTACGGAGAGGCACGCACGGCAGCCTCATTCCGCTAAGATGTCCGGACATTAACCCCGCAGCCCAAGAGGCCGTCATGTCCGCCAACCCTGCCTACATCGACAGCTACACCCGCCAGTTCAAGGTCTCGCCCAAAGACACCGCGTTGGTCATCGTGGACCTTCAATACGCCAGCGGTAGCCGCCACCATGGTCTTGGCAAGCTGCTGGCTGCCGCAGGCACGCTGGCGGATGCGGAATACCGCTTCGCGCGAATCGATAATCTCGTGGTACCGAACTCCCGTCGCCTCGCGGAAACTTTCCGCGCTCTCGGCGCGCGCGTCATCTATGTCACCTATGGCTGCGAACTACCAGACTTCGGCGACGCCCCCATTCAACTGCGGGAGTGGCTCATCGCCACGAACAACACTGCCGGCCAGCGCGAGCACGAAATCGTCGACGAGATCAAGCCATTGGCAGGCGACCTGGTGCTGAACAAGAACACCATGGGCGCGTTTGGCTCTACGGGTATTGATGCGCACCTGAAGAGCTTGGGCGTGAAGAATGTCGTAGTCACGGGCGTTTCCACCAACAACTGCGTGGGCATGACCGCACAAGAGGCGAGCGATCGGCAGTATGGTGTGGTGGTGGTTAGCGATGCTACCGGCACCTGCAGTGACGAAATGCAAGACGTTACCTTGAAGACCTTCCGCCGCCTGTGGGGTCGCGTCGCCTCCACGGCCGAGGTCATTGCCGAGATGCGGGCCCCCGCGTGAGTACGGCCCCGAACAGGCCCTCCGGCAGTTCGACCACGCCCGCTACTAGTGTTAGTGAAGCGCTGCTGACGCGCCAATCCGCGCGAGCTTTCTTACCCACGCCGGTGCCGCTGGCCACCGTCACCGAACTGCTGGACCTCGCCCGCTGGGCGCCCAGTGGCAGCAACATCCAACCGTGGCGGGTGCATGCGCTGACGGGCGCGCCACTGCAGGCGATGGTAGACGAAACCCTGGCCATGGCCATGGCAGGCCAGTCCCCCGAACAGGAATACCTCTACTACGCCAGCCCCCTGCCCGAGCCCTACTTGAGCCGTCGCCGGGCCAACGGCTGGGGCCTCTATGGGCACCTTGGCATTGGCAAGGGCGACCGGGCGGCCTCGGCCAATCAAGCCCTGCGCAACTTCGCGTTCTTCGGCGCCCCGACGGCCCTGTTCTTCTTCATCGACGCCAAGCTGGCCCAAGGCAGCTGGGTGGATTACGGCATGTTCCTCCAGAGCTTCATGCTCGCGGCGCGCGAACGGGGTCTGCACACCTGCCCGCAGGCCGCCTGGCTGCCGTACCACGAACTGGCCAGGCGCCACTGCGGCATGGATGCCACTTGGACCTTGGTGTGCGGCATGGCGCTAGGCCACTTGGACCCGACCGAACACGCAAACGCCTTCCGCACCCCGCGCTTGCCAGTCAGCGATTTCCTGACTGCTAGCGGCTTTCAGGAAACCACGTGAGCCCGAAGCCCCAAGGCCTGGCTTTTGGCCTGGTGGCAGCGATGACCGGTGCGGTCGGGTTTGCGACGAAGGGACTGTTCGCGAAAAAGCTTTATGAGCACGGCTGGACCTTCGAGGCAGTGCAAGTAACACGCATGGCATTGGCGCTACCAGTGTTCTGGCTGTGGGGCTGGTGGCGGGTCGGGGGTGAACTACTGAAGGTAGACCGCAGTGCTTGGCTAGGTGCCCTGGGCGCCGGCTTTCTCTGCTACTACATCGGGTCGATGCTCGACTTCTACGCCCTGACGCTCATCGATGCGAGCCTCGAACGGGTGCTGCTGTTCAGTTACCCCTCCATGGTGGTGGTGGCGCATTCGGCCATTTACCGCCGCTTCCCGGATTTACGCACCGTACTTGCGCTGACGGCCACCTATACGGGCATCGTCGCTGTGGTCAGTGGCTTCGATCTGGCCATCTTTCGCGCCAACCTCAAGGGCGCGGTGCTGGTATTGCTGTGCGCCACCACTACCGCCACCTATTTCATCGCCAGCGACCGCTGGACTGGCCGCATCGGCAGCATCACCTTCACCGTATGGGCCATGACCTCAGCCGGCCTGTGCATGTTCGTGCATGCGTTCCTTAGCCATCATGCCCGCCCGCCCATGCCTGGGCCGGCAGATTTCGGCTATCTAGCGGGGCTCGTGGGCATCGCCACCGTATTCGCCATGCTGATGACCGCAGAAGGCGTGCGGCGTTTGGGCGCGCAACGCGCGGCCGTAGTGAGTACCGTGGGCCCACCCGCCACCATCTTGATTGCCGTGCCATGGCTAGGGGAACGCATGAACCCGGTGCAATGGGCGGGCGTCGCCCTCATTGTGGTGGGCATCCTCGTCATGGAATTGATGCGGACGGGCCGCAAGACCCCAGTGAATAACAGAGCCGCATAGTTTCGCGCTGTTCCACTGACAGCCGGGGCAGCGTAAAGCTCAGCCCGGCCCGGCTGCCGCCAACACACGGCGCGCCTTTTCCACCACCGGGTAGTCGATGAACTCGCCATCCACCCGCAGCGAAGCCACGCCTTCTGCTTCGGCCGCGGCAAAGGCTTCGACAATCTTCTGTGCCCGCGCCACTTCCGCAGCGCTCGGCGCAAAAGCCGCATGGCACAGAGCCACTTGGTCCGGATGAATAAGCAATTTGCCGTAAAGCCCGAACTGGCGTGCCCGGGCTGCAGAGGTAGCGAAACGGACTGGTTCTGTTAGCTGCACCGTCACGGTATCGATAGGCGCCGCCAAGCCCGCAGCACGAGACACATGCACCAGCCGCGAACGCAGATAGTCGAACTCCTGCTCACCGGCCGTCCACTGCAGGCCGAGATCCAGAGAATAGTCGGCGCCACCAAACGCGAAACGACGTACGCGCGGTGAAGCCGCCGCCAGCGCTTCAAGCTGTCGTTCACCCAATGCGGTCTCGATGATAGGCAACAACGGCAAGGCACCCACCACGAGACCGCGCTCGCGTTCCAACTGCGTCAACACCCAGTCCAGTGCTTGCAATTGCGCGGCGCTCTCTGCCTTAGGCACCATCACGCCATCGAGACCCAGACCCACGATGGCTTGCAGGTCTGCCCAGCACCAGGGCGTATCCATGCCGTTCACCCGTACGAACCCGAGGCCCGCGCGTGGTACCTGCAGGGCTCGCACGACGCTTTCACGGGCGGCCGCTTTTTCGTCGACTGCTACGGCGTCTTCGAGGTCGAGAATGGCGACATCCGCACCACTCTGGAACACCTTCGCGGCACGGCGTTCGTGGTTACCGGGGGCGAATAAGAAACTGCGTGCTTTCACGTGGTCCATGAACCGGCTCCTTCAGCGCCCGACTGCCAGCCGCGGCGCAACTGGATGGAATAGGTATAACGGTCTGCGGGGTGCTCGGAGACGCTCACCTCAAACACTTTGCGGTCCTCGCCGAAGTAACGACGTACCACCTGCAAGCTAGGCGAACCGGCTAACACTTCTAGCACTTCGGCCAGCGCCTCGGGCACGAGGCCTGCCCGAATCTCGACACGTACGTCATTCACGCGATGCCCGAACTGCTGTTCAATCATCTCGTAAACCGGCTGGACCTTGCGTCCCATCAGTTCCGCCACACCGGCAAACTCCGGCAGTACGTAAAGGTCCACATGGCAGATCGGTAGGCGCGTCTCGCGCATGCGCCGCACGGCGCTCACCTTCACCCACTGCGAACCCACGCCACAACCGATGAGGCGCGCCAACTTACGCGTCGCCCGGACTGGCTCCACCTTCAATACCGTCAATTGGCTTTCTGCCGGGTAACGGAGGAGTTCCTCGGGCGAACGCACGGACTGCACATAGCTTTGCTGCGGTTCGCGGGCTTTAACAACCGTACCGATGCCCTGATGACGCCCAATGAGCCCGAGGCCCTCCAGGCGTCGCAGTGCCTCGCGCACCGTGTGGCGGCTGACGCCAAACTGGGTAACAAGTTCAAGTTCGCCAGGCACCGTAGCGCCCACGGGCAACTTGCCCGTGCGGATGGACTCCAGCAAGGTTTCGGCGACTTGCTCGTAACGCTTGCGGCTACCCTCAGGCCCCGCCTTCACCCGTTCCGCCTTGCGTATGGCCATGGCCACTCCCCGCCGGTTGACTGCCTCCGGCAGCGCGCCTAGTATGCCATGGAACGTAAATGTCCGTACATTTACCCTTGTACGCGGTGCCACCGCCAACTGAGAGTGCAGCCATGGTGCAAAACGTTAAACAAGTGGGCCCGCAGCGTTATCGGGAGACCTTCGGCCGTTATTACGAAGACTTCATCATTGGCGACGTCTACGAACACCGTCCCGGTCGCACCATTAGCGAAACCGATAACACTTGGTTCACGCTGCTCACGATGAACACCCACCCACTGCACTTCGATACCGAATACGCCAAGGCCACCGAGTTCGGCAAGCCATTGGTATGTAGCCCACTCACCGTGGCCATTCTCGTCGGGATGAGCGTCACAGACGTTAGCCAGAAAGCCATCGCCAACTTGGGCTGGAAGGAAATCCGCATGCCGGCGCCTGTGTTCATTGGCGACACGCTCTATGGCGAAAGCCAGGTACTCGACAAGCGCGAAAGCAACAAGCGGCCCGGTGCCGGCATCGTCACGGTGAGCACCACCGGTCGCAACCAGCACAGCACCGTGGTGTGCACTTTCGAGCGCACCATTCTCGTGGCCAAACAAGGCCACAGCGTTGAAGACCGGATTGGGTATTGAACCTATGAACACTCTCGCCAGTAATCGTCCTACGGCCGATGACGAAGCCCAGTTGCTCGACGCCATCGAGCGTTGGGTGGAAAAAGAAGTGCGGCCCATCGCTCGAAAGATGGACCAAGGCGATGAATACCCGCAAGACCTCGTGGAGCAGATGAAGGAACTAGGCCTGTTCGGCGCCACCATTGCTCCGGAGTACGGTGGGCTCGGCCTTTCGGCAACCGGTTATGTGCGTATCGTTACCGCCATCTCGAAGGTGTGGATGGCCCCTACCGGCATCTTCAATTCGCATCTCATCATGGCGCAGTGCGTGGAACGCTCAGGCACGCAAGCACAGAAGGACTTCTTTCTGCCGAAATTCGCCAGTGGCGAATGGCGCGGTGGCATCGGCCTCACGGAGCCCAATGCGGGCACGGACCTGCAAGGCATTCGCACCGTCGCGCGCCGCGACGGCGAAGACTATGTGCTGAACGGCACCAAGACGTGGATTTCCAACGGTATCTACGGCAACTGCTTTGCCGTGCTGACCAAAACGAACCCGGAAGCTGAGCCGCGCCACAAGGGAATGACCATGTTCCTGTGCGAAAAGGGTGAAGGCTTCACCGTCGGCCGCAAGATCAAGAAACTGGGCTATCGCTGCATTGACAGCGCAGAACTCATCTTCGACAACTTCCGCGTGCCGGCTAGCCGTCTCGTTGGCGGCGCCGAAGGCCATGGTTTCCACCATGCGGTGGGTGGCCTAGAACTCGGCCGTATCAACGTGGCTGCGCGTGGCGTGGGCCTGGCTCAAGGTGCGCTAGAACTAGCGCTGAAATACGCACAGGAACGCCAGACCTTCGGCAAGCCCATCATCCAGCATCAGGCCATCCAACTGAAGCTAGGCGACATGGCCACTCGCGCAGAAGCGGCGCGCCTGCTAGTGGAGCAAGCGGCCCGCAAGTACGACACCGGCGAGCGCTGCGACCTAGAGGCCGGTATGGCCAAACTGTTCGCCAGCGAAGCTGCCGTGGCGAACAGCATGGACGGCATGCGCATCTTCGGTGGCTACAGCTACAGCACCGACTATGACATCGAGCGCTTCTTCCGCGATGCGCCGCTCATGTGTATTGGCGAAGGCACGAACGAGATGCAGCGCATCATTATCGCCCGCCAGCTGGCGGCCCGGAATCCGCTATGAATCGCCAGCCGCTGCAAGGCTATCGCGTCCTCACCTTCGAGAACTTCGGCGCCGGTCCGTTTGGTTCGCTGTACCTCGCGAACCTCGGTGCTGAAGTCATCAAGATTGAAAGTCGCGATGCCGGTGGCGATGCCACCCGCAGCATGGGCCCGTATTTTCTTGGGCCAAACGACAGCCACTTCTTCCAGACGTTCAATATGAACAAGAAGAGCGTGGTGCTGAACTTGAAGACCCCCGAGGGGCAAGCAGCGTTCCATCAGTTGGCAGCTACCGCCCATGTGGTGTTGAACAACCTGCGCGGCGACCAGCCAGAAAAGCTCGGGCTAGACTATGCCACCCTGAAGGCGGTGAATCCCCGCCTGCTCTGCGCGCATCTTTCTGCGTATGGGCGTGACAACGAGCGCAAGGGCTGGCCCGGCTACGACTACCTCATGCAGGCGGAGGCTGGCTTCTTGCACCTGACTGGCGAGCCAGGCACGCCACCTTCCCGTATGGGCTTGTCCATCATCGACTTCATGACCGGCATCACCACCGCCGTGGCGATTTTGGCCGGCTTACTCGGTGTGGCCCGTGACGGCCGCGGCGGTGATATCGACGTGTCGTTATTCGACGTGGCCTTGCACCAACTCAGCTACCCCGGCAGTTGGTATATGAACGAAGGCCTCATCACGGGGCGGGTGCCGCGCAGCGGACACCCCAGCGCCACGCCGGTGCAGTTATTCCGTACGGCAGACGGCTGGATCTTCGTCATGTGCATGACGGAAAAATTCTGGCAGGCACTTTGCGGCGCTACCGAACGACAGGACCTGCTCACCCACCCCGACTACGTCACCATCGCCAAGCGCCGCGAAAACCGCGACGCGCTCACTGGCGTGCTGGATGCGGTTTTCGAGCAGGCTACTACCGCTGACTGGATGAAGCGCCTGCAGGGCCTGCTCCCCGCCGCGCCCGTGTATGACTTGCCGCAAGCGCTGGACAATCCGTACCTTGCCACCATCGGCATGGTGCAAGAGGTGCCCCACCCGATGAAGAGCGATTTCCGCGCCTTGTCCAACCCCATCAAGCTGGATGGGCAACGCCTAGAGAACCGGCGTGCGCCCGCCTTGGGTGAGCACTCGGCGGAACTGTTGGGCGCTCTGGGCTACAGTGCGGACGATATCGCGCGCCTCGTTGGCTGAAGCCGCGCCTCCACAAGGACACCACGATGAAACTCGAAGGCCTCAAAGTTCTGGACCTGTCGATGTTCTTGCCGGGCCCTTACCTCTCTACGCATCTGGCCGACCACGGCGCCGAGGTCATCAAGATTGAGGCCCCGGGTGAAGGTGACCCGGGTCGCCACATCGGCAAAGGCCAAGGCGGCCACAAAACCTTCTTCCGC
>CAIOHZ010000114.1 GCA_903858165.1 uncultured Pseudomonadota bacterium
CCGGGTGAAATGGGAACGAGGATGTCGGTGGTCATGCTGGCGGTTCCTGCGTAGAGGCGGTCATTGTAACCCTGCGCCCGGCGGGCTACCGTCTGCGGCAATCGCCAACAGTGCATCGAGGCGTTCCGTCACGTCGTCCACAGTGATGAGGTCCATGACGCCGGGCCGTTCAATCTTCGTGGTCCAAGGCAGGCTCTCGGGGGTGGCTTGCAAGAACTGTGCGGCGGCGGCTCCGTAGCGGTTCACACACCACTCCCGGGAAAGATAGGGCCCGCTGCGTTCCGGGTTCGTGGCCGCATAAAGGCCGATGACCGGGGTGCCGACCATGGTGGCCATGTGCGCGGGGCCACTGTCGGGGGTAAGTAGCACCGTGGCCCGTCCGAGTAGGCCCAGCAGTTGCGGGAGCGTGTCTTTGCCCACCTGATTCAGCACGGGTACCCGCGCCATGGCGCAGATGGCCTCGGCCATGCTGCGTTCCAGTTCGCTGGGCCCGCCGCATACGATGACCTGCATGCCATGGGTTTGAACGGCGTGCTCGGCGACCGCCGCGTAGCGTTCCGGACGCCAGTTGCGCAGCACGTGGCTAGAGCAGGGGCTGATGACGAGCGTGCGCTGTCCGACTGGCACCAATGAATCGGCGTAGGCCGTGGCTTCCGGCGGCGGCGGCAGGTTCCATTGCAGGCCTGTAAGTGGTTGCCCGTCGACACGGTTGCTGGAGTCGGTCGATAAGCCCAAGGCGTCCGCGAAAGCCATGAGGCTCTCCAGTACGTGCACCCGGCCTTGGGGGGCTGTGCGGTGCGTGGTGAACCACCACTGGCCTTCCCGGGCACGGGTGCGGTCGAAGCCCAGCTTGACCGGTGCGCGCACGGCCTGCGCGAGCAGGCTCGCGCGGAAGGCCACTTGCAAGTGCAGCAGCAGGTCGAACTGGCGCGCGGCCAGTTCGCGGCGCGTGGCCAACAGGCCCTTGAGGCCGGCGCGCTTGTCGAAGGTGATAAAGTCCACTTCGGGCAGCAGGCGCATCAGTTTCGCCTCGAGCTTGCCAATGACCCAAGTAAAGCGGGCTTCCGGCCAAGCGTTCTGCAAGGTACGCAGCAACGGCACCACATGACAGGTGTCGCCGATGGCGGAGACGCGAAGTAGACAGACCTCGCGCGGCGGGGAATGCAGGAGTGGCATGGGCCTGTTGCGTTGGCAGGGTGCAGATGGGGCGATGCTATACGACCCCCGGCAAGTGCACCAACCTGATCCTTCTTTGTTCGACACCGCCCGGTGGCGCGCGGCCGGTGCGCTGACGGCGGCCGACCGTGGTCGTGGGGGCGCTTGGTTTCTGCGAACGGGCGGCGATGCCGACGATTGGGTGCTGCGCCATTACTTGCGTGGTGGCTTGGTGGCGCGCTGGAACCCGGACCGCTATTGGTGGCGCGGCGAGGAGGCCACCCGTCCGTTCCGTGAACTGCGCATGACGGCGGCCCTGCACGCGGCAGGCTTGCCTGTGCCCGCGCCGGTGGCGGCGCGGTACGTCCGCGCGGGCTGGCACTATCGGGCGGATTTACTCACGGTGCGGATCAACGGCGTGCGGACCTTGTCGGCGGCGCTAGCGGACTGGCCGATGACGGTGTGGATGACCGTGGGACAGTGCCTGCGCCGCCTACACGCTGCAGGCGCGTGGCATGCGGACCTGAACGCCCACAATATTCTGGTGGCGTTGCCGGAGGATGGCGATGTGCCTAGCGTTGGGACTCTTGTTGCTTCTGGTGCCATGCCTTCGGTACATGTCATCGACTGGGATCGCGGGCGCTTGTTGGCCGGACCGTTGGGACAGCGGGCGGCACGGGGCAACCTGCTGCGCTTGCAACGCAGTTTGCAGAAGCTGGCGCTGGAAGCGGGCTGGCGGACGGCGGATGCCGTCGCCGCCTGGCGAGAACTCGAGGCCGCTTATCGAGACTAGGGCCCGGGCTTCGCGGCGTGGCCAGTCGAACCGCGCGCAAGATTGTCCCGGTAGGGGTCCGCTTCACCGGGCAAGGGGCGGAAGCGCTTGTAGCTCCACAGGTATTGCTCTGGTGCGTGGCGCACCTGCTCTTCGATGGCACGGTGGTAGCGCTGCACATCTGCCGCGGCGTCCGTGGAAGGGAAATAGGGTAGCGGTGCCCGTACATGGCCGACAAAGCCTTGCGTGCCTGGCAAGCGCTCCGGGAAGTAGAGCAGCACCGCGCAACCGGTGGCGCGGGCGAGTGTGGTGATGCCCGGGTTGCAGAGCGCAGGTACGCCGAAAAAGGGCACACGCAGATGCCCCGGGCCGGCATAGACCTGGTCGGGTGCGTAAAGCACGACGCGATTGCGCTTTAGCGAACGCAGTACTTCCACCAGCCCCTCGCTCGGCACGAGTCGCGTGGCGGGTGAGGCTTGTCGCAGGCGCTGGCGCAGAGAAAATGCCTGAATGAGAGGGCTCGAGGAGCGTTTGTACATTAGGTCCGCGTCCAGCCCGGCGCGTCCCAGTGCCGCTGCCGCCATTTCGTTCGTAGTGAAATGCGCGGTCACCAGCAGGACGCCTTTGCCGCGTTGCAAG
>CAIOHZ010000115.1 GCA_903858165.1 uncultured Pseudomonadota bacterium
CGCTTCATGGGCTAGCACGCTATAACTTGCGACCCTCTCTTCGCTGCCCGGTGATAGCAATTCCTGCTGGGTGTCCGGCTGGTGCAGAAACAAAGCCACAGCCACTACTAGCGTGGCGGCGCTAGCCAGCGGCACCTGGTAACGCCAACGCCGTTGTGAACGGGCGCGCTGTGCGCGTGAGGCTGCTAGTTCAGCGTTCACGGCTGCCAGCACTTTGGCATCCAGCCTTGTCGAAGGCGCTTCCGCCGGCAGTTGGCGGTACAGGTGGCCTAGGGCTTCGCTGTCGCTCATCGCTGGCCCTCCAGGCATTGGCGCAGTTTGTTCACGGCGTAGCGCAGGCGGCTCTTTGCCGCTTCCACGGCCACGCCAACCACTTGGGCAAGTTGCGCCAGGTCCAGCCCGTTTTCTTCGCGCAGCAAAAACGCTTCACGCTGCGGTGGTGGCAGTGCTGCCAAGCAGTGTTGCCAAGCGGCTTGCAAGGCTGCCTGTTCCCAAGCCGCTTCAGCACGCACGGCCGGGGAACTGTCTTCCAGTTCGGCTTCAGCCACTTCCGCCAGTTCCAGAAAGCCGCGATGACGACGCTGGCGGCGGTAGTGGTCCAGTAAACGCGAATGGGCAATGCGGTAGAGGAAGGTCTTCAGCGTGGCGCGAGGTTCCCAGCGTTCGCGTTGGCGGGCGAGGGTGACCCACACGTCCTGATAAAGCTCTTCCCCATCCGCCGCATTGCCGCACTGGCGAACCAGAAAGCGGTAAAGCGTGCCGCGGTAACGCCCGTACAGTTGCTCGAACGCACGCGCGTCGCCACCTTGGAAGGCCAGCATCAAGGCTTCGTCGGTGGCATCGCTACTCATCACCGCAATCTATCACTCTGCGCCATCAGCGGTGGAAGGGCGTGCGCCAAGGCCTTCCGCTACTTGCACCAAGCGCACGAATTCCGCGCGCCAGCCGCCTGCATCGGTACCTAGTGCGCCACGGGCCAAAGTGGCGGTATCGCCATAGGACCACTTCGCCTGGTAACGCCCGCCGCGCAGCAGTTCACCAAAGCTCGCCACGGCGGCGGCAAAACGCAGGTCCGTGCTGCCAGCCGTAATCTTTTCTGGGGCCACGATGGGTTGGCTGAATTCGAGTGCGGTAGACGGTGCGGTCTTGCCGTTCGCGGATTGGTGCTTACCGGACTGCGCAGCACTACGGTCGCTGGTTTGCAGGGGCAGATAACGTACGCGTATCTCGCCCAGTTCGTTAGCCAGCGCTGTCGCAGTCGCCGTTGCAGCAGTGGCTGGCGCCGCCGCCGTTGCTGTGCCATAACGCCGTTCGCCATGCAATGTGGCAGCACCCACCGGCGTCACTTCGTACAAAGCCGTCACCGTGTGGCCAGCGCCCACTTCGCCCGCATCGACGCGGTCGTTGCGGAAGTCTTCTTCGCGCAGCAGGCGGTTTTCATAGCCCAGCAAGCGGTATTCCGCGACGCGTGCGGGGTTGAACTCCACTTGCACCTTCACGTCTTTCGCCACGGTATGCAGTGTGGCACCCATTTCCGTCACCAGCACTTTGCGTGCCTCGTCTACGGAATCGATATAGCTGTAGTTGCCATTGCCCTGGTCGGCCAGTTGTTCCATCAGGGCGTCATTCAAGTTGCCGGTGCCGAAAGCCAGCATCGACAGCGAGATGCCGCTGTCGCGCTCGCGGCGGATACGTGTTTCCAGTGCACTTTCGCTGGTGACGCCCACGTTGAAGTCGCCGTCGGTGGCCATGAGGATGCGGTTGATGCCACCGGCGATGAAGCCCGCACGCGCTTGTTCGTAGGCCAGTTGCAAGGCCGCACCGCCGTTGGTGGAGCCTTCGGCGTTCAGACGCCCAATGGCGGCGAGGATCTTGGTCTGCTGATTACCCGGGGTCGCGGGAAGCTCCACGGCGGTGCGCCCGGCGTAGACCACCAGCGAGACGCGGTCCTCGGCGCGCAGCTGTTTCACCAGCATCCGCAGCGAAGCCTGCACCAGCGGCAGCTTGTCCGGCTCGTCCATGGAGCCGGAGACGTCGACGAGGAACACGAGGTTGGCCGGCGGCAAGGTGGTTTGTGTGGTGCCTAGCTCCTGAGCCTTCACGCCAATGCGCACCAGCAGGTGTTCTGGGTTCCACGGCGCGCGCGCCACTTCCGTACCAACACCGAAAGGGTGGGGCCCCTTGGCAGCGGGGTAGTCGTAGGGGAAGTAGTTCACCAGTTCTTCCACGCGCACGGCATCTTCCGGCGGGAGTTCGCCTTGACGCAGGAAGCGGCGCAGGTTCGCGTAGCTGGCGGTGTCGACATCGAGGCTGAAGGTGGAGATGGGCTCGCGCGCGGCCACGTGTACCGGGTTCTGCTCGAAGTGCCCGTAGCGTTCAGTGTTGGCGGGCGCGAAGGCGGGAGCGGCCATGAACGCCATGGGGATCGCGATGTTGGCGAGCATGGCAGGAGCGGTGATGCGCTTCTCCATCAACTCCACCGGCGCTTGGATCGGAGGTGGCGGAGGTGGCGCATCGGCTAGCGCGCTGCTGGCCGCGTTTGGCGTGGATGCAGGGTTGCCTGCAGCGTTGTTTGCTTCGCGCGGGGGCACGCCACAAGCCGCGAGCAGGGCGGTGGCGGCGAGCGCGGTGATGGCGGTCTTCAAAGCAGTTTGGGCTTTCATCGGCAGTACTCCTTGCGGTGGGTTCTGCCGGGGTAAACGCAGGGCTGGGTTGAAAAGGGTTAAAGACGGTTAAAAATTCAGGATTGCCTTGGTCCCATTTTGGGACTATAGTGGGCTATGAGGATTGTGGCAGTCAGTACTTTGCGTGATTTCTGGGTGCGCCATTCCCCTGCGGAGCAACCTTTGCGTGCGTGGTATGACGAAGCTAGGCGCGCTACATGGAAGGCACCACAGGAAATCAAAGCTCGTTATGCCAGCGCCAGTTTTGTCGGCAAGAACCGTGTGGTTTTTAACATCAAGGGAAACGATTATCGGCTGGTGGTTGCCGTGTCGTATTCCTTTCAGGCTGTGTATATCAAGTTCGTGGGTACGCATGCAGCGTATGACCGCATAGACGCCAGTACTGTGGAGGCACCATGAATATTCGCCCCATTCGTGATGAGAGCGACCACGCTGCAGCATTGCGCGAGGTTTCTGCTTTCTTTGACGACGAACCGTTGCCAGGAACGCCGGAGGCAGACCGCTTTGAAATTTTGCTGACTTTGATCGAAGCCTATGAGGCACGGCAGATGGCCATTGCTCCACCGGACCCCATTGAAGCTATTCGCTTTCGCATGGAGCAGGGCGGGTTGACCATCAAGGACTTAGTGCCTTCCATCGGCAAGCCAAACCGGGTTTACGAAGTGTTGAACCGCAAACGCGGGCTCACCATTGAAATGATTCGCAACCTGCACCGGAACCTAGGTATTCCTGCAGAAAGCTTGATTGGCGTGTCGATACCTTCCAAGCCCGCATAAAAAAACGCCGCAGTTTCCTGCGGCGCTTTTCGTGGGGCACCCGTTGCCGGGCGCCCGCCGGAGTAAGGCTAGGCCTTACTTCGACATCGAACGCTTGAACATGCGGTC
Organism: uncultured Pseudomonadota bacterium; assembly: GCA_903858165.1. Lineage (GTDB taxonomy): Bacteria > Pseudomonadota > Gammaproteobacteria > Steroidobacterales > Steroidobacteraceae > CAIOHZ01. The sequence goes on from CAIOHZ010000115.1 coordinate 3,569, forward strand.
GATCTTCTCGTTCGTCGCGTCGCAGCACTGTTGGCTGGCGGTCGCGGCGGCGAGAGCCTGGTCCGCCTTGGCGGCGGCGGCGGTAGCAGCCTGCTGGGCGGCAGCGGCAGCGCGGGCGGCGCTGTCGGCAGCGGCAGCGTTGGCGCTGCTGGCGCTCATCATGCTGGAGTGGTCGGTCTGCAGCTTGGCGACCTGGGTCTTCAGGGTGTCGACCTCAGCCTGCAATGGCTTCAGATCCACGCAGCCCGCGGCGAACACAACACAAAGGGCAGCAGCGCCCACCTTGACGAACTTCATCATGATTTCTTACCCCTAGCTAGGTTGATAAACACACTTCGCACGCGGAGCAGACGGTCTGCGCACGGCGCGTTTGATTCTTGCCCGTATAGGGTAAGACATAACGCGCCATAAAGGCAGTCCCCCTGAGGCGTCGCGGAATAACGACAACACAAATGTGCTTCTGGTTCCGTACGGCGACGCGCTTGTGGGGTCAACAGGCTCACCCGGTGAGCCCTCTTGCTACTGGATATTTCCTCAGGTACTGTGTTTCTATACAGCACGAAGCGTAATGTCACCCCAGTGCCCCTGAAGCATCCCCAGATGCACCCCCAGATGCACCCTCCAGTGGAGCCAGCCATGTCGGATCTCACTCCCCGCCAGCAACAAATCCTCGAATTCATCCGCGACCACGTCCAGGAAAACGGTATGCCGCCCACGCGTGCGGAAATTGCTCGTGGGCTGGGCTTCAAGTCCGCCAATGCCGCCGAAGACCATCTGCGTGCCCTTCAGCGCAAGGGCGTGCTGGAACTGGTGCCCGGCGCCTCGCGTGGTATTCAGTTGAAGGAAGGCGTCGTCCGCGACATGCCGCCGCCGCCGGGCTTGCCGCTCATCGGGCGGGTAGCCGCAGGGCGCCCCATCCTCGCCGAGGAAAACATCGAATCGCGGTACCAAGTGGACCCGGACCTGTTCCACCCCAAGCCGCACTACCTGCTGAAGGTGGTGGGTATGTCCATGAAGGACATTGGCATCCTCGACGGCGACTTGGTGGCCGTGCACCGCACGCCTGAAGTGCGCAACCGTCAGGTGGTGGTGGCGCGCCTCGAAAACGAAGTTACCGTGAAGCGCTATCGTCAGGACGGTCCGGTGGTGTGGCTCCTGCCCGAAAACCGCGATTTCGACCCCATCCGCGTAGACCTCGAAGAGCAGTCGCTCATCATCGAAGGCGTGGTGGTGGGCGTGTTGCGCTGCGGGCGTTCCATCGACCGGCTCCAATGAGCGAAGGCGCTTCCCGGTCCCCGGGGGCGCCTCCTGTCCAAGCCGAGGCCCTGGCCAGCTTGCTGGAACAGTCGGCCGGTGCTGTCTGGCGGGTGGGTCTGCAGGGGGGCGTGTCGGCGTTTGCTGCCGGTGCGTACCTGCCCACGGGGTTTCCAAGGCTTTCAGCGGTGCTGCCTGGTGGCGGTTGGCCCGTGGGCACGCTGGTCGAGGTGCTCTCGGCAGGCTCCGGCGTTGGCGAAGTCTCCCTCTGGTTGCCCGCCCTGCAGCGTTGGGCAGCTGGTGGCCCGGTCCGTGCCTGCGACGACGGTGCCCGGGTGCCGGCCAAGCCGCGTTGGCTGGCGTGGGTTCGTCCGCCCTACGTTCCCTACGGCCCAGCTTTGGTGCAGGCCGGCGTGCAGCCAGAGCAGGTGCTTTGGGTAGCCCCGGATTCCCCCGCCGAGGCGCTCTGGGCCATGGAACAAGCTTTGCGCTCGGGTGCCTGTGCTGCCGTTTTCGGTTGGGCCCACCCGGCCGACGACCACGCCCTGCGTCGACTGAAGCTGGCGGCCGCCCAAGGCGGTGCGCTGGGTGTGTTGTTCCGGCCTTTGGCTCAGGTGGCGTTGGCCTCGCCGGCCAGCTTGCGGCTGGTGCTGCACCCACGCCCGGCAGGCGGGCTGGATATCGAAGTACTGAAGTGCCAGGGCGGTCGACCCGGGTGGGTGCGTGATGCGCTCCGGCACAGCTAGGCGCGGAGCGCGGGCACGCTTGCTCGTGCAGGAAGGGCTGGCTCTGCAGGGCGCGCGAGCAAGCCCACTCCCACAAGAAGAACTGGCCGGCGACAGCCGACAGCCAGCTGCCTCCCACCAAGGCGGCAGACCAGCCCTGCCACCAGCACCCGCCAACCGCGCCGTCGCCCGCCATTTGTGGCTAGCGGTGCACTTGCCGGCGCTCGCCATCGAGTGTCTTAAACTTGAAAATTTACTTTTAAATACATCGCAAGATGTTGAATTACCTAAAGTAATAGTCTCCGGTGAAGGCGCGCAATGCGAGGTGGTCGCGGCGGATGCCACGGCGTTGGCGCTGGGCATTCGGCCGGGGCATGGTCTGAATGCCGCCTATGCCTTGGCGCCACAGTTGGGCGTGTTGCCGCGCCAGCCGCAGCGCGAACAGCTGGCGCTGGAACGGTTGGCCCGGCTGGCCACGCAGTACACGCCATGGGTAAGCCTGGAGGCGCCCGACGCGCTCTTGCTGGAAGTCCGCGGCAGTTTGCGGCTGCTGGGGGGTACGCGCGCTTTGTTGGCCCGTTGGCGGCGTGACTTGGCGCGCGAAGGTTTCAGCGCCTCGCTGGCGCTTACCCCCACGCCACTGTCCGCGCTGTGGTCCGCTCGCGCGGGTACGCCGGGGGCGGCGGTGCGGGTGGTGAGTGGCTGGGGGCCTTTGGCGGCCGCTTTGGCTCCTTTGCCCCTCACGGCTACCCGTTGGCCGGGTGCTGTGCTGGACCGCCTGGCGGAGGCCGGCGCGCGGCAGGTGGGCGAGGTGCTGCGTCTGCCACGGGAAGGCTTGGCCCGGCGTTATGGGCCAGTGGTGGCAGAACAACTGGAGCAGGCGCTCGGGCATCGTCCCACGCCCCGTGCCCGCACCACGCTCCCGGAACGTTTCCTGGAGGCGCTGGAGCTCGAAGCGGAAGCCACCACGGTGCCAGCCTTGCTGCCGGCGGTGGACCATTTGCTGGCAGCGCTGGAAGCCTTCCTGCGGGGTCGCAATGCGGGCGTCCATGGCGTGGTGCTGCAGTTGCGTCATCGTCCCAGTCGCTTGGCGAAGGACGCTGGCAGCGTGCCACGTCTCACCACGGTCAGCTTGGGCTTGGCGGCTCCCGGTGCCGCGGCGCAGCGGCTCGGGGCGTTGTTACGCGAACGGCTGGACCGATTGGAACTGCTGTCGCCGGTGTGTGCCTTGCGGTTGCGTTCAGGCGTGGTGGTGCCGCTGCCGCCGGACACTCGCGCCTTGCTGGGTACCGAAGATGCTGTAGAGGCGGGCGCGGCTGAAGTACTGCTGGACCTTTTGCGGGCACGGCTGGGCGAGGCCGCTGTCCATGGTCTGTCGCTGGTGCCGGAGCACCGCCCCGAGGCGGCGTGGCGCCGCGCACCGCCGAAGGTGGTGCGGGGCAAGACATCGCCAGCAGCAGGCAAAGGGCCTGGCCAAGGACCTGGCCAAGGGCCGAGCAAAGGGCCGAGCCAAGGGTCGAGCCAAGGGCCGAGCCAAGGGCCGGATAAGGGCAGAGCAGTAGCCGAACCCGTTGTGCCACCGCCAGCCATGCAACGCCCACTGTGGCTGTTGCCAGCGCCGCAACGCTTGCGTGTCCGCGAAGGGCTGCCCTGGCACGACGGACCACTGGTGTCCGAACAAGGCCCCGAACGTATCGAAAGCGGCTGGTGGGATGGCGCCGAAGTGCAACGCGACTACTACACCGTGCGTCGTACGGATGGTGTGCGGCTATGGGTCTACCGCGAACGCGGCGCGGTGGAGCCGGGCAGTTGGTGGCTACATGGCGTGTTCGGTTAGCTGTCGCCTGCCGCGCGGCTGTTGGCCAGTTCGCTGGTCTGCTTGGTTTGGTTAGTCTGGTTGGTTTTGTTCACGGTTTTCTTAAATCACTGCTCATGTCTTACGCCGAACTTCACGCTCTTTCGAATTTCAGCTTCCTGCGGGGCGCTTCGCATCCGCGCGAACTGGTAGCGCAAGCGCAGGCGCTGGGTTATGCGGCACTGGCACTGACGGACGAATGCTCTGTGGCCGGCGTCGTGCGTGCGCATACCGCCGCGAAAGAATGCGGCTTGCCGTTCATCGTGGGCAGCGAGTTCCGGCTGGCAGAAGGTTTGCGTTGCGTGCTGCTGGCCACGCACCGTCAAGGCTACGGCCAGTTGTCGCGGCTCATCACCGCGGGGCGTCGCGCTGCGCCGAAGGGTGGCTACCATCTCACGCTGGCAGATTTCGAACGTCCGCTCGATGGCTGTGTGTTGCTGTGGTTGCCATCCACGCCCGGTGCGGCCACGGA
>CAIOHZ010000116.1 GCA_903858165.1 uncultured Pseudomonadota bacterium
AGCACAGGCAGAGCGAGCGACCAGCCCGCCCCGGTGGCGTGGTAACCCATTGGCCCGGCCAAGGCCACCAACGGGTAAACGAACGAGGCCAGCCAGAGATAACGTTTTGGGTCGCGATACTTGGCCATGGTGCTACCTCACCACATGCCACTGGGTTTGGCGACCCGCGAGGTACACAACCCGCTTGCCATCAAACAGCGCGCTCTGTTCTAGCTTCATCTGCACCCATTGCCCACCCCATTCGGGCACCTGCTGCTTAATGTTGCCTTCGATGGCATAAGCGGTGTTCGGGTAAACCGGCCAGTCACCCTGCACCGGCGTGGGCCCTTGGTTATCCCACATGCCAATGGTCGGCCCCGGTGCATGCCCCACCATGCCAAGTGCATGGCTGTAGGTGCGGCTATTGATGCCAGCCTTCTCCGCGCCTGCTTTGGTGGCAGCGAACACTTCGTTGCCGGTACGCCCCATGGCGAAGGCGCCCGTCAGCAGGTCCTGCCAGCGGTTGCCGGTGACCAAGGCGGCCTTCAGGCCAGCCGGCACGTCGTCTTCCCCAAGACGCAGCACGTAGCCCATTTCCTGGGTATCGGTACACAGCTTCAGGTAACAGAAGCCCACGTCAGTGTGCAGCACATCGCCGCGTTCAATGATGCCGCTCTCACCGCAGTAGTCGGCGTTTTCGGCACAGGCCTGCCCTTGCCGCTGGCGGTTCACATGGGGCATGAACCACACCACCAGGCCCAGTTGTTCGTAGCGCTGGCGGATATACCACTCGAGGTCGTCGGTAGTGGTGACTCCCGGCGTAACAACACGAGAACTGAACGCCTCACTGATGACGCCACGCGCGATGCCAACCAATTGTGGGTAAACCTGCTGCTCTGCCGCGGTGCGCGTTTCCATCCAGCGGATAACCAACTTCTCGGCGGGCACCAGCTTTTCGGCGTAGCCCGCTGGCAAGACTTCCAGCAAGCGCTCATGCAAGCCGCGCGTGAGGCCATCCGCTACGGGCCACTCGCGGGAGACATTGATGCCGATGTGCTGCGGGTTCCGACTGGCGATGAGTTCACCCAGTGCCTTCCACTGGGCGTCGAGGTCACCCCCAGACCAGGCCGAACTGTAGGGTGCACCGAGCGGATAGCGGTTTACCGCCATACGCTCGAGCGTGCCATCCGCCTTGCGGTTGAAGATGAGCATGGTGGTACGCCGCGCCGCAAAGGTGGGCTGCGGCACCAAGCTGAAATACACGGGGTCTTCGGCGTATTCGCGGTTCAGCACCAGCCACATATCGAGGCCCGCCTCGGCCATCAACTGCGGCAGCAAATGCTCTAGGCGGTCCGCCACCATCTGGTTTTCCGGGGCCACGCGTTCGCGGGCGGGCAACACGGCAAAGCCATCGGCCGATGGAATGTAGCGACCTTGGTCGGGCGCATACGGCACCACCGTGGAAACGCGCGGCGCCGCCTGCGCCGCCTGCGCCAGGGGCGCCATTAGCGCGACAACGGCCGCCAGCGACCAAACTGCGACGTCTAAGCCGCGAAGAATGCCATGCCCAACGTCATGGCCTAAGTCGCGGCCTACGCCAACATTTGCGCCAACGCGAGCACACCCAACACGTCGACCAAGGAGATTCGCAAGCATTTGGACAGCCTCCTATTGCAGCTTGGCGGCAGCATAAAGCTCAGGCTTGAAGCCGACCAGCAGCTTCCCGGCGCCCGCCAATACCGGCCGCTTGATCATGCCAGGCTGGGCAACCATCAGCGCAATAGCACGGGCTTCATCCAGTCCGAGTTTGTCTGCGTCGGGCAGTTTGCGGAAGGTAGTACCCGCACGGTTCAGCAGTACTTCCCAACCTACTTCCCGGCACCACGTCTGGAGCAGCGTGGCCGTAACCCCAGCTTTCTTGTAGTCATGAAAGGTGTAGGGGATACCAGCAAGGTCCAGCCAATCCCGGGCCTTTTTCATGGTGTCGCAGCTGGGAATGCCGTGCAGGGTGAGGGGCATGAAGGTACTTCAGTGAGAGTGAGGCTGGAAACCGCAGCCCGAGCATACCCCCGGACGGGTCGCGAGGTAACATCCCGCGGGTGGGCGAGCCTTTGGCGCCCGCGGGTGACCACAAGGAAAATGACATGCCAGCCACTGAAGCCCTGCCCGCCGCCGTCACCGCCGCCACGGCCTTCCAGTTCACGCCGCTGGACTGGGGCATCATCGCCGCCTCCATCTTCATCAGTTTCCTGCCCGCACTGTTCTTCTGGCGCCGAGCTGGTCAGAACACCAGCGAGTTCTTCACCTCCGGCCGGGCCGCGCCGTGGTGGCTGGTGGGCATCTCCATGGTCGCCACCACCTTCAGCACGGACACGCCGAATCTCGTCACGAACCTCGTGCGGCAAGGTGGCGTTTCCTCGAACTGGTTGTGGTGGAGCTTCCTGCTCACGGGAATGCTCACCGTGTTTTTCTACGCCGCCCTGTGGCGACGTTCGGGTGTGCTCACGGACCTCGAGTTCTACGAAATTCGCTACTCGGGTCGCGCCGCGCGCGCCCTGCGAGGTTTCCGTGCCATATTTCTCGGGCTGTTCTTCAACTGCATCATCATGGCCGCCGTTAACCTTTCGGCTGCCAAAATCGGCAGCGTAGTACTGGGCTGGCCCATGGAGCAAACGCTCCTCGTCTGCGGCGTCATGACCATCTTCTTCGCCTCCGTCTCAGGCCTGTGGGGCGTATTGGTCACCGATACGCTGCAGTTCGGCATCACCATGACCGGCACTTTCGCCGTGGCCTGGTTCGCGTTGGAGCGCCCTGAGGTAGGCGGCCTTTCCGGCTTGCTGGAGAAGATTCCGGCCAGCCAGTTGGCCATGCTTCCCGACTTTGGCGACTGGAGCACCACCCTCACCGTCTTCGTTCTGCCACTTACCGTGCTGTGGTGGAGCGTGTGGTACCCGGGCTCCGAGCCGGGCGGTGGCTCCTATGTCGCGCAGCGTATGTTGGCCTCGCGTAGCGAGAAAGACGCCATCACTGGCACCTTGCTGTTTCAGGTACTGCACTACGCCCTGCGCCCTTGGCCATGGATTTTGGTCGCACTTTCTTCAACGCTGGTGTACCCGCAGTTGCAAGACCTCTCTGCCGCCCTACCTTATGTGGACCCACGCTTGGTGGGCGATGACATCGCCTACCCCGCCATGATGAAGTTCCTGCCGGCAGGGTTTCTAGGCTTCGTGGTGGCCGGCACACTCGCTGCCTACCGCTCCACTATCGAAACCCATCTGAACTGGGGCACGTCCTACTTGGTGCACGACTTCTACCGCCGCTTCCTGCAGCCAGACCATGCCGAAAAACACTATGTGCTGGTCGGGCGTTTGGTGACCGCGGGTCTCATGGTGTGCGCCGGCTTGGTGACTTACTTGCTAAGCACAGCCAAGGAAGCTTTCGAACTGATCCTCTCCATTGGTGCCGGCACCGGCTTGCTGTATCTGCTGCGCTGGTTTTGGTGGCGTGTTACTGCCTGGAGCGAGATTGCCGCCATGGTCAGTTCCTTCCTCGTAGCCTTGGCCTTCTTTCTGGCGCGCAAAGCGGGCCACGTCTTCCCGGACAATCTTCCACTACTCGCCACTGTGGCCGTCACCACGGTGGTGTGGGTGACGGTGGCCTACCTTGGGCCGCAGACCCAGGAGTCCACGCTCATGAAGTTCCATGCCCTAACGCGCCCCGCAGGGCCTGGTTGGCGCCGCATCCGCGAGAAGAGCGCCTTGGGGCCGGAGGGCACACCGGGCGATTCGCTCGCCCAAGCCATGCTCGGTTGGGTGCTCGGCTGCGCCTTCATCTACGCGGCACTCTTTGGTACGGGCAGCTACTTGTATGGCCACATGCCACAGTTCTATGCCTGCCTCGCTGTCTGCGTCGTTAGCGGCATTGGCGTACAGCGCGTGCTGGCTGGTCTGCACTCTCGCGCATGAGCACGACCCAAGCCGTCATCTTGGCGCGAGGCCTCGGCACGCGCATGCGGCGCGAGCTTGCAGCCAGTGCTACTGGGGAACAGCCGAGCACAGCTACCCAGAAAGGCACCGCGCCGGCGCTGGCTGCACAACAGGCTGCCGCCGCAGCCAATGGCGCGAAAGGCATGATGCCGTTCGCTCGCCCGTTTCTGGATTACTCGCTATCAGTATTGGCCGACGCCGGCATTCGCGAGGCCGTGTTGGTAGTCGGACCTGAACACGACGAGATGCGCCGTTACTTCCACCGTACTGCCGCCGGTCGACGGGTAGCGCTGCGGTTTGCCGTACAAGAAGAGCCCCGCGGCACGGCCGATGCCTTGGCAGCGGCCGCCAGCGCCGTGGATGATGCTGCCTTCCTCGTGCTGAACTCTGACAATCTGTATCCGCTGGCTGCCGTTAAAGCACTGGCAGCGCTAGGCAGCAGCGGTTTGGTGGCTTTCGAGGCCCGCGCTCTGGCGAGTGGCGGTATCGAACCGGAGCGCGTATTCAAGTTCGCCCTGCTCGACATCAGTCCTGAAGAACAACTACGTACCATCGTCGAAAAGCCGGCGCCCGACCACCCTCTGGCCATGCGTCGGGAGCATTGGGTGTCCATGAACCTCTGGTCGTTCACGCCGCGTATCTTCAATGCCTGCACGCGCATCGCGCCCTCCTCCCGCGGTGAACTCGAACTGCAGGATGCCGTAACGTTCGCCATGCAGGAGTTCGGCGAACCGTTTCATATCATCCGTTCGCACGAACCCGTGCTGGACCTATCGAGCCGCGCGGACATCGCCGTGGTGGGCGCCCATCTCGCGACGCTCCACCCGCAGCCGTGACCATGCATCACCATTACCGCATTCCGGGCCGCATCGAATTGGTAGGCAAGCACGTCGACTATGCCGGTGGACGCTCCATCACCTGTGCCGTGGACCTGGCCATTACTGCCGAAGCCCGCGCACTGGCAGCACCCGTGTTGCGCGTGCAAGATTCACAACGCCCGGAAGTGGTCGAACTGGCCTTGAACGACGACTGCACTGCACCCGCGGACCACTGGAGCGTCTACGCGGCGGCCGTGGTACGGCGGCTATGCCGCGATTTTCCCGGCATACGCACGGGGGTAGACCTTCGCCTGCAGAGCACCTTGCCGGAATCTGCAGGCCTCAGCAGCTCCAGTGCATTCGTGGTGGCGGTCGCTACAGCAGTGGTGGAAGCCAACGGCCTGCCCGCGACGGAACGCTGGCTGGAGGCCATCCCCACCACACTCGCTCGTGCAGAGTATTTCGGCGCCATGGAAACCGGGGCACCTTTCGGGCCATTCGCTGGCGACCTCGGCGTTGGCGTTCGTGGCGGGGCACAAGACCCGGTAGCCATTCTGTGCGCTCAAGAGGGCCGTTGCGGCGTATTCAGCTACCTACCCGCCACCCTGCACGAATACGTACCGTGGCCAAAACAGCAAGTGCTGGTAGTCGCGGTCAGTGGTGTTGAAGCCACCAAGACCGGCAATGCCCGCGCGCAGTACAACCGCGTGGCGGACTCGATGCGGGCGCTGGCGAGTGCCGCGAGCGCGACGAAAATGACGAGCGCCGCGAATACCACCCATCAGTCAAGCGAAGTAGGCACCGCCACCGTAGCGGCGCTACTGGCACAAGGCAACCGTGCGTTTCTCGAGGGCATCGCGGCGAAAGGGCTTCCCGATTTTCCCGGTGACTACCTGCTGCCTCGTTTCGAACAATTCTGCGAGGAAGTGGGAACGGTGGTGCCTGCCGTTGCTGCCGCACTAGCCGCCGGCGACCTCGAGGCCCTGGGCCAATGGGTAGACCGTTCGCAAGCACTGGCGACAGCCGGCCTTCGCAACCAAGTTCCTGAAACCATCGCCCTGCAACGCTCGGCCCGCGAACTGGGTGCAGTCGCCGCCTCGGCTTTCGGCGCCGGGTTCGGTGGCGCGGTCTGGGCCATGGTCGCCGCGGACAGCGCCGAGGAATTCCGGAAGCGCTGGGGCCAGCAATACTTGGCAGCGTTCCCGGCGCACGCAGCCAAGTTCCGCAGCTTCATCACGCGCCCCGGCCCGGGTGCGACAGCGGTAGAATCTCAGCCGTGAGCACCACCCACACACCCGTCGGCCTGAAGATTCCCTTGCGGAATCTGCACCTCGCGCCATCCAAGGAATCCGTCCACCACTGGTTCGGTGGCGACCCGGTCGGCACGGCCGTGATGAACGCCCTCTCGCTCACCTTTCCCGACGGCGAAAAATTGTTCATTGATGCCGTGCGCCATTTCCGCGGTGCGGCCGAAGGGGAACTGGTCGAACAGATCCGCGGGTTCATTCAGCAAGAATCGGTGCACGCCCGTGAACACGAAACGCTGAATCGCTTGATTGACCGGCAACGCTACCCCGGGGCGGACGTCATTTCAGCCCTGACGCGCGAACGCACGAACCAAGCGCGTGAACGGGGGCCCATGACCATGTTGCTGGCCACCATAGCGCTGGAGCACTTCACCGCCATCATGGCGGACCAGTTGCTGCAAGAAGACACGCTGTCAGGCAAGGTACCGGAAGACATTGCGCGCCTTTGGCGTTGGCACGCGGTAGAAGAAACGGAACACAAAGCCGTGGCCTTCGATGTTTACGAGGCTGTCACCCGCGACTGGAGCGGTTGGCGTCGCTATCGCTTGCGCTCCCTGACGATGCTTCTCGTGAGTATCCGTTTCACGCGGCACATTACCGACTACGCCTGCCTGCTGCTCGAGGACGATGGCTATAGCAAACGTGAAGCACTACGTGCCGTGCGCCGCCACTTGTGGAGCAACCCCGGCCTTTTTCGGCGCGGCTGGCGCACTTGGCTCGCTTGGTTCAAGCCGGGCTTTCACCCTTGGGCCATTGCCACGCCGCGAGCGTTTGCGGCATGGAAAGCCGAGTTCGACGCATTAGCGGGATAAAGCGGCGAATAGCCGACCTGCTTCGTCCGGCGTCACCTGCAGAGCGAATTCATCCGACAATAGTCTGTGAAGGAACGCTGCGTTTTCGACGTTTTGCAGTTCTTCACCCTGCGCCGTCATCACCCGGTAGTCGCGATTGCGCAGGGAAAGAATGCGGTCAGGCAACAATCGTGTCACCACTAGGTTGTTCACGAACACCGCTGCGGGGTGTCGGTGCGAATAGAAGTGTCCGAGTTCGCAGTCGGTTTCGCCATAGCGATGCAGTTCGAAGCGATAAAGCGAATACCAATCCGCGTCCTTAAAGCACTGCAGGTGGAATTCGCCTGTGCGCGGCTGCGCCACGCGATAACGACGCCAACCGTCCCTACGCTCGGCACCCCCGAACGGCACCGGCACACGCGGACCGAGAGGACCAAAGCCCACATCCACCACATGGTCTACGCCCTCCAGCGACACCAGCGTGATGCGATGGGTGAGCCCCGGATGGATATCTTGGTTATAGATAACACGCGCGAGGAGCAGACGCGTCTGGAAGCCCACCGCTTCCAGCATGGCGAACAGCAAAGCGTTCTGCTCGAAGCAATAGCCGCCACGCCGCCGGTCCACCAAGCGTTCGAAGAGTGATGGCAAGGCGAGCGGCATTTCCTCGCCCAGCTGCACACTGACACTGGCGAAGGGGAACTGCTCGAGGTGTCTTGCCACAATCTGTTCTAGCAGCGTCAGCGAAGGAGCCGCTGCTACCAAACCCAACCGTGCCAAGTAGTGCGGGAGTAGCGGGGTGCCCGCCATAGCCGGTTCCATGGGTTCCATCAATCGCCCGCCACTACACAGGCCACTACACAGACCACTACGGCGCCCAGCACTCGCACAATCTCGCGCGGGTTCATACGCACCTGCAGTCCATGTTGCCCACCGTTCAAATAAACCAAAGCATGCTCCAACACGGCGGCATCATGGCAGCAGCCTTGCCCCCCAGCGCAGCGGCCAACCTCTTCATGGATACCTCGCGGTCCGAAGGCAGCAACACACACGCCGGCCTGCTCAAGCGCCTTGGTAGCTCGGGTGGAAGCCGACATGGGAAATTTCGCCTCGAAGGAAGTGACTCCTGAATAGTAGTCGGCTACCGCAGAAGTGTCCTGAAACTGAAATAGTTGACATTTTTTATACAATCAGTGATTTTGAACCTCGTTCCGATTTACCAGCCGACCGCAGGACGCGACCTAATTTCCGCCGCCTCAAGAGGTCTTTGTCATGGCTTTAGCCCGCCCCGTCCTCGCTCCACAGTCCGGCATACGTCTTGAGCACCTGCTCGACGTGCAACGCGAGGTGCTGTCGCTCATCTCCCGCAACGCGCCGCTGCAGCAGTCCCTCACCGCCATCGCGGAGTTCGCGGAAGCCTGGATTCCCGGCATGAAAGGCTCCATCCTGCGCTTCGATGCAGCGAAGGGACATTTGGCGCGTGGCGGCTATGGCGTGCTGCCTGCCAGCTTCGCCGATACGGTCGACGGTTTGGTCCCCGGTCCCAAAGCCGGCAGTTGTGGCACCTGCGCGTTCCGCAAGGAACGTGTCATCAGCACCGACGTTTTCACCGACCCTCTGTGGGATGGCTTCCACGACCTCTGCCGGCAATACGGCATTCGCTCGGCTTGGTCGTCCCCGCTTCTAGCAAGCCGCGACCAGACACTGCTCGGCGTGTTCGGCATGTACCACCCCGAAATTCGCCAAATGACGGCGGATGATGAAGCGTTGGTCGACCACTTCACGCACTTGGCCGCCATGGCCATTGAGCGGCACCGCGACGAAACCAGCCAGCACCACCGAGCCACCCACGACTTCCTCACTGGCCTTGGCAATCGCCGGCTCTTGGCTGAAGTGGGCGACTCCTGGCTGCTGGAAAGTCACGCTACGGGCCAGCCACTGTGCATCGTCCTGATTGACCTCGACAACTTCAAGTCGGTGAACGACTCGTTCGGGCACCTTTTGGGCGACCGACTACTGCGCGAAGTGGCCCTGCATATGCTTCAGGCCTTTGGCGAAGGCACCCTGCTGGCACGGTTCGGCGGTGATGAATTCGTGGCGGCGTTCCGCGAGCCAGCCAGCGCAGTGCTGAGCAAACTTGAAACCTTACGCCGCACGTTATCCTCCGACGTGTGCGTTGATGAATTTTCCATTGATATCCGCTACTCCGCCGGCTTGGTCGACGCCGGCACTCCTTCCGCTCACTCCTTCGATGAATTGGTCTCGCAGGCCGACGAAATGAGCCGCCGCGCCAAGCTCGCCGGCGGTGACCGCTGCGCAGTGGCAGACGATGCCGCCACCCAGCGCTGGAGTTTGCGTCAACGTATTGCGCGCCATCTCCGCGAAGCGCTGGATGCCCCGAACGCCATTGAACCTTACCTGCAGCCCTTCGTGTCGCTACCGGAAGGACAAGTGACCGGGTATGAAATGTTGCTGCGCTTCCGCCATCCGCCCCTCGCGAAATTGCCGGTCAGTGAATGCATTGCCGTAGCTGAAGAATCCGGCCTCATCATCGAACTGGGCAACCGCATGTTGTCCTTCGCCTTCGACTTGCTGGCAGCACACCATGTCCCGCTGCAGGGCAAGGTGCTGAACGTGAATGTCTCGGTGCGGCAACTGGCCAGCCGGGAATTTCTCGATCGAGTGCGTTCATTGGTGGCCAGCCAGCCGGGCGCCGCCGCCCAGCTGTGTCTGGAGATTACCGAGTCCCACTGGCTGGACGTGAATGGTCCGGCGGCAGAAGTTCTGCGCGAACTGAAAGCGCTGGGCCTTGGCCTAGCACTCGACGATTTCGGCACGGGCCACGCCTCGCTGTCTTACCTGCAAGCCTTGCCGTTCGACTCGGTGAAAATTGACCGTCACTTCGTGCACGACCTGCACACCAACCCGCGCAACCGCTCCGTGTGCATGGCGCTGCTCGCCATGGCGAGTAGCTGCGCCATGACCGCCGTGGCAGAAGGCGTGGAAACGCGCGACGAAGCCGAGGAACTCGCCGTGCTAGGCTTTTCCCATGCACAAGGCTATCTGTGGGCGCGGCCAGCGCCAGTGGCGCAAGCGCTGGCTGCCTGAACGAAGTCATCGTGCTGATGACTGACGGACGAGGCCGCTCCATGGCAGCTGTCTGGAGTATAGCGACGCCGCCGACACGCAATGCGGCGTTGGATCGTATCGCCAGCGTGCAGCCGGCAGCCTATGCGCGAACCCGCAACCATCTCGACGGCGCCGTCACTGGTTTGTCACCGTACCTCACCCACGGCGTAGTCACCCTCCACGAAGTACTCGCAGGCGTACTGGAAAAGCACTCGTTGGAGGTTCAGCACAAGCTGGTCTACGAATTGGGCTGGCGCGAATTCTTCCGCCACGCGTGGTACCACGCAGGCACGGGCATTTTTTCCTCGCTGCATGGCGGCCCACGCCCCGAGGCAGCCTACCTTCCAGAACTACCGATCGATATCCGCGAAGCGCGCAGTGGCGTACCAGTAGTCGATGAAGCGGTACGCACGCTGTACACCACCGGCACTCTGCACAACCACGCCAGAATG
>CAIOHZ010000117.1 GCA_903858165.1 uncultured Pseudomonadota bacterium
CGACATTTCATCATTCCGCTAATCGAGCGAAACGATCACATCTGGCATCCGACCTATGGACCGGATGTGGTCTGGGGTTTCCTGGGCGAGTTGCCTGGGCCCTGCATTCGTGCACGCTACGGCGAGCCTATTGCAGTGCGCTTTACCAACGAACTGCCGCTGCATGCAGACCGGGCTTTCGGTGTGCCGCAGTTGATTACGCATCTGCATAATTTCCATAGCGCTTCCGAAAGCGATGGTGGCCCTTGGGGCTATTACGACCAGCGCGCAGTGGCCGAGCCGCTCGGGCAACCATGGTTTCGCGATCATCACTACACCATGGCCCGTGCCGGGTTCACCGACCCCCGCTATAGCCGGTACTATGAAGGCCGTAGCGACTATTCGGGTGGTCTTGACGGTAATTGGGGAGACCCGGCGGAAACGTTGGGGACGCTCTGGTATCACTCTCATCGGCCGGACTTCACGACGGCCAACGTCTATCGGGGCCAGGTCGGGTTCTTCACGGCTTATGATGAACTGGATACCGGTGAGGAAACGACCGGTTTGTGCCTGCCATCGGGTGTTTACGACCAAACCATGTCGATTAGCGACCGGGTGTTCGACGGTGACGGCAAGTCGTTTTTCGACGTGTTCGAACTCGACGGTATTCTGGGCGACAAGCCAGTAGTGAACGGCAGGGTTCAGCCGTACATGGACGTCGACCGGCGCCGCTATCGTTTTCGCCTACTCTGCCTCGGGCCATCAAGAATACTGCAGTTGCACCTGTACAACGCCACGCAGCGGCGTTGGGTGGACAACGCGTTCCTGCAAATCAGCAACGACGGCAACCTGCTTCCCCACGGAGTGCCGCGGTCCGGGTTGTTCATGGCGGTTGCCGAGCGCTTCGATGTCCTGGTGGATTTCGCGCGTATCGGGAAGACTGGCGACCGCATCGTCATGTACAACCGGTTGGAGCAGGTGAATGGCAACAAGCCCACCGGGAAACTGCTCGCACCCGGCATCCCGATATTGCAGTTCCGCGTTGGCGGAATCGTGCCCGATGCCAGTTTCGATTACTTCGCCAACCCCGGCAGGATGCTGCGACCGCCAGCGGTGTTTTCACCGGCAGAGGCCGTCCGCCGTCGCCTTTTCCGGTTCGGGCGGACCGGCGGCCAGTGGGCAGTCAATGGCGAAGTCTGGGATCCCAGCATCCGCGCTTCGCAGGCGATGCCCAAGCGAAACACTGCCGAGATATGGACGCTCGAGAATGGCTCCGGTGGTTGGGTACACCCAGCGCATGTCCACTACGAGGAGGGGCGGATTCTCTCGCGGAACGGCGTCGCCCCGCCCGTACACGAGCGTGGTCGTAAAGACGTGGTGTATTTAGGCGAGAATCAAACGGCGGAATTGTTTCTGCGCTTCCGAGATTTCCCGCAACCCGATTTCGACCCGCCCAATCCGGCGTACAAGGCTGAGGCCGGGCGTTACGTTATGCACTGCCACAACACCGTGCACGAAGACCACGCCATGATGGTGCGGTTCGACGTAGTGCCCTAAGCGCTGCGGAACGGCGCGAACAACTCCGAGCCCTGGAAACACGCCAGCCCACCTTCGTCCATATACGAGTTCGCGTCGATATGGGTGATAGTGAAGTTCATCGTAAATGAAGTGAGCGGCAGTGTAACTGCAACCGGGTGCGCAGCCAGCAAGTCGACGTCCCGATAGGGACTTGTACAATTGTACAAATATCGGGGTAGAATCCGGCTATGGAGTACGTAGTCGATACCTCAGCATTGCTTGCCGTTGCCTCTGAGCAGCCAGAAAAGGCTGCGCTACTTAGGCTAACGCGTGGATGTTCCTTGGTGGCACCATCATCGGTTCGGTGGGAGGTCGGTAACGCCATTTCCGCCATGTTCAAGCGTCGCCAGGTCACCTTGGAGCAGGGAATTGCTATCGAGCAGGCATGTGCCTCCGTTCCAATCCGGACGGTGGATATCGAGCTCGCTGAGGCTATTCGGTTGTCGTTCCGCCTGAACATCTACGCCTACGACGCGTATGTTCTAGGGTGTGCGCTTGTCATGCGTTCACCTATTCTCACTCTGGATCGCGGTCTGGCTGCACACGCGAAAACACTGGGCATCGAGACACCGGGGATTGTTGTATGAAGGCCTATACCTATTCCGAGGCTCGTGAAAAGTTCGCCGCAGTCCTTGAGGAGGCAGAGCGGTATGGCGCGGTAGAAATCCGTCGCCGCGATGGCGCTGTATTCCGTATTCAGCCCGCACCCAATCCCGAGGCATCGCCCTTGGATGTCAAAGGCGTCGAGGTAGCGGTGCGCTCTCCCGAATGGGTCGATGTGGTACGCGCGGGGCGGGAACGCTTACCCTGAGCGTGCGGGGCTATGGTGCGGCTATTCCGCTTCCTGCGCCGTGGAAACGCTTAGCAGGTTCGCGATGGCATCGACGGCTGTTTTCAGTCCGTCGTTAATCCCGCTTTCTTGCATCTTCGCTTGCAGATTTTGCTGCAGCGTTTCGCTGGCGAGTAGCGATAAGGCTGTGCGAAGGATGCTTTCCGCATCCAGTTCCGCGCGCACCGCCAAGCCTTGCCGTACGCAGGCATCCACTCGGTGCGCTTGGTCCTGCGCTATTGGAATGGCGACGCAAGGACGTTGGCAGGCAATGACTTGCAACAAGGTGTCGCCGCCGTTGGACACCACCAGGCGGGCATTGCGTATCAGTTCAAGAAGTGTCGCCATGGGCAGTCGCGGCGTACATTGCAAGCGGCTGTTCGCTTGCCGAGGTGTGTCCACACCCACCAGCAAGGTGGGGTGGCTTGCGGCAATGCCGTTTGCTGCAGCCGCCACAATGTCCGGGGCATTCATGGCACCACGATGAGCGGTTCCACCGCCCGGCACCACTAGCACGTA
>CAIOHZ010000118.1 GCA_903858165.1 uncultured Pseudomonadota bacterium
CGGGCCTGTAGCTCAACGGTTAGAGCAGGGGACTCATAATCCCTTGGTTCAGGGTTCGAATCCCTGCGGGCCCACCATTTTTTGCGAGCCATCGTTCAAGGTCGTGCGGCATTTTTCCGACGCCAGTCGGGAGCTCTGGCCCGCTGGCCTCGCTACTGCCCCGCAACCACCACCCACTGCGTGCTGGAAATCTTCCATTGCTGCACCGTGCGTGCGCCGCCGATGGTGCCCGCGTTGTCCGGGTTGGAAAGCAGCAGGCGCCCCGGTTTTTCCGCCAGCCAAGCCGCGGCGCTGGTGGCATCGCTGAACGTTTCCAAGCGATGGTTAGGCAGGTAGCACAGCCAAGCAGGGCGTTTCGTGGCTTCGCGGCCGGGCCAATAGAACCCCACGCGTTCGCCGGCCGGCGTATTCGCCGCCAACCATGCGGCAGCCGGGCGGTAGTCGCGTACGGTGTCGATGACCGGCAACACGAGCCATTGCGCCAATGTGAACAGCAGGAAGAACGTTGCAGCACTGGTGCCGACGCCGCGCAGGAGGCGCGACAAATCCGCAGCGCCGGGATCGCCAGCATCGCTGTTCGTGCCGCCGTCAGCGTTGGCGCTTCCTAATGGACTCGGTCGCGTTGCCTTCCACGCCAACACGGCACCGACAGCCAGCAGAACTCCCACTGCGACCAGCGGCCACTGCAGGGGCGCTGCTATGGCCAGCAAGCGCAGTTTGCTGCCGAGTGCCGTGTAGGGCCCCGCCAGCACTACGAGTGCCAGCAGGGCGAACAGCACAGCTGTGAAGCGCAGCAAGGCACGTAACCATGCTGTAGCGGGCTGCGTGGCCAGCCAGGCGCCCAGCAGCGCGAACAGCGCGGGGTACGCCGGGAGCAGGTAGACACTGCGCTTGGTGGAGGCTGCGGAAAAGAACAGGAAGCTGATGCCGAACCACAGCAGCAGCAGGCGCAGCCGCCGGTCTGAAAACTGCCGCCAAGCCATGGCGAAGGCGGCGGGCAGCAGTACACACCACAAGCCCAGGTCGCCGGGCAAGTTCAGCAGGTAGAGCGCTGGGCTCTTGCCACCATGGCCGCGCGAAGTGTGGCCGAAGCGGTCGAAGTTCTGCGCCCAAAACTCGTGGCCGACGAAGTCCGCGCCGAGCCGTTGCACCAGTGGCCACCACCAGATGAGCGCCACGCATAGAGCCACGAGCGCGAGGGGCGCCAGCAGGAACAGGCGGCGCCATTCGCGGAACGAGGCATGCCATACCGTCAGAATGAGCCCGGGGAGCAGTAGGCCCAACGGACCTTTGGCGAGAATGGCCACGCCGAAGCAGGCGAACGCCGCCACTTGGCGCCACAGGCGCGCGGTGCCGTGGTGGCTATCTGCAGCGAGGTAAAGCAAGAACCCACCGGCCTGACTGGCGGCGAAGCCCATGTCCACTTGCAAGTTGGTGGTTTGAAACCAGAACAGCGGCGTGCCGACGACGAGCATGGCAGCGTAGGCGGTGGCTTTGGCGCTGGTGGCACCGTTGCTGACGACGTCCTGCGTTCCGCTCGCTGCTGCCATCCCGGCCAAGCGCGCACTACACAGCAGGAACACCAGGCCCGCCAGCAGTGGCGTCAGGCGCAGCCACAGGCCATTGGGCGCGCCGGCCAACGTGGACCAGAACAGCCCACCCCAATAGGCGAGCGGCGGGTAGTCCAGCCAAGGCTGACCATTCTGCGTGGGCACCACCCAGTCGCCGCGGGCGAACATCTCGAGGATGGGCAGCGCCACATCCGGTTCGTCCGGGTACCACAGGCTGCGCAGGCCAAGTGCCGGCGCCCAGCACACCAGAACGGCGGCAGCGATTAACCACGGAAGGCGCGCCTCACTCGGGGCGCGCATGTCCGCTCCAGGTCAGGTCTAGGTTCAGGAAGTAGTTCCAGAGCGAAGACAACACGATACCTATCGCCATGGCCAGTGGCAGCAGCAAACCCAAGTGCACCAAGTACCAAGTGATGGACTGGTTGATGAAGGCACCGCAACCACTGATGACGAGGAAGGTGAACAAGCCCTTCAGCAGGTCGCGCAGGCGCGTGTGGCGGCGCTCGGAGAACGTCCAGGAGTTGTTGGCGAGATAGTTCGACAGCGCCGCTGTGCCAATGGCCGCGAGTGTGGCGCGCTCTGGCGTCAAAAAATGCGACCACAGCAGGAACATGCTCGCGTACTGCACGACCACACCGCTAATGCCCACCAGCGCGTACTTGATGAAGCGGGCACTGAGAATGTTGCGTGTGGCGAGTTCTGCCAACGACAAGCCGAAGTCGATGATGACGCCGCCCGACAGCTTGCTGGTGCCGGCGCGCCGCGGCGCGAACACATACGACACTTCAGCGGCCTGCTGCGGGCGAAACAGCACGAGTAGCTCCATGAGGATTTTGTAGCCGCGCGGGTTCAGGCCCGGCGCCACGCGCAGAAACGCTTCACGGCGCACGGCAAAGAAGCCGCTCATGGGGTCCGAGCTACGCAAGCGCAGCACGAGCCGGCTGGCGTAGGTGGCCAGCTTCGACATGGCAATGCGCGCGGCGGACCATTCGCCTACACCGCCGCCTTCGCGATAGCGGCTACCGACGGCAATATCGGCAGCATCGAGCGCCGCCAGCAGGGCCGGCACGCGTTCAATGTCGTGCTGAAAGTCCGCATCCATGACGAGCAGGCGTTCGCCCACCCCTAGACTCATGCCGTCGACGATGGCGGAGGACAGCCCGCGGCGGTCCAGGCGGCGATAGCAGCGGACGCGCGGGTCCGTGGCGCCAAGTTCTTGAGCGTGTTCCCAGGTACGGTCGGGGGAATCGTCGTCGACGATGACGACTTCCCAGTCCTGACGGTCACCGAACACGCGACGCAAGGCCTCGACCATCTGGCCGACGTTCTCACGTTCGTTATAGGTGGGAAGAATGATGGAGGCGTACATACGGCGCGCGACCTGGGGGCTGCAGAAGGCCGTATCGTAAAGATGCGGTGTGGCCGCGATGGTGCCACACCGCCTGCGGCGGGTCTATCAAGCCCGCCGGGGCTGCATTCAGCCTTCGTCGCCCGCGTCCCACCATGCCAGGATGGCAGCGGGCAAGGTGAGCGCGGCAAAGATGAGCAAGGTTAGGAAGTTGGCGACGACCCCGCGAGTGGGTACCCAGCCAAAGGCTTTTTCGAGGACCTCGGCGACGATGTAGGCCAGCAGCAGCACGAAGACCAGTGTCTGGTAGGCGCGGAAGTACGCGCGGTTACGCTCCACCACTTCTCGCTCGTCAATCTGTGCGTCCGGCGCGTTGGCGCGAAAGCTATAGGTGGAAAGGAACAGCAGCACGCTCGCCACCATTCCCGCCAAGGACAGAACGCCCGCTGCAATTTGCAGGACGGCTTGCTGCGGCCCTGGTTCTTCGGTGAGCAGGAACTTCAAGGCGAACCACAGCGACAGGGAACCCAGTGCGCCGACGGACAGGGCGCGGGCAGTGTTGCGGCTGAAGTTCAGGTAGGCCGTGCTCGGGGCCTTGCTCGGGGCTTTGCTTGGGGCAGGTGCGTTCACGGGGTGTCTCCTTTCGGTGGGCTGGCGGGCGCACCAATCTGTGCTGCGAGGGGTGGAAAGGGCTCCAGTGAGAACACGGCTTCGACGGAAACGCCGAAGACGCGTGCTAACTGCAGCGCCAGTTCCACGCTGGGGGTGTAGCTGCCCCGCTCGAGAAACCCGATCGTTTGGGGGTTCACGTCGACGAGGGCGGCCAGTTCCTTGCGAGAAAGGCCCCGGTCCGTGCGGAAGATTTGGATGCGATTACTAATCATTGGGTAAAATCATAAACATATTGTTATGTTTACGCAACAATTAATTCCAAATACCAAACGGGGTGCACCGTGCGTCTGAACCCCGGTGCGACCGGGGGCGTGAGCTGGCTATTCCTGCCGCTGCCAGTACTGGTTCCGGTAGAAGAACCCGAGGTAGCCCCGAACTTCCAGCGACTTGCCGCCGTTCTGAACCTGAAGTCGGACGCGGTAGATCTTGCCGGTCTTGGGCTCGAGAATGTCGCCGCCTTCCCAGACGCCCGGTTCATCGGCGTTCGCCCGCACGCCACGCAGGATGGTCAGGCCTTCGATGGGCTGGTCTCGGCGTTCGTCCGTGCAGGGTTTGCAGCGCGCGCCGGGCTTGGCAGTCGGGTCCAGCACGCGCTCGACGCGGCCCGTTAACTGACGGTTGGTTTCCGTGATGCGCACGAGCCCAGTGACCGTATGCGTCTTGTCGTCGATGGTTTTCCAGAGGCCGACGGGCGACGGCGGGTGGCTGCGCCAGCCAGCAGTGGGTAGAGCAGTAACGCCGTACCGGAAACTTTTTTCACCCAATGGTTCATTGTCTTGCCCTCATCTTCAGCCAAGCGCCCAGCGCCGCGAACACGGGCGCCGAAGCGGTTTCGTTGAAAATCTCGTGGTACAGCGTCGCGAAGCAGTGGGAGACGACCACGTTCGCAGGCGCTACGGCGGCAAACGCCCGGCTGCCACGCGGGTTCACCAGCCGGTCTTCGCCTGCGTAAAGCAACAAGGTAGGAACCTCCCATTGCGACGCTTGCGCCAACACGTGTTCCCCTTCACTTGCGACGAAAGCCCCGAGCCGCGCGCAGATGCGGTCGTGGACCAACGGGTCGTCGAGGTAGGCCTGCACCACGGTGGTGTCGTGCGACAGATACTGCGGTTGCAGCCCGTTGCCGAGCGTCAGGTTTGGCCAAAGAGCCGGCAGCCAGCCGACGACGGCGCGTTGCCAAACGGCCATGTCGACTGCCAAGGCAGGCGCCGAAAGCACCACGCCGTCGGGAACGATGAGGCCGCGGGCGACGGACGCAGACACCACCAGACCGCCGAGACTGTGGCCCAGCACCGTGACGCGGTGCCCGGGGGCATGCTCCGTACGGAGTGTGGCTAGCACTTCGGCGAGATGCTCCAGAAGTTGGTTTTCGCGCTGCAGGCCGCCGCGCGGCCCACTGGAACGACCGTGGCCGTAATGGTCGTAGGCGCGAACCGCATGCCCCTGTAGGTTCAGCCAGTCGGCCACGTGCGCGTAGCGGCCGGAGTGTTCGCCCAAGCCATGCACGAGCAACACCGTGGAGTTCGCATCGGCCAATGGCCAGTCAATGCAGGCGAGTTCGGCGCCGTCGGTCATGCGCATCGTGGTGCTGTGCACGGGGTCTCCAGGGATTGTGGTTGGGTACGGTACGAACAAGAGCGCTGAAGCGTAGGAAGATTGGCGCCGAAGCGGCCCGATAGTATCGTTGAATCCCGGTTTCAGAGAAGGCCCCGAATGGAGAGCCCCATGCCTCTACAGGCTCATACCACGAACCATCCGACTCGCGCCGCCGTGGAGGCGATGCGGGGTAACGTCGTCATTGAATTCGGCGTCGACTGGTGTCCGCATTGTCAGCGTGCCGCTGGGCCGGTGGCCGCTGTGCTCGGTGCGGCCGTTGCCCAGGCCGCAGGCGCTCTGCAATATCTGCGTCTGGAAGACGAACGCACCCGTCCACTTGGCAGGAGTTTCAATGTGAAGCGTTGGCCTACCCTGCTGTTTTTGCAGGATGGCGTCGAAGTGGCGCGCGTAGTACGCCCCACGACGGCAGCCGAAGTAGTGGCTGGGCTGGAGCAGCTGGGTTCACACAGGGAGGTACAGCCATGACGATGACTTCAGGCGGCTGCCTTTGCGGTGCCGTGCGTTTCGAGTTCGCCGGCGCGCCGCTCTGGGCCGGCTACTGCCACTGCGAAAGTTGCCGCCGCGCCACCGGTGCTCCGGTGGCCGCGTTCATCGGGGTGCAGCAAAGCGCCGTCAGCTTCAGTGGCGAGCCGCCCAGTGTTTTCCCTTCATCGCCCGGCGTGGAGCGCTGGTTCTGCGGCGCTTGCGGTTCGCCGTTGGCCTACGTGGGCGAGCGCTGGCCCGATGAAGTTCACTTGTATACCGCTTCGCTCCACGACCCTTCGCAGCATCCGCCGCGGTTCCATGTGAACTGCCGCGAGCAGTTGCCTTGGCTGGTGCTTGGCGATTCGCTGCCCCGCTTCGCAGTCACTTCGGCTGAAGAGTGACCACGAAGCGAGGGTAGGGCTTAGGCCTTCGGCGGGCCCGGAAAAAAGGCGTTCGTGCGGCGGATGTAATCCGCGTAGCCCGGGCGCCGCTCGCCGATGTCTTTTTCCAGTAAGGCGACGCCGGAGACCTTCAGCAGCAGGCCGGTCATGAGCAGTGGGCCGAGGAAACTCCACCACGCGCCAGCCGCAAGCGCGATGAGGAAGAAGCCCCACCAGATGCAGAAGTCGCCGAAGTAGTTAGGGTGGCGCGTATAGCGCCACAGGCCCTGGTCCATGACCTTGCCGGCGTTGGCGGGGTTGCGCTTGAACAAGGTGAGCTGCCAGTCGCCAACCGCCTCAAAAACAAAGCCGACTAACCAAAGCGTGGCACCGGCGTAGTCCAGCAGGCCCAATGGCGCCGTACTACCCATGGCGCCCAGCAGCGGCAAGCCGATAATCCAGGCCAGCAGGGCTTGAATACCGAAGACGCGCCACAGGCTCTTGTAGCGGAAATTGGGTTCGTTGCGCGCACGCATAGCCTGATAGCGACGGTCTTCTTCGTGGCCCCAGTTGCGTGCAGTGAGGTAGACCGCCAGACGCACCGACCAGAACAGCACGAGCCATACCAGCAGTTGACCACGTTCAGACTGGATGGGCCCCGTATGGAAGTAGGCGCCGGCGGCGACGAGGAACAG
>CAIOHZ010000119.1 GCA_903858165.1 uncultured Pseudomonadota bacterium
GAGGCGGCGCAGGCGGACCGCACTACTGCTGCCGGCGCAGAACTACAACGAATGGAGTTCTACGCCAAGGCCGGCGCCACCCGCGCCGGGGTGTTCACATCACCTACTGCGGCCGAGTTGCAACACGCTTACGACGCGTTCGTGAAGCGCCAGCCGCCGGCAGAGTTCCATGTGGCGCATATCATGGTGCCCACGGAGAACCTAGCGCTGGGCGTCGTTCGAAGGTTGTCTAGTGGTGCGAACTTCGCCGCCCTCGCCAAAGCCGAGTCCGCGGACGATTCACAAGCCCGCGGCGGCGACTTGGGCTGGATCCGCCCCGGCGTGCTGCCGAAGGCCTTCACGGATGCCGTGGCGACACTGAAGGCAGGCGAATACACCAGGACCCCCGTGAAGACGCCGTATGGCTGGCACGTGATTCGCGTATTGGAAACACGTCGTGCCGAAGTACCGCCACTGGCGGACGTCCGCGCTCAATTGGTAGTTAACCTCCAGCAGGCGCGTTATGAGGCGTTCTTGCTCTCCAAATAGGCTGCCAAATCTGCAGTAGCGATTCAGCCGGAACCATTTCTGACGCATTTGGCGTCCGACATGCCGGATGTACGTGCCTGCAGTCGGTCTAAGAAATCCTCGCATTCTTCGCGTGTAGGGAAACTAGGGCCGGTAACATACCGGCCGCCGCAAGTGGGGCAAATCCATTTCGCGGTATAGCCAACAGCAGCGAACGCCGCGGATGAAACCACTGCGAGCAGGACCGACAGAATCACCATTTTCTTCATGTTTTCGTCTCCCAACTTTATTGTCATCCGTTCGACGGCCCCTTGCTTGAGTCCCGAGGGCATCTAGAGCCTGAAGGTTGATGACGTCGGTTGCCACGCGGCCGTTCGCCAGAGTGTCCTGATGACTACAGGTCTCTCGCAACGCGAAACCCGGTATCGTAAATACGCCACTGCTTGTCCAAGGCGTCTCTATGCGCCGACCTAAGAATGGAAGGGAAGTAAAACCAGATCCCGCCGCGCCTCATGCGCTTAATTGGGTCGGCTCCCGTTGTCCACTCGATACCGTCGTTGGGTGCGCCGTTGTAATCGCTGTGGCCGCCATCTTTCACCCACTCCATGGCGTTTCCGTGCATGTCGTATAGCCCAAAGGAGTTGGGAAGTTTCTGGCCTACTGGAAATACTCGAAACGTACTTTGGCCCCAATTGACGTCGTACCAGCCATATCTTTCCAGCAAACTGGAGTCGTTTCCGAAAGTCCAAGCACCTGGGTTTCCTGCACGCGCTGCATACTCCCATTCTGCTTCGTTCGGCAGACGGTAACTTTGACCGGTCTTGGCGCTTAGCGCTGCAGCAAATGCGCTCGCATCATCCCAACTTAGCCCAACTGCGGGGCAATTCAAACAGTCCGTGTTTTGACCGGGATTATTTCCCATCACCGCAATCCACTCCGCAACTGTTATCTCCGTTCGACCTAGCAAGAACTGCTGTACTGAAACCGTGTGGACTGGGAGTTCGTTCGCGAGAACACCGAAGTCATTCCCGCCCATAGAGAAGGTGCCAGCCGGAATGGCGATCATCGTGGGGCAGTCCGGGCAATCCTGAATGACCGTGCCTGCGGTCAGAGATGAGCCTGGCGGTGGCGTGCAAAACGATACCCACATTGGCGTGCCATAGCAGTACCGGAGCGTCTGGGACGGAACGCTGGAAGAAGGCGGCGCCACTTCATTCCAAGAGGAACCATTCCAGTAGAGCATCGTTCCTGCCGAAGTCGCGCTCGGGAAAGACCCTGGGTCGCCCTTATCGCCTTTAGCGCCGGCTGGTCCAATGGGGCCGATAGCACCCGTCGCGCCAGTAGAGCCGGGCAAACCCGGAATACCTTGCGGGCCTTGCGGCCCTGTCGGACCGGTCAGCCCAGTTGCGCCCGGTGCGCCTGTCGCCCCCCTTGGAACCGTGAAATTCAGTACCGGCGCCGTTGCAGTGCCGGTGTTGGCCACACTCGCGTTTGTGCCAGCCGCACCGGTGGTCGTGGTACCGACCGTGACGGTGGCCGGACTACCGGCGGTCGTCGTCGCGCGCAAGGTCAGTGGAAAGGTGGTAGTCGTGCTGGTAGTGACAGTGGTGCCCGCGGTTAAAGTTAGCAGGTAGTCGCCGTCGCTTATCAGGCCTAGGTTCGCGCTCACGCCTGTATTTCTTGTGCCGGTGACGCCGGCAAGCGTTATACCGCCGAGTTTGATGGTCGGCTTGGTGGTGCACGTGGTGGTGGTGCACAGGCCGGTGCCACTAATGGTGATCGATGTTGGTACACCGGTGCTGGAGTAAGTCGTATAGATGGCGTTGATGATTGGAGCTGCGGTGGCGGCCATGCTGGCGAGCGCAAGAACCGAGGCTGCCGCGAGGGCGGCGATGCGTAGCGTCTTCATTGATATCCCCAGGTGCCGAATGGACAGCTTTTAGTTAGCTTGCCGTAATTTCGTTAGCGGCGGTATTACCCGATTGGGGTATCTCGCTAGAAAAATACTGGCCTAGATCACTTGTACGGCGCCCGGTACCCTGCGGGACGCCTGAACAGGCTGAAAACGCAAAAATCCTAGGAAAATCCGTTACTTGCGGGCTTTCCGGGACGCTATGGGATGTGGAATATGGTGGCTAGGGAGGGAATCGAACCCTCGACCCCGGGGTTATGAATCCCGTGCTCTAACCGTCTGAGCTACCTAGCCACGTGCCGGAGGAAACCGCCGGGCCCCGGGGACGGTTGGCCATTCCGGGGAGCCGCATATCATCGCGGGCTAGGGTCTGGTAGTCAACCTCCCGCGTCCAGCCCTATGTCCAGCGCCCGTACGGAGTGGGTCAGGGCGCCAACGCTAATCACGTCCACGCCGGTGGCAGCGATGGCAGCCACGGTGCCCAGGTTCACGCCGCCGCTGGCTTCCAGCAGGGGGCGGCCGGCGCCCAGCGCGGCGGTGCGGGCCACGGCGGTGCGCAGGTCCTCCAGGGTGAAGTTGTCCAGCAGCACCACGTGGGGGCGCTCGGGCAGGGCTTCGTCGAGCTGCGCCAGCGAATCCACCTCTACTTCCACCACGCGCATGTGGCCGGCGGCAGCGCGGGCGCGGCGCAGGGCTTCTGCCACGCTGCCGCACACGGCAATGTGGTTGTCCTTAATCAGCACCGCGTCGTCCAGCCCGTAGCGGTGGGGCATGCCGCCCGCGGCCACCACGGCGGCCTTCTGCACCACGCGCAGGCCCGGCAGGGTCTTGCGGGTGGCGGCAATGCGCACCGGCTGGCCTTCGGGGGTGCGGGCACTGGCCACCGCATCCACGAAGGCACGCGTCAGCGTGGCCACACCGGAAAGGTGGGTCATGAAGTTCAGGGCGGTACGCTCCGCAGTGAGGACGCTGCTGGCCGTGCCACGGATGCGCGCGAGCACGGTGCCGGGCTGCAGCGCCGCGCCTTCGGGCAACAGCGGCGTGAACTCGAGCGCGGGGTCCACCAAGCGGCAGGCCAGCTGCGCCGCCTGCAGGCCGGCCAGCACACCGCCTTCGCGAGCCACGAAGCGGGCCTCCAGCGTCTCGTCGGCGCGCATCAGGCTGGCGGTCACATCGCCGCCGCGGCCCAGGTCTTCCAGCAGCGCAGCGCGCACCAGCGGTTCCAGCAGCAGTTCAGGCAACACGGGCGGTTCCTTGGGGGTTGGGTTCGGGGTAGTCGCTGCGGTAGTGACCGCCGCGGCTTTCCTGCCGCTGCAGGGCGGCGGTGGCCACCAGGCGCGCGGCCACGAGCGGGTTGGCGTCGCCGTAGGTTGCCGCAAGGCCAGCAATGAAATCCAGCAGGCCCTGCAGGCCTTCGGCGCTGCGCACCAGCCCCGCGTCGCGGCTCATGCGTTCGCGTAGGAGTTGGAGGGTGGACTCCGACAGGTGGGTGGTAGATGACTCGGGCAGGTGCCCGGAAGAATATTCGGGCAGGTGCCCGGTAGAGGAC
>CAIOHZ010000120.1 GCA_903858165.1 uncultured Pseudomonadota bacterium
TAGCACCGCGGCGCCGGGGTACTTCGGTGCGGACTGCGACGGTGGCTTTGCGCAATACACCGTGGTGCCGGCGGAAAATGCTTGCCGTGTCGACAGCCCACTGTCGGATATCGAGCTAGCGTCGTTTCCTTGCTCTTATCTCGCGGCCGAAACCATGGTTCACCGTGCCGGTGTGCGTGCCGGCGAACGCGTGCTCGTTACAGGAGCCTCGGGTGGCGTGGGCTCTGCGGCCGTGCAACTGGCACGGCGGCGCGGTGCGGAAGTGATTGCCGTCGCATCCAACAGCAAAGCCGAAGGCTTGCGCGCACTCGGTGCCAGTCAGGTCGTCGGCCGCGGCGCTTCGCTGGTGGAGGCACTTGGCAAAGATGTCGTCGATGTAGTCATCGATTGCGTCGGTGGCCCGCAGTTTCCGGAATATCTCGAGTTGCTACGGCCACGTGGCCGCTATGCCGTGGCCGGAGCCATTGGCGGGCCCATCGTGCCGTTGGACCTGCGAACCCTATATTTAAAAGACCTGCGCTTGCTCGGCTGCACCATCGACGGGCCCGAAGTGTTCCGGCAGTTGGTGGGCTACTTGGAGCGGGCTGAAATTCGCCCGCTCGTCTGTGGCACTTGGCCTTTGCGGGAAATCGTCGCGGCACAGGAAACATTTCTGCAGAAGACGCACCTAGGGAAGCTGGTGCTCGTTCTTTAGTCGCCGCTTTTTGTTTCCATTATTTTTGTGGGGTTTGCTCTACCACCCGGGTGTACGTCCCGATGCATGTCAGTGGCGACTTCGAAACGCGGCAGATGGCGATGCGGTCCGGCGTTTCCTGCAGCAGATAGAAGAAGCGGGTGCTGTCCGGTTTCAGCGGCGCGCGCTGGCCCGCGCAGTCAGGCTTGCCGTTGGCTGTAATGGCAGATTTCACGAAGCCCAGTACTTGCTTGGCGTTCGCGATGGTCATCACCGCGTAAGCGCCTTCCATCACTTCTTCGCCGCTCCGTGAAACATAGCTGCCGTCGGCGTGGTAGGTATGGCGCTCGCGGCATTTGCCGTCGCCACTCAGGAACTCCCACTCACCCACCAGAGGTGCCGTACTGCCAGGCGTGGCCCTGCCCTGCGCCTCTGGCAGTTCTAGAGCGTTCCAAAAGACAACGCCATCCGTCACGGTGTGCTGCGCATTGACGGTGCCACCGCCCTTGAACTGCAGCGGCCAAAAGCCGTGAGCGTTGAAAGGCACCCCCGCCTTGAACTCGCCCTGCAGCAAGCCGCCGTGGGAGGAAGTGAGAATGCCTGCCCCCTGCGCCTTGCCTTCCGCGCATTCACCCTGCCAACGGAACGTCGCGCCTTCCACCGTATTTGGCGCTGACACCTGGCAAGCCGTATCGGTAGAAGGGACCCACTCATCCGCGAGGGTACCCGGAATAGCGAGCGGCCCGAGCAGCAGCAGGGCGAGTGGCAGATGATGCACACGCATTAGCAGGTCTCCGAGTGGTTGTTACTTTCGCGGCCCCACGTTTTCTCGCTTGGCCTTCGCGAACATTTCCTGGCAAGCAGGTCGCGCATTGATGCGCGCCAGCCACGCCATGATGCCCGGCGTGTCCTGGTCATTCACCAGTTCAGCAAAGCCGAATTGCATGCCATTCGCGATGGCGAAATTGCAGATATCTGCCAGCGTGAATTGGTCGCCCACGAGATAAAGGTGATTCGCAAGGCGGTCTTCGAGGCGGCGGACCGAGACCGCAATCTTGCGCATCTCCTCATCCAGCAAGTCTTGCGGGAAACCTTCGCGAGCACGACGCCACTTCACCTTCTGCTCGGGGATGGGCACACGCGCCACCATCTCTTCGAACTCGGCGTCCGACAGCGGCTTCACCAAGTTGCCCACCATGCGGTGCCAACCAATGGTGGACACACACCAACAGAAATATTCGTCGACCCACTTGGTCCACACGCGCATCTCGGCTACGAGGTACGGGTCTGACGGGCGCAGCGGATTTTGGTGGGGGAAGACATCTTCGAGGTATTCGCAAATGACCGTGGACTCCACGATGATCTTGCCGTCGTGATCCAGCGCCGGCACCTGGCCGCGCGGATTGATGGTCTTGAACCAGTCTTCGTGGTGTTCGAACTTCGCCGGGTCGAGGAAACGACCGGTGAACTCGAGGCCCTTCTCATAGAGGGCGAGCATGGGCTTCAGGGAATTGGCGCCGGGGCCGAAGCTGTAGAGCGTGAGCATCTGGGGCTCCAGAGAAAGGGGAAACGTGGCAGCGACGTTAGCCGTTCCGCGAACCCCTGTCTCAACCCAGCGGGAATGAGTGGCGCTTCAGCCGCCACCCTGCTGCGTCACTTCATCGTCGGCATAACGAAGTCGGCGCTCACCGACTTCGGCTCGGGCCAACGCTCCGTCACAGTCTTCAGGCGCGTATAGAAGCGCACGCCTTCCGGGCCATGCATGTGGTGGTCGCCGAAGAGCGAAGAGCGCCAACCACCAAAGCTGTGGAACGCCATGGGCACCGGAATAGGCACGTTCACACCCACCATGCCCACTTCCACATCGCGCACGAAGGCCTTCGCCACCGCACCGCTCTGCGTGAAGATGACCGTGCCGTTCGCGAACTCATGGCCGTTCACCAAGTCCATCGCGGCGGCATAGTCCGCCACACGCACCACGGAGAGCACCGGCCCGAAGATTTCATCGCGGTAGACGCTCATGTCGGCAGTCACGCGGTCGAACAGCGTGGGGCCTACATAGTAGCCATCGGGGCGCTCCGCCACTTGCACACCGCGACCATCGGCGCA
>CAIOHZ010000121.1 GCA_903858165.1 uncultured Pseudomonadota bacterium
AAAATAAAGGGCACCGAAGTGCCCTTTATTTCTTGTAGCAGCCTAGGCTGCTGTAGTCCCGCGCTTTAGGCGATAGGCAATTGCATCTGGCCTAAGTCGCGCTTGGTCTCTACCAAGACCAGCGGTGCATCCTCCAGCACCACAGGCGCAGGACGCTCGCGCGGTACGTGCACGGGTGCGGGCTCTGCTGCAATCGCTGCGTTCACGGCGGCGATTTTTTGCGGATCCGAGTTCACCCATTGCAAGCCCGAGCTTTGCGCTACGGTCACCAGGTTTTCAACTGGCAATACAAAGGCGCTGACGGCTGGCATGGCAGGTGCAGCCGGGGCTGCGGGTGCCGGTGTTGCGCTAGCAACTGGCGCTGCGGCCTGCGGTGTTACCTGGCTTTGCGCGACAGCGCGTGGAGCAGCTTCGGACTGCGTAGCAGCGTGAGTAGGCGCGTCGGCTTGCGCCGCATTATGAGGAGCGCCCTCAGCCTGCGCTGCACTATGGGGAATCGCGTCGGCTTGCGCCGCACTATAAGGAGCCGTGTCGGCTTGCGCCGCCACGGGGGCCGCTGCCGCATGGCTGTCCTGTGCCCTTTCCTGCGCGCTAACCGGTGCAGCCGCAGCTTGCGTAAAGTACGAACGCACCGGCGCATCGCCGTCTTCGCTTGCGCGCTCAGGCTGACGCATCTCGAAGTTGCTGGGGGTTTGCTCTTCCTGGTTCTCTGCACCGGCATCGCGGCCACCACGTGGGCCACGCTCGCGGCCATAGCGGTCGCGTGAGCGGCGGCCATTGCTGCCCTGGTTGTCTGCGCCTTCGCGCGGGCTGCCTTCAGCAGGTGCCTGTCCATTGGCTTCGTCTTGGCCTGGGGCCGCAGGAAGCGGGTTACCGGCTTCATCCAAACGCGGGCCACGGTCGTTGCGGCGTCCACGTCCCCCACGGCTGCGCCCGCCTTCACGGCCTTCGCGGGCTTCACGCGGTCCGGCGTCATTGCCGTTGGCGTCGGTTTGCGCAGCCGCATCGCCAATGCGATCCGCCTGGCGTTCGCCATTTTCAGAGCGCTCGGTACGCTCGCCGCGTTCACCACGTTCGCTATTGCGTCCGCCGCGTCCGCGTGCTGGGCGTGGGCTCTCGGCGCTGTTGGCATCCACAGCCACGCCCTGAGCGTTGTCGCCAGCGGCCATCGGTTTTCCTTCGGCATCAAAACGCTCGCGTTGGCTGCCGCGTTCACCGCCGCGTTCGCCACCACGTCCGCCGCGTCCGCCACGGCTATTGCGTCCTTCGCCACGTCCTTCACCACGTCCATCGGCGCGGGCCTCGCCACGGCCTTCGCCGCGTGCACCACGACCCTGACCATCGCGACCACCCTCACGCGGCGGGCGGCCATCACGGCGCTCGTCGGCCTTGGGTGCTGCGGGCTTGACGTCTGTTGGCGCTGGCGGTGCCGAAGAGAACAAGCTCTTGACCCAGGAGAAAAAGCCTTGCTGCGCGGGCGGCGCCACGGGTGCGGGTGCCGCCGCTGCGGGACGCGCGGGTGGAGCCGCTTTGGGCGCTGCCTCCGCACGCGGTGCGGCCTGGGGTGCAGGCGCGTCTGGCAGCACACCTTTGATCACCGGGGTTTGCTTATTGGTCGGTTCTTGCGAGCGGCGCGTTACCGAGGTCGGGTCCTCGATGGTGTCGGCCATTTTGTAGCTCGCTTCGATATGGTCCAAACGCGGGTCGTCGTGCTTCAAGCGCTCGAGCTTGTAGTTCGGCGTTTCCAAGGTCTTGTTGGGCACCATCAGCACATTGATGCGCTGTTTGAGTTCGATCTTGGCGATCTCGGTACGCTTTTCATTGAGCAGGAAGGAGGCCACTTCGACGGGCACTTGGCACAGCACCGAAGCGGTGTTGTCCTTGAGCGATTCTTCCTGGATGATGCGCAAAATTTGCAGCGCGCTGGACTCGGTGTCG
>CAIOHZ010000122.1 GCA_903858165.1 uncultured Pseudomonadota bacterium
CCGGACAGTTGGCGCGGGTAATGCCCCGCACGCTCCGCAAGGCCGACACGAGATAACGCCTCGGCCGCGACCACGCGGGCCGCGGAATCGCCGCGCAGCTCCAAAGGCAGCATGACGTTTTCAAGTGCAGTTAGTGCGGGCACCAGATGAAAGGCCTGGAACACGAAGCCGACACGGTCGGCGCGCAAGGCGGCGCGGCCATCTTCGTCCAGCGCGGAGAGCGACTGTCCGGCCAGCAAAACCGCACCTTGCGTCGGCACGTCCAACCCGGCCAATAGCCCGAGCAAAGTGCTCTTGCCGGCACCCGAGGCCCCCACGATCGCCACCGTCTCGCCAGCAGCCAACTGGAAGCCGACATGGTCGAGGATAGTCAGCGTTCCTTCCGGACTGCTAACCTGCTGCGTCACTTCTTTGGCTTCAAGCACCGTGGTGGTCATGCTGTTCCCATTTTCTTCGAGCCTACGCCAGTCGTGGCGGTCGCTTCTGTCAGTTGGCCTGCTGTTGGTTATACCGCTGGGGCACGCTGCAGTTCCGCCAACCGCGGCTAACGCGCCGAAAATCCTGGTGCTGGGCGATTCGCTCAGCGCCGGTTATGGCATCGACGTCCGGCGCAGTTGGGTCGCCCTGCTGCAGCAGCAGTTGCGGCAGGCAGGTTACGGGCATGTCGTGGTCAACGCCAGTGTCAGCGGCGAAACCAGCGCCGGTGCGCTGGCACGCCTGCCACGCGCGCTCCAATTGCACCGCCCTGTCGTGGTCATCATCGAATTGGGGGGTAACGATGGCCTGCGGGCCCTGCCGCCCGCGGACCTCCAGCGCAATCTGGCTGCCATAGCCCGCGCCTCGCGTGCGGCCGGCGCCAAACCCATGCTGTTGGGCATGCAATTGCCGCCGAACTATGGTCCCGAGTACACGCGCCGCTTCGCCGCCGCCTACCCAGCCGTGGCCAAGGCAGAACGCACCACTTTGGTGCCGTTTTTTCTGGAAGGCATCGCTACGCAACCCGCCATGTTCCAGGCCGATGGCATCCACCCCGTGGAGGCAGCGCAACCCCGGTTACTGCAGAACCTCTGGCCAGCGCTACAGAAGCTGCTTTAAAGCGGCGCGGCGGCCACGATGACTTCTGACGCCTTCTACCGCGCGCGCGCAGAACTGGTTTGCCGGACAGGTTTACCGGCGCCTGCAGGCGTTGTACTGTGCCACCTACATCCGACGCGACATTTTGCGTCGCACAAATACAAGACTGGCAGGTGACCCTTGGACCGCTACTGGCTACCGCACTACCCCGCCAACGTGCCCCATGACATCAATCCCAGCGAATACGCTTCGCTGCGTGAGCTGATTGACAAAGGCTGTCTCGAACATGCGGACAAGCCGGCCTATTCGAACATGGGCACCACGCTCACCTTCCGCGAACTGGACGCACGCTCGCGCGCCTTTGGCGCTTGGCTGCAGCGGGAAGCTGGCCTCAAGAAGGGCGACCGCATTGCCCTGATGATGCCGAATATTCTGCAGTACCCCATCGCGCTATTTGGCGCGCTGCGCGCGGGCCTGACGGTGGTAAACACGAACCCTCTGTATACCGCCCGTGAACTGGAACACCAACTGAAGGACAGCGGCGCTCGCGCCATCGTGGTGTTCGAAAACGCGGCGCATGTGCTTGAAGAAGTCATCGACGAAACGGCCGTGGAAACCGTCATCGTTACCGGCGTCGGCGATCTGCTGTCGTTCCCGAAATCGGCCATCGTGAATTTTGTCCTGCGCTACGTACGCAACGCTGTGAAGCCCTTCCAATTGCCCGGCGCCGTGCGCTTCACTGAAGTGCTGCAGCAAGGCAAGTGGGTAGACCTCGAAGCGGTTCCGCTCGGGCACGCGGATGTCGCCTTCCTGCAGTACACCGGCGGCACCACCGGTGTTTCCAAGGGCGCTATCCTCACGCACCGCAATCTCGTCTCGAACCTGCTGCAGACGCATGCTTGGCTCGCGCAGTACGAGATGCCGGCACAGTCACCCGTGGTGCTGTGCGCGCTGCCGCTGTATCACATCTACGCACTCACCTCTTGCGCCCTTTCGTGGTTGGTCACCGGTGGGCACAACGTCCTCATCACGAACCCGCGTGACATGCCCGGCTTCGTGAAGGAACTTAAAGCACACCGCTTCAACGTGATGTATGGCGTGAACACGCTCTACAACGGTTTGCTGCATACGCCCGGTATTGAAACAGTCGATTTCAGCGGCTTGCTGAGCTGCAACGCCGGTGGCATGGCGCTGCAAGGCGCAGTGGCGCAGAAGTGGGAGAAGCTCACCGGTTGCATGCTCGGCCAGGGCTGGGGCCTCACGGAAACCTCACCAGTGGCCACCGTCATGCCGAAGGATATGCCGTTCAACGGCTCCATCGGCCTGCCGGTTCCCAGCACGGAAATTTCCATCCGCGATGACGACGGCAACGAATTGCCGGTGGGCGGGCATGGCGAGATTTGCGTGCGTGGCCCGCAAGTGATGGCTGGCTACTGGAACCGCCCCGACGAGACGGCGAAGGTGATGTTCCCGGACGGCTGGTTGCGCACCGGCGATATCGGTCGCATGGACGATAAAGGCTTCACTTACATCGA
>CAIOHZ010000123.1 GCA_903858165.1 uncultured Pseudomonadota bacterium
ACCAAGCTGGGCCTACATGTGCCGGCAGGTAGCGAAGAGCGGCTGCAAGCTTGGCTGGCGCGAAGTGGGGGGTAGGAATAGCGGGCTTGGAGTTAGCCGGCTTCTGCTTCCCAGTTCTCTATGCGAAGACCGGGCACACGCCCGAATTCCCGCACATTCGCCGTGACGAGTGTGACCCCTTCGCTTAGGGCGTGGGCGGCAATGAGCAAGTCCATGGCTCCGATCGGCGTGCCCGCGGCCTCCAAGGTGGCGCGCAGTTTTCCGTAGATATCCGGGAAACCCGGGCTCAACGGCAGCACTTCCACGGCATTCAGCGTTTTGCGGACGCGCTCGTTCAGTGCCGCGGAGTTACGCTTCTCGAGGCCGAAGCGCACTTCGCACAAGACGATCGGGCTGGTCACCACGGTACCCTCGGGCAAGCTTAGGATTCGTTGGCGTACTGCTCCGGAAGATCGATGGACCAATGACGACAATGCGTTCGTATCCAACAGATAGCGGTTCATGACGAGGCCCTAGAAAGAGACCGGTTCAGGCGATTCATCCGGGAACTCGGGAATGCCTTCTTCGAGCGGAGGCTCCGTCTCCCAGGCGCGGATGAGTTCGTGCAGGGACGCCGCCTCTACGGGTTCGAGAATGAGCCGGTCGCCTTCCCGCCGTAATCGGGCCTCCGTGCCTGGCAACTCGAATTCACGAGGGATACGCACCGCTTGGTTCGCGCCGTTGCGGAATAGGCTGACGACGCGGGTGTCGTCGGTGCGGTCTTCCACGCGACGTGGTGTGCTCGGGGACGGGCGGCGGTATTTCATTGGCGGTCTTTCGCGCAATAGGATGAGAAATAGCATATGCCAAGACCTATGCATGGGCAATATCCTCTTTCGATGGCAAGCCGAGGCCGCCGTTCTATTTCCCTAATGTTCGGTGACAATGCCCGCATGACCGCATACGAAAGTTCGACCATCGCCGCCATTGCCACGCCGCCCGGTAGCGGCGGTATTGGCGTGGTGCGGGTTTCCGGGCCGGGGGCTGCCGCCGTCGCGCACGCCTTGCTGGGTAACTTGCCCCAGCCGCGCCTTGCCACTTTGGGGCGCTTTCGTGACGCCAACGGGGCGTCTCTAGATGAAGGCCTGGCCCTGTGGTTTCCGGGGCCGAACAGTTACACCGGTGAAGACGTGCTGGAACTGCAGGGTCACGGCAGCCCCGCGGCTCTGCGACTGTTGCTGAGTGCCGCCTTGGCCGCTGGTGCACGCCTGGCGCAACCGGGCGAATTCACCCAGCGCGCTTACCTGAACGGTCGCATGGACCTCGCCCAAGCCGAGGCTGTCGCTGACCTGATCGCTGCGGGCTCGGCTGCCGCCGCGCGTGCTGCCGTGCGGAGCCTCTCCGGGGAGTTCAGCGACCGCGTGAACGCCTTGGCTATGGGCTTGCTACAAACGCGGGCGCTGTGCGAAGCGTCGCTCGATTTTCCCGACGAACGCGATGTGCCCGTTGCCGTCGAACTCGCGGGACCGCTTGCATCGCTGGAACATGCCTGCCGGGCGCTGCTGGAAGCAACGCGCCACGGGGTGCGCCATTCGCAAGCGCCCCGCGTGGTGTTGGCCGGCCGCCCGAATGCCGGCAAGAGTTCGCTGCTGAATGCCCTGACGCGCGAAGACACCGCTATCGTCACTCCCGTACCCGGCACCACGCGTGACGTGCTGCAAGTCGAAGTGGAACTGGCGGGCGTTGGCCTAACGCTGCTGGATACTGCAGGCCTACGCGACACCGTGGATGTGGTGGAGCAGGAAGGCGTGCGCCGTGCGCGTGCTGCTGCCGTGAATGCGGACCTGGTGTTGTACTTGGTGGACAGCACCGACAACGAGGCGCTGGCGGCGGCGGCCGACGACATTCAGGCCATGCATCTAGACGAATTGCCCGGCCAGAACGCCGCGACCGAGCGGCTGCTAGTGGTGGCGAGCAAGGTGGACCTGGCAGGCGCGGGCGCCAACGATGCTGCGCTGTTGCCGGCTGCCCTCCGCGTGAGCACGGCCACGGGTGAAGGACTGGATGCCTTGCGGACGGAAATACTGCGACGCCTCGGCCGTGGCAGCGGCGAAGGCGTGGGCGCCTTCAGTGCCCGCGAACGCCATGTGCAGGCGGTTCGCGAAGCGCTGCACCACCTGGAGGCGGCGCGCGCCGCGGACAACGCCAAGGCTGGTGGGGAACTGGTAGCGGAAGAACTGCGGTTGGCGCAGGACGCCCTCGGCGCCATCACCGGGCGCACCGTCCCGGATGACGTACTGGCCGAGGTGTTCGGGCGGTTTTGTATTGGCAAATAACAGCGATTTCGCAGACGCCGTATCCAATAAACAGCGCCACGCTCCGCGCACCAACGGTTTCACCTGACTGGCGTATCCTCTGCGCGCTGGCTATTCACTGGACGATCCCTTGCTTCGCTATTTCGAAACCCGCGTCG
>CAIOHZ010000124.1 GCA_903858165.1 uncultured Pseudomonadota bacterium
ATTATCGACGAGATGCGTACTTCGCGTGAATCCGAACGCGCCGGCCGCCTCATCGACACCGATGAAGCCGCGTCGATGGAAAAGAAGAAGCGCGAGGGGTACTTCTGATGTCCGGCAAAGCGCTTCTGCGTTTTCTCACCTGCGGCAGTGTGGACGACGGCAAGTCCACGCTCATCGGTCGTCTGCTTTACGACACCGCCAGCATTCCAACGGACCAGTTGGCCACGCTGGAGCGGGACAGCCGCAAGCACGGCACGACTGGCACGGATCTTGACCTCGCGCTGCTCGTCGATGGTTTGGAGGCCGAGCGTGAGCAAGGCATTACCATCGATGTCGCTTACCGCTACTTTTCTTCGCCGCGTCGCGCCTTCATCGTCGCGGACACGCCGGGCCACGAGCAGTACACACGCAACATGGCGACGGGCGCGTCGAACGCTGACGCTGCGGTATTACTGGTGGATGCGCGCAAGGGCGTGCTGACGCAAACGCGGCGCCACGCTTATATCTGCTCGCTGTTAGGGCTGCGCCATGTGGTGGCGGCCGTGAACAAGATTGACCTGGTCGACGATGCGCCGGCCGTGTTCGCGCGCATTGAAGCCGAGTTACGTGCCTTTGCCGCGCCCCTGGGGTTTCAAACGCTGACAGTAGTGCCAGTGTCGGCGCGCTTTGGCGACAATGTCAGCGTGCCTTCGGAACGCATGAGTTGGTTCCAGGGCCCCACGCTGCTCGGCTGGTTGGAAGAACTGGACGTGAGCCGCGACCGAGCAGCGGCTCCGCTGCGTTTCCCGGTGCAATACGTGAACCGGCCGAACGTCGACTTCCGTGGCTATGTCGGTACGGTGGCCAGTGGTGTGGTGCGTGCTGGGCAGTCCATCGTGGTCGCGGGTTCTGGCAAGCAAACCACGGTGGCGCGTATCGTCACTGCTGATGGCGACCTAGCCGAGGCGCAAGCCGGTGAGGCCGTCACGCTGACGCTAACGGATGAAATCGATATTGCGCGTGGTGATGTACTGAGCACCCCGGAAACGCGCCCTGAAGTGGCAGACCAATTTGCGGCGCATGTACTGTGGATGGCTGAAGAGGAGCTGCTCGCTGGCCGTCCTTACTTGATGCGGCTTGGCACCGCCACGGTGCCAGTACGTATCACCGGCATTAAGTACAAAGTCGACGTGAACTCGCTGGAGCATCTCGCTGCCCGCACGCTGCATTTGAACGAAGTGGGCTTCTGTAACCTCGACACTACAGCGCCGGTAGCCGTAGATGCTTTCGCAGATTTCCCGGCGACGGGCTCGTTCATTCTCATCGACCGGCAGACTAACGCCACGGTCGGCGCGGGTATGGTGTCGTTTGCTTTGCGCCGCGCTACCAACGTGCACCGGCAAGCTGTCACCGTGGATCGTGCCGCTCGTGAACGTCTCAATGCGCACCCGGCGAAAGCAGTGTGGTTCACGGGTCTTTCTGGTTCGGGTAAGTCCACCATCGCCAATGTGCTTGAGCAGAAGCTGCATGCGCAGGGCATTCGTACTTACTTGCTGGATGGTGACAACGTTCGTCATGGGTTGAACCGCGACTTGGGCTTCACCGATGCGGACCGGGTGGAGAACATTCGACGCGTGGGTGAAGTGGCGCGCTTGATGACCGACGCAGGTCTGGTGGTGCTGTGCTCGTTCATCTCGCCTTTCCGTGCCGAACGCCAGATGGTGCGCGAGCTGTTTGCGCCGGGTGCGTTTGTGGAGGTATTCGTGGATACCGCCATCGAAGATTGCATCCAGCGCGACCCGAAGGGGCTTTATGCGCGGGCGCAGGCGGGCAAGCTCAAGAACTTCACGGGTATCGATTCGCCCTATGAAGCACCGCTGACGCCGGAAGTGCACTTGCAGACGCAGGGGCATACGCCGGAAGAAGCAGTGGAGCAGTTGCTGGCTCTGCTGGGGCTGTAAGAGGCGGCAGCAAGCTGCCGTGTAGCGGGCTCACCGCCTGAGCCTGTTTCCTCCTACACTGGTGGCATGGAAAACTCGCCGCCGCCCTATCTGCCGGGAAACCCGGAATCCTTGGCCACCGCTTTGGCGCAACACCCGGATTACCGCGTGCTGCGTCGGCTGGATATCACCGCGCAGCGTCCGCCGTTGGCGGCTTCACAGCCTGGCCGCGCCGCAGTCATCGACACCGAAACCACCGGCACGGACTTCGCCCGCGACAAGGTCATCGAACTGGCCGTGGTGGTGTTCGAATACGACCGTGACACCGGTGAAGTCGGCCCGGTAGTCGGGCGCTACAGTGCCTTCGAAGACCCGGGCTTTCCTATCCCCCCGGAATCCACTGCCATCCATCACATCACTGACGACATGGTGCGTGGGCAGCGCTTCAACGAACTGGCTTTGCAAGATTGTCTGCGCAATGTGCAGCTGGTCATCGCGCATAACGCCGCGTTCGACCGCCGTTTCCTTGAGCCACGCTTTCCCTTGTTCGAGACCATGGCCTTCGGTTGTTCGCAGTACGACATACCCTGGAACGACGTCGGCGTTAGTAGTCATAAGCTGGAATACCTAGCCTACCGCGCTGGCTTTTTCTACGAAGGCCACCGCGCTGAAATCGACTGCTTGGCCTTGTTGCGGGTGTTAGCGCAGCCCTTGGGTGGCACGGGTGGCACGGGTGGCACGGGTGGCACGGGCAATGCGCCCAGTACGGCATTCAAGATTTTGCTCGGCAACGCCCGGCAAGAATCGCTGCGCATTTGGGCCAACGAATCTCCCTTCGAGACCAAGGACATCCTGCGCGCCCGCGGCTACCGCTGGGACCCACAGGAACGTTGCTGGCACAAGGACTTGCGCATTGCCGGGCTGCCGGCCGAGCTCAATTGGTTGAAGAACGCCGTCTATGGCGGACGCGAGAAGACCGTGAATCTCGACGTGCAGGACGCGCGTGGGCGCTATTCCATCCGCAACGGACGCCGACAGCGCGAAAAACTGTAGCAGCGCGGTTCAGCCGGTAGTGCTCACCATGGTGTCGAGCGTAATGCCTGCGACCTCGTAGCCGCGGCGCAAGTCGCGAATGTGTTTGCCCATCCAGTTCAGTGCGCGGGGTGCATCACCAGCAATAATGGCCTGTGCCACTTGCTGTTCGGCATCGGCAATGCGCTTGCGGGCTTGCGGCACGCGGTCAATCACCAGCGCTAGGGTGGGTTCCAGCAACCGCACGAGAGGTTCCTGCGCCAGCGCCAGTACCCGGTTGCGGCTGGCATTGGCCACCGCCCTGAAGAACGCGCCCACATGCTCCACGGCATGCCCGGCTTCGGTGTGGTCCGCGGCGTAGAGCGCCACCACGGCTTCCAAGGCGACGATGTCCTCGTCGGTTCGCGCGAGCGCGGCGGCTTCCGCCAAGGGGGGCTCCAGCACGCGCAGCGCCTCCCACACTTCCAGCGCCGTAATGCCCTGAATGGCGAAGGCCCGTTGCAGGCCATCGGCTAATTGGGCTGCGCGCGGCTGCGTGACCACCATGCGCTTGCTGCCGCGCTGGCGCGTAAGCAGACCTTGGCTTTCCAAATCCCGCAGCGCCTCGCGGAGCGTGCCGCGGTTCACGCCGAATTTTTCTGCCAGTGCTGCTTCTGGCGGCAGGCGTTCGCCATGCGGCAGGGTGCGGTCGAGAATGCGCTCGATGATGGCGTCCGCCACTTTGCGGTAGGCGGGCACCAGTCGGACGGGAGTGAATTCAACGTTCAAACCAGCACCTGCCTGTTTGGCGCTACGCAACAGCGCAGCGGTACCTTAGTTGTGGTTGCCCCGCGCTCACGCGGCCTCAAACAATTGACGGCCGATGAGCATGCGCCGTATCTCCTGCGTGCCGGCGCCAATCTCGTAGAGCTTGGCGTCGCGCAACAGCCGACCGGCAGCATAGTCGTTGATATACCCGTTGCCGCCCAGTGACTGGATGGCCTCGAGTGCGGCTCGGGTAGCCCGCTCCGCGGCGTACAGGATACAGCCGGCGGCGTCCTGCCGGGTGACCCGGCCCCGGTCGCAGGCGGCGGCGACGGCGTAAACATAGGCGCGTGAGGCGTTCAGTTCCGTGTAGAGGTCTGCCACTTTGGCCTGCATCAACTCGAAAGTCCCAATGGCAGCACCGAATTGGCGGCGCTCGCGCACGTAGGGCAGCACCACGTC
This sequence comes from uncultured Pseudomonadota bacterium, assembly GCA_903858165.1. GTDB lineage: Bacteria > Pseudomonadota > Gammaproteobacteria > Steroidobacterales > Steroidobacteraceae > CAIOHZ01. Next base: position 4,158 of record CAIOHZ010000124.1, read on the forward strand.
CAGCGCCGCAGCCATCAGGCCCAACGGGCCGCCGGCCAGTACCACGCGTTCGTAATCCAGCCCCCGCATCAGCACTTTCACGCCGCCGTTCACCTCGCCCAATACGTTCGCTACCGGGACGCGGCAGTCGCGGAACACGAGTTCGCAAGTGTTCGAGCCACGCATGCCCAGCTTGTCGAGTTTCGGGGAACTGCTGAAGCCAGCGAAGTCGCGCTCGACGATAAACGCCGTAATGCCCTTGGGGCCGGCGCCGGGGTCGGTCTTGGCGTAGACGACCAGCACGTTGGCATCCGGGCCATTCGTGATCCACATCTTGGTGCCGTTGAGGACAAAATGGTCGCCGTCGGGCACGGCGCGCAGCTGCATGGCCACCACATCGCTGCCGGCACCGGGCTCCGACATCGCCAGGGCACCCACGTGCTCGCCGCTCACCAGCTTCGGCAAGTACTGGTCGCGTTGCGCATCGTTACCGTTCAATTTGAGCTGGTTGACGCATAAGTTGCTGTGGGCGCCGTAGGAGAGCCCGACCGAACCCGAGGCACGGGAGATTTCTTCCATGGCCACGGTATGCGCCAGATAACTGAGACCCGCACCGCCCCAGCGTTCAGGTACGGTAATGCCCAGCAGCCCCTGTTCGCCGAGCAGGGGCCAGAATTCGGGGGGAAACTGGTTATCGCGGTCGATGTCAGCGGCGCGGGGGGCGATGGTTTCCTGCGCAAAGCGGCGGACCTGTTCGCGGACCGCGTTGGTGGTCTCGTCTAGTCCGAAGTCGAAGTCGGTCGTAGTGCACAGAGCCATTTTGGTTGCCTCGTACGAATATTGAATGATACGATTGTTCAACAATTAACTTCAGGGCGCAAGTCGTCCGGTGGGAATGAACCCATGATGCCGCTTCCTCCACAGGTCTCCGGGACGGTGCTAGGCACCGCCATCAATCCACAATCGGCGGAATTCGCTGCCAATAGCGACGCAATGGGCGCTCTAGTAGCCGATTTGCGGGTACAACTGGCTCGTGTAGCCAGCGGTGGAAGTGCCGAAGCCCGGGCCAAGCACATCGGCCGCGGCAAATTGCTGGTGCGGGAGCGCATCAACGCCCTGCTCGACCCCGGCAGTCCCTTCCTCGAGCTTTCGCCCTTGGCAGCCTACGGCCAATACGGTGGGGAAGTGCCGGCCGCGGGAATCGTCACCGGCATCGGGCGCGTGGCGGGGCGGGAATGCATGGTGGTGGCCAATGACGCCACCGTGAAAGGTGGCACCTACTATCCGCTAACCGTGAAGAAGCACTTGCGGGCCCAGGAGGTCGCGTCGGAAAACCGGCTCCCTTGCATTTACCTCGTGGACTCCGGCGGTGCCTTTCTGCCCGCGCAAGATGAGGTGTTCCCCGACCGGGACCATTTCGGTCGCATCTTCTTCAATCAGGCGAACCTTTCCGCCGCCGGCATTCCGCAGCTCGCGGTCGTCATGGGTTCTTGTACCGCCGGTGGCGCCTACGTCCCCGCCATGGCGGACGAAGCCATCATCGTGAAGGAGCAGGGCACCATTTTTCTCGCCGGCCCGCCGCTGGTGAAGGCGGCCACGGGCGAAGTGGTGAGCGCCGAGGAGCTCGGCGGCGGCGACGTCCACACGCGCCTGTCGGGCGTAGCAGACTATCTGGCGGACAACGACCTGCACGCACTGGCGCTAGCGCGCCAAGCCGTGGCGCGTTTCAACTCGCGCAAGGAAGTGAAACTGGAAATGGTGCCCGCGGAGGAGCCGCGCTATGCCACCGCCGAGCTGCATGGGGTAGTGCCCACAGAAGCGCGCAAGTCTTTCGATGTGCGCGAAGTCATTGCGCGTGTGGTGGATGGCAGCCGCTTCGACGAATTCAAGCCACGCTACGGCAACACGCTCGTGTGCGGCTTCGCGCATCTCTACGGCTATCCGGTTGGCGTCATCGCCAATAACGGCATTCTGTTTAGCGAATCGTCGTTGAAGGGCACGCACTTCATTCAGCTGTGCACGCAGCGTGGCATCCCGCTGGTGTTCCTCCAGAACATCACGGGCTTCATGGTCGGGCGAAAAGCGGAAAATGCCGGCATCGCGAAAGACGGCGCCAAGCTGGTTCACGCAGTGGCCACGGCGAACGTTCCGAAGCTCACGGTCATCATCGGTGGCAGCTTTGGTGCTGGCAACTACGGTATGTGCGGGCGTGCCTACAGTCCGCGCTTCCTATGGATGTGGCCCAATGCGCGGATTTCGGTGATGGGTGGTGAACAAGCCGCGAGCGTGCTGGCCACGGTGAAGCGCGATCAGCTAGAAGCTGCGGGTAAGGTATGGAGCGCGGATGACGAAGCCGCATTCAAGGCACCGCTGCGCGAGCAGTACGAACGACAAGGTCATCCGTATTACGCGAGCAGTCGCCTATGGGACGATGGCGTCATCGACCCTGCCGATACGCGACGTGTTCTGGGTCTGGGGCTTTCCGCGGCGCTGAACGCGCCTCATGGGCCCGATGCGCCAACGCGCACGGGCGTGCTGCGGATGTGAGTGGAATGGACAAGGGAAACGCCACATGAATGAACAGACGCTGCCGCCGAATCTCGAAGTGACAGATGTTGCCGGTGTCCGCACGCTGTGGTTGAACCGCCCTGAACTTCACAACGCCTTCGACGAAGCACTCATCGCTTCGCTGACGGCAGCCGTAGCGTATGCCGGTACGGATGACGCGGTGCGCGTGCTGGTGTTGGCAGGCCGTGGCCGCAGTTTCTGCGCAGGCGGCGACTTGAACTGGATGCTGCGCGCTGCCCAACACACGCCTGAGCAAAATGTGGCGGACGCCCGTCTGTTGGCAAAACTTTTTCGAACTGTCAGCGAGTGCCCAAAGCCGGTGGTGGCGCGAGTGCACGGCAATGCCTTGGCCGGTGGTACTGGCCTCGTCGCGGCCTGCGACCTCGCGGTGGCGGATACCACCGCGCGCTTTGGCACCACCGAAGTACGCATTGGTTTAGTGCCGGGAACCATCGCCCCGTATTTGGTGCGTGCCATTGGCACTCGAGCCGCCTCGCGCTATTTTCTGACTGGCGAGCGATTTAGTGCAGCCGAAGCGCACCGTCTGGGGCTGATCCATGAATTGTGTGCGCCGGAAGAACTCGACAGCGTGGTTGCCAAGCAAGTAGCTGCATTGCAGGCTGGTGGCCCCGAATCGCTACGCGAGGCAAAGGCCCTGCTGCAGCAGGTCAGTGGGCGTGTCATCGACGCGGCACTATTGGAAGAAACTGCGCAGTGGATCGCCCGCGTACGCGGCACGCCTGAAGCGCAGGAAGGGCTTAAGGCCTTCCTTGCCAAGCGACCACCGGCCTGGCTGCCATGATTCAGAAACTGCTCATCGCGAACCGCGGCGAGATTGCCTGCCGCATCATACGCACCGCCCGCCGGTTGGGCATTGCCACGGTTGCGGTGTATTCCGATGCAGATGCCACAGCGCTGCAGGTGCGGCTGGCGGATGAAGCAGTCCGCCTCGGGCCGGCCCCGGTGCGTGAGTCTTATCTGGATGGTGCCTGCGTCATCGCCGCAGCACTCGCTACGGGTGCCGACGCCATCCATCCCGGCTATGGATTTCTTTCCGAGAACGCCGATTTCGCTGAAGCGTGTATTGCTGCTGGCTTGAGATTTGTCGGTCCGCCGGCAGCCGCCATACGCGCGATGGGCGGCAAGAGTGCTGCCAAAGCCCTGATGGAAGCCGCTAGCGTACCGGTAGTACCTGGCTACCATGGTACTGACCAAGCTTTGGTCACTTTGCTGGCAGCAGCGGATAGCATTGGCTATCCCGTGCTGCTGAAGGCCAGCGCCGGGGGTGGTGGCAAAGGAATGCGCGTGGTCGCGCATCGCGATGAATTCGCCGCGGCGTTGGCGTCCTGCCAGCGCGAAGCCCTAGCCAGTTTCGGCGATGACCAAGTGTTGGTAGAGAAATATCTCGAACGACCGCGCCATATCGAAATTCAGGTGTTTGCGGACCAGCAGGGCCATTGCGTACATCTGCACGAGCGGGATTGCTCTGTGCAGCGTCGTCACCAGAAAGTCTTGGAAGAAGCTCCTGCCCCAGGTATGACGTCAGAGCAGCGCCAAGCGATGGGCGCGGCGGCCACCCGGGCCGCGTTGGCGGTTGGCTATGTCGGTGCTGGTACCGTCGAGTTCATCGTATCGCCCGAGGGCGACTTCTATTTCATGGAGATGAATACGCGGCTGCAGGTAGAGCATCCGGTAACAGAGATGATTACTGGACTGGATTTGGTGGAATGGCAACTTCGTGTGGCAGTAGGCGAGCCGCTGCCCTTGACGCAGAGCCAAGTGCCGTTGCACGGGCATGCCATTGAAGCGCGCCTCTACGCGGAGGCTCCGTTCAAAGGGTTCTTGCCGTCGACCGGCAAGCTGGTTCATCTGCGGTTTCCGGCAACCAGCGATGCGGTGCGCGTGGATACCGGCGTTACCGAAGGTGACACCATCACCCCGTACTACGACCCCATGCTTGCCAAGCTGGTAGTACACGGCGAAAACCGTGTCGATGCGCTGCAGAAACTGGAGCACGCACTGGCGGCGTGCGAGATTGCTGGGCCGGAAAACAACGTGACCTTCTTGCGTCGCGTGGTGGCCTGTAACGATTTCGCTTCAGGCCGCGTGGATACGGGTCTCATCGAACGCAATCAGGCGAAGCTACTCGCTATCCCGGAACCGACGACCGAGCTGTTGGCGTGGCTCGCTGCGGCGGAATACGGCGCTGAAACCAAACAAGCCAGCGAGCGCGCAAGACTGTCATGTGAACCTGCAACGCCATGGGCCATGGTCGATGGCTGGCGTGGTACGGCGCCTGTGTCACTGAGTTATGTCTTTCGCCACGAGGCCACGTCGTATGTCGTCGCTGTCAACGCCTCGCTGCCAGCGGGGGTCACCGTGGTGCGCGACGGCGCGCGACGGCACGTCTTCCACGCTGGCGAAACGCTGACACTGGAGCGGGTGAATGTGCTGGCGGAAGCGCTCGACGCTGCTGCACGGAACGCCATCGGGGGCCATGCCGGGCTGCGCGCACCCATGCCCGGGCGCGTCGTGGCGCAATTGGCTGCGGTGGGCGCCAAGGTGGCTGCAGGCACACCGTTATTGGTGCTGGAAGCCATGAAGATGGAACACACGCTAACTGCCCCCAAGGCGGGAACAGTGGTGCGTTTTCATCATGCCGCCGGTGCCCAAGTGCAAGACGGCGACGAACTGATGGAGTTCGTCGCCGACTGAAGCGCCTTGTACACCTACACGGCCATGATGGCTGCACGCACGCCTTCGCGTAAGGCCTTCATCAAATGCGGTTGCCCGTTCAGCACCATGGTGTGACGGTGCTCCGGCGTATAGGCAGGCCAATCGCCCACGGCAGCAATCGCTGGGTTGCCAGTACGCGCGAAGGTGGTCCACATCGCCATCATTTGTTCGCTCAGACGCCGGTAATGGCCTGCGGGGTCTGCGGCATCACGTAGCGCCTGCGAATCCTGCTCGTCCCAGGACTTGCCGATATCGTGATTGCCGAAAGTGAACGGGATATCGAGCGCATGCAGCGCCCACTGGCTGCCAAAGCAGGGCGTGGTCCATGCGAATTCGTAAAGGTAAGCCGGCGCGCCACCCGCTGCATGTTGCCGTTCGGCAAGTGTTAGCGAATTCCGCCACATGCCAAGGTCGGTGGTGATACGTACCAGCATTTGGGTACGCGTTAGTCCCGGCATCTGCGAACGGTAAAGGGTGACGAGCGCCATGGCTTGCTCGGCTTGCGACAAGCGTTTGCCGCCATAACGCTGTAACTTTGCCACCAATGCCGTGTCGTCGGGGATGGCTTCCAGCATCACCTTGTCGATGAAGGCGGCCGTCTCGTCAGTGGTGTTGCCCACCAGCAGCGGAATGTCGTGCGCATACGGGGGTGCTGCGGGCGTCCACGTTTGCTGTGGGATGGCTTTACCGTCCAATATCGGCGCGAACTGCGCGCCGGTCAGTTGCAGGAAGCAGTCATGCAGCGCTGCAGTGGGTACTTTTTGTAGCTTCGCCACTTCGCCTGGCTTCAGGCCAAAGTGCGCGAAGACGCGCTCCGCCACGCCGTCGCCTTGCTCGGTAGCGAGCACTTCGGTGGAGGCGCCACTTTGTACGATGGCTTTGTGGAACAGACCCTTGGCCCCGGGCATGCCCAGCAAGGTGCTGACTTTGGCGCCGCCGCCTGACTCGCCAAAGATGGTGACATTGCCAGCATCGCCACCAAATCCGGCAATGTTGTCGCGCACCCATTCGAGCGCCGCGATGAGGTCGAGTTGGCCGGCATTGCCGGCGCTGGCGAAGCGGTCGTCGGCACCCTTCGTCACATGCGCATAGCCGAAGATGTTCAGGCGATGGTTCACCGTCACCACCACCACATCGCCTTGCTGGGCCAAATGACTGCCTTCATAGATAGGAAGGCCGCCAGAGCCGCGTGAATAGCCACCGCCGTGGAACCACACCATCACCGGGCGTGGGCCGGAGGCCGGCGCGGTGGCCGCCCAGACGTTTAGGCAGAGGCAGTCTTCGCTCTGCGTCTCGGCATCTACCCAGGCGGGGTAAGCAAAGGTAGTGGGTGAGCGGTAAACCTGTGGCGCGGGGTGGCCATAGCTGCCGGCATCGCGCACACCACGCCAAGTAGCGGGCCGCTGAGGCGGCAGAAAGCGGTTGCCGCCGCCGGTGTCTGCGCCGTAAGCGATGCCTTTCCAGATATTCACGCCATTACGGGTTCGGCCTTGCAACTTGCCGTAACGGGTAGCCACGATGGGGCCTGCGACGGCCGGCGTGTCTGGGTTGGCGGCCATGGCCGTGGATTGTCCTGCCAAATACAAGCCGGCAGTAGCCAGCAGAAATTCGCGACGTTGCATGGTGTTGGCTCCTGGCTTCAACGCAAGCCAGGCGCGGGCTGCGCCTGCAGCTTCTTGGCCACGCGTTCATTCGCTTCCAACACGCGCAGCACATTGCCGCCGGCCAACTTCATCAGGTCAGCGTCACTCCAGCCGCGGCGAATCAGTTCCGCAAACAAGTTCGGGTACATGGAAACATCCGACAAGCCTTCTGGCCAAGCGTCGTTGCCGTCGAAGTCGCCGCCGAGGCCAATGTAGTCGACGCCCGCTACTTTGCGGATGTAGTCGATGTGGTCAGCTACCTTACCGATGGAAGGCACCGGAATTTTCACGGCGGCGAATTCAGCTTTGGCTGCGGCACGTTCTTCATCCGTTTTCGCTTCGCGCATGGCGATATTCATGCGCATCATGGCGGGCTGCATCACCTTGGCCACCTCGCAGTCCACGAAGCCAGCTACGAACGTGACCATGACCACGCCGCCATTTTTCGGCAACTGCTGCAGGATGTCATCAGGCACGTTGCGTGGCACGTTGCATACGCCACGAGCGCCGGCGTGCGAGAAGATGACGGGGCTCTGCGTTACTTTCAGTGCGGCGGCCATGGTGACCGGCGCCGTGTGGGCCAGGTCTATCACCATGCCTAGTCGATTCATTTCGCGGACCACATCCTCGCCGAACGGTGTGAGGCCGTTGACATGGGGCGGCACCATGGCTGCGGCGTCGGCCCATTCCAGATGCACGTTGTGCGTTAGCGTCATGTAGCGCACCCCGAGGTCGTAATAGGTACGCAGCAAAGGCAATGAGTTTTCGATGGCGTGGCCACCTTCAATGCCGAGCATGCCGGGAATCTTGCCGGCCTTACGAGCCTTGCGAACGTCATCGGCGGTGGACGCCAGCGTAAATACATCGCTGTGTATACGAACGATTTCGCGCGCGATGGCAATCTGCTCCAGTTGCGTGCGGGCGAAGTGGCTGTCTTTTTGCTCACCGGGGATATAGACGCTCCAGAACTGCGCTTGAACGCCGCCTGCGCGCAAGCGCGGAATATCTGTCTGGCCGGGCGCGCGCACGCGCAGGTCGTACTTCGACACGGTGCCGTGGGCTGTTTTGTCGTCGCGGATGGCCCAGGGCAAATCGTTATGACCGTCGAACAGCGTGGCTTTGGCGAGCAAGGCACGGGCATGGAGCAGCGCCGGGTCTTCGTTGGCACTGGCGGCGGCATGAGCAACGCCCATGGCGCAGGCGGCAGCGAGGAGCAGGGCAGGGGTGGTCAGGTGGCGGGAAAAGCGCATCGGGAGACTCCGCGGACAATGTGTTGTGAGCGTACTCCATACAATGGTGCATGGAGCCATTGTCTGGTTCGGTTTTAGCGCGCAGCAGGAACAGTCCCGAATACACCATGGCGCAGGCCTTGCCGTTCACGGGTTCACGAAAGCTCACCCACTCCGGACTTTCGGGTTCGTCGCGCAGGAAGAAGCGGCCATCCCCGCTGGCTTCGAGCGGTGTGACGCCATTCAGCCAGAGTTTCCCTTGGCGGG
>CAIOHZ010000125.1 GCA_903858165.1 uncultured Pseudomonadota bacterium
CGGCACACCAGCCGCATGGGCGTTGCGGACGCTGTCCACGGCGGGCTTGAAGAAATCCACCGGCCCCAGCGCACCGGATTCGCTAGCTAACTTGGCGGCTAGCAGTGTGGGGGTATACGCCGTGCCCCGAGCAGCCATCGCAGCGATATCCGCATCGCTTACCGGCCCATGTTCCAGTGTGTCGGTGCCCGCTTCAATGGCGAGCAGGTTCGCCGCCGAAAGCCCGCTGGAGTGCGTGGCCACCTTACGGTTCAGCCGGTGTGCCGTGGATACGATGGCGTTCAGCTCTGCAGCCGTTTCCGTAGGGCCGCTGCCCGGCACCAGCAGATGCATGGCGCTCAGGCGCATCTTGATGACGCCCGCGCCGCGACGGATTTCGTCGCGTACGACGCGTTCGCAGTCGGTAGCCCCGGCACAGGTGCCGCGGTTCTTGAACAGCGGCTCCACATCCGCACGGCCACCGAAATTGAAAGGCGCATAGTCGCCGCCGGCAGTTTCGAACTGCGGTTCGCTACCGATGAGGCGTGGGCCGGGCACTTGCCCTGCCGCAATCGCTTGCGCGAGCTCGTAGGTGATGCTGGCGGGGTCCCCAAGATTGCGCAGCGTGGTGAAGCCCTTCTGTTGCAAGGCCTGGGCGCGGGCGGCGCTGGCGAAAGCGCGTGGCACGGGCCGGCCGATAAAGCCGGGCATGAAATCGCCGATGGGGTTCTTGGAGTGCAGGTCCATTTCCATCGTGACATGCGTGTGCATGTCGATGAGCCCCGGCACTACCCAGGCTTGCTTCAGGTCCACCACGGTATCGCCGGCGACATAGCCGTCTTTGATGGCCGTGATTTTCCCGCTTTGAATGAGTACCGACTGCCGTTCACGCACGGGCTGGGCCGGGTCCGCGATGAGATGACCGACGTGGAGAACGGTGATGGGGGCGGGGGGAGGAGTGGGAGTAGCCGGTACAGCGGGTGCGGCCTTGGCAGATTCAGCGGAAAGCAGCAGCGATAACGCGAGGCAAGCGGTGAGGGTTGAACGCGACATGGCTAGAACTTTCCTTTACGCAGCATGGGGTCGGACAGTGCCGCTGTGATAGCGCGGCCAATAGCTTCAGCATCTTCGAGGGATAGGCGACGCAGACGGTCGCTGTCGAGCAGCAGCTCGCACCATTCAGTCAGTTGTATTCGCGTTACAAGCGTTGCTGGTGGGTGGTCCCAGTGCGCGCCCAGTTCACGCAGCGAGCGATGCAGCGAAGACTTCCTGTTGCTGGTCTCCATCGAGCGGCTGGCGAATTCGTGGGTGGTACGTATGGGCGGCGCGGAGGCGCGTGGGCTGGAAAGGCTTGGTGCTACGGAGCCCATACGTAGCGACTTCCATAGATCTTCGGCACTGGTGGGTGGCGCTTCCGCTGCCATCTCTTTCACGAACCCGGAGGTCATTTCATCGTCTGGGCTGATGGGCAGCACGACGATGTTGCGGTCTGTCTGGAACTGCTCGGCGATCTTCGCCAGCGGCCAGCCATCGTTCAGCAGGACGCGGGCTGCGATGATTTCATTCAAATGCTGGAAGCGGTACACGGCTTCCTTGCCGCGGCGCTCCGCCGGGCTGAGGATGCCGCGCTGCGCGTAGTCGCGCACCAGACGTATGTTCAGGTCGGCGTTGCGTCCGCGCCCGAGCCGTTGCAGGGCAACGTTGGCCATCTCGACGAGTTCGTCGATACTGCCTTGCCAGTCGCGGTATTCATCCAAATTTCGCATGCTACGTTTTATACCAGTTTGCGGCCCGCCCCGCGGCATCCAGCCACGGGGCTAGGCACGGTTCAGGGCTTCGGCGTGGGCTTCGGCGGGGTCTTGGGCGTGCGCGGCATGGCCTTGCCTTGCTCCACCTTGCGGCGCAGGAACATGGCTTGGTCCGATTCGCTGGCCGAGGCATAGCAGCGCACCTGCTCGTC
>CAIOHZ010000126.1 GCA_903858165.1 uncultured Pseudomonadota bacterium
CACCCATCCCTTGGCCACCAAGGTCGTGGACCTCGGTAACGCCATCTATGCCTTGATGCTGCGCAGTTTCGTGCAATTGTTTGCGCCGAATCCGCAGCCCGAGCCGCTGCGCTCCGGGCTATCGCAGGTAGCAACCTCGCTCATGTACGCCCTGACAGCCGTGGGCGAAGTGGCGACACGTTTGCCTTTGAAGGCGGAAGGCGGGTCGCTGAATGCCGGTCTGACCTTCGAGCTACTGGGTGCCGGCGGTTTGCTGGTGCAGCCTTGCGCTTCGCTATTGCTGGCCGAGCGTGCCAACGAGCTGGCAGTTGCAGCGCGTAGGCTGGCGAGTGAAGTGGCGATGCCCGGCATCGCCGAAAGGCTGGAAAGTTGCGCTAAGCAGTTGCACAAACTGCACGAGAAGTATGAGGTATCGCTCGGGGCTCCGGTGGCAGTGGTCGCGGCGGCCTCTGCACCAGTACCGGCTCCGGTTGCTCAGGCGGCCAGCACCCCGTCGGCCGAGGAAGATTTGAACCAAGCGAGCAGCGAGGCCATCAGCATCAAGGTTGACTTGAAGCGCTGCATCCATTCCCGTAACTGCGTCTTGAGTGCTCCGCGAGTATTTGAAACGAATGTAGTGGGTAAATGGCTGCACCCGGAGGCTTCCTCCGTCGAGCATTTGGTACACGTCGCTCAAAGCTGTCCGTCGGGTGCCATCACGTATACCCGTCACGATGGCGGCCCGCAGGAGAGTGCTCCGGAGGTCAATGTCATTCGTCTGCGGGAAAGCGGGCCGTATGTAGTGCTCGCGGATGTAGACCTCAGCAATCACCCTAAGTTGTTCCGTGCCACGCTGTGTCGCTGCGGCAAATCCAAGAACAAGCCCTTTTGCGATGGTGCGCATGAAACGGCCGGGTTTGCCGCCACTGGGGAGCGTGCCTTCATTGAGGCTACCCCGTTGGCGGAGCGCGGTGGCACCTTGTCGGTGGATCCCACCAAAGATGGGCCATTGGCCATTACGGGCAATGTCGAAATCGTTGGCGGTTCGGGTCAAACCATCAAGCGTACGGCTAAGGCTTTCCTGTGCCGCTGTGGTGGCTCAGCGAACAAACCGTTTTGCGATGGAACGCACGCGAAGATAGGTTTTCGCAGCGACAACTAAAGGCGCTAACTTGGCAGCATCGGTCGCCGTACCATTCTGCCCGGCGGTCGGCGACAGAGTTTCACGTAAGTCTAAGTTTTAATGGATGGTGCCCGGGGCGGGACTCGAACCCGCAAGAGTTTCCTCGGCGGATTTTAAGTCCGCTGCGTCTACCGGTTTCGCCACCCGGGCGGGTAGGTTGCCTATGCTAACAGCCCCGCTGCAATACCGGCCAAGATGAGGCCTAGCGGGTGGAGCTCCGCCAAGCTACTCGTTGGTCCAGCGAGATGTTGGCCAGTTCGTAACCGCGCCGGAAGTCGCGCAGATAGCGGGACATCCAAGTACGCGCCGCCTCGCTATCCCGGGCGGTCAAGGCTTCTAGAATGCGTCGCTGGGCCGTGGTGATGCGCGTGCGCGCTTGCGGGACCCCGGCCACCATCTGTGCCAGCGTGGGCTCCATCAACTTCAGCAACGGCTCCAGCGTCAGCATCAGCACGCGGTTACCGCTGGTGCGCGTCACTGCGCGGAAAAACGCCAGCATGTGGATCAAGGCGCGGTTGGTGTCCGCGCTATCGTCGGTGAAGCGGTGGTAGGCCGCCTCGATGGCGGCGAGGTCGGCAGCGGTGCGGCGGCGGGCACCGTTGGCAGCCGCTGCCGGGGCGACCAGATGCAGGGATTCCCAGACCTCAAGCACGGTCACGTCTTCCAGCGACAAAGCGCGCCCCACGGTGTCCGCAATACGCGCCGCTCCCGGGCGGGTCACCACGAGCCGCTTGGTGCCACGGCGCCGCGTCACCAAACCCACACTCTCCAGTTCGCGGAGGGCTTCGCGTACCGTCGAGCGGTGAACACCGAACTGCGTCGACAACTCCGCTTCGGTCGGGAGGGGTTCACCGTCGCGGAGCGTGCGCTCGAGGATTCGCGTCTCGATAGCCAGGGACAATTTACGGTAGGTGGGTTCAACGCGAAGCGGTGGGAACATGGGCGACTCACGGGACGAAGGGATAGCCAAGGCGCTATCGTCCGACAATCCGTCTGAACTATGCAAGGGGATGTGCAGTTTGCTGGTTGGTGGGCAGCGGCATTGCGGGGCTCGCGGGCAGGTTTCCACTGCGGGCGCGTTGTATCATCCAAGGCTGTTTAGGCAACCTCTCGGCACCCAGTGACCGCACCCACCCAAACGGGTCTGCAAGTCCAAGGCGTCCACTTGTGGCGCGGCGAACGCCACGTGCTCCGCGGGGTCCATCTGGACGCCCCGCTCGGTACCTTTTGGCACGTACGTGGACCCAACGGCGCTGGAAAGACCAGCCTACTGCGAGTGGTTGCCGGTTTTCTCTGGCCCGAAGACGGCAAGGTGGTCTGGAACGGGCAGGAAACGCGCCATCTAGGGGATGAATTCGGTGCCCAGATGGCCTGCCTAGGGCATGAACCTGCACTAAAGGCGGATCTGACCGCGCGCGAAAACATCCGCTATTTGGTCGGCCTGCGACGGGCCGTGACGGACGTCGAGCTGGACGCTGCTTTTTCCCGCTTGGGGATTGCCGAGCACGCTGACCGTCCGACACGGATGCTGTCGGCTGGTCAAAAGCGGCGCGCCGCCATGGTTCGCGTGCTGTTGAGTGATGCTTCTTTGTGGTTGCTGGACGAGCCGTTCACGAATCTCGATGTGGCTGGCGTTGAACTTTTCACCGGTTTGCTGGCCGAACATGCAGCGGGTGGTGGCGTGGTGCTCGCTACCACCCATCAACCCATTCCGGCGCCGGGTGTGCGCACCTTGGAACTGGCATGAACGCGGGGGAGGGAACGGTGCCGACGGGCATGCTGGCTGCCGCCGCGGCTACATTTCGGCGTGATGTGGCGCTGGCCTTTCGTCGCCCTGGCCAGATGCTCCAGCCCGTGGTGTTCTTTCTCATCGTCACTACGTTGTTCCCGCTAAGTCTCAGTCCGCAGTTGTCGCAGCTCAGGGACATCTCGCCAGGCATTCTGTGGGTGGGTGCGCTGTTATCCTCGTTGCTGGCTTTGGAAAGTCTGTTTCGGGCGGACCTCGAAGACGGCACGCTGGAGCAGTGGGTCATCTCTGGGCAGCCGTTGGCGGTGCAGGTGCTCGCGCGCATTCTGGCCCACTGGACGGTGTCCGGGCTGCCGCTCGTGGCGGCGGCGCCGCTGGTGGGTGCCTCGCTGGCGGTGCCAGCCAGTGCTTTTGGTACCACCATGTTGCTGCTCGGCCTAGGCACGCTGTGCCTTAGTGGGTTAGGGGCAGCAGGGGCGGCACTGACGCTGGGCAGTAGGCGCGCCAGCGTACTGTTGTCGCTGCTGGTGCTGCCATTGGCCATGCCTATCCTTATTTTCGGTGCGCGCGGTGTTGACCTCGCCATCTTGGGCGAACCGACCCGCGGGCCGCTATTGTTGCTTTCGGCTTTGACTATTTTGACGCTGAGTCTCACGCCTTGGGCTGCTGCCTCCGCCGTGCGTATCAGTTTGGAGTGAATGTGGCTACCTGGACTTGGTTCCATAAGCTCGGCTCGCCGCCCCATGTCTACCGTATTGCTGGGCGCTTCGCTCCGTGGTTCGGCTGGGGTGCCCTGCTCTGCATTGTCTACGGTCTGTTTGGCGGCCTCGTGTTGGCACCGCCGGACTACCAACAGAAAGACGCGTTCCGCATCATCTACGTACATGCGCCGGCGGCGTGGCTATCGCTGAGCTGTTATACCGCTATGGCTGTCGCCGCGTTCGTCGGGTTGGTCTGGCGAATGAAAATTGCGCATGCTGCGGCAGCTGCCTTGGCGCCGGTAGGCGCTTCGTTTGCCTTCGTTTGTCTCGCCACCGGTTCGTTGTGGGGACGGCCCATGTGGGGCACTTGGTGGGAATGGGATGCGCGTCTAACATCGCAACTCATCCTGCTGTTTCTGTACCTGGGCTACATGGCCCTGCGCAGCGCGCACGATGACCTGCAGCGGGCAGATCGCTCGAGCGCAGTTCTGGCGATTGTTGGCGTCGTGAACGTGCCCATCATTCATTACTCGGTGTACTGGTGGAATTCCTTGCACCAAGGCGCGACGGTCATGAAGGCCGACCGGCCCTCCATGCCCACCGAGATGCTGGTGCCTTTGCTAGTCATGTTCCTCGGTTTCACGCTGTTCCAGTTGTGGGTGCTGTGTACGCGCCTGCGTGCCGAGATCCTTGACCGCGAGCGGAACGCGCGTTGGTTGCAGGAACAGCTTCGGGAAGGTGCGTGATGAATCAGTGGGCGTCGTTTGGTGAGTGGTTAGCGATGGGTGGGTATGCCGCCTATGTCTGGCCGAGCATTGGTTTGGCTATCGGCACCTTGCTACTGAATATGGTGATGGCGCGCCGCCGGCACGCGCAAGCCCTGCAGCGCGCCTTGCGCCGCTTGGCCGTCGACGGAAACGGAAACGGAGAGGCATGATGGCAATGACCCCGCGTCGCAAGCGCCTAGTGCTATTCGGTTCAGTGTTGCTCGGTGTAGCCATCTCGGCAGGCATCGCTACCTTGGCGTTCCGCGACAATCTGCAGTACTTCTATAACCCCTCTGAAGTAGCCGCGGGAAAAGTGCCTGCCGGCAAGCGCTTTCGCGTGGGCGGCATGGTTCCGAAGGGCAGCATTCACCGCGAAACCGGCAGTCTCACCGTCAACTTCGAAGTGACCGACTTCGAACACACGGTGAAAATCAGTTATTCCGGCGTGTTGCCGGACTTGTTCCGAGAAGGGCAGGGCATCATTGCCCACGGCAAGCTCGACAACCAAGGCGTGTTCGTGGCGGATGAAGTACTGGCCAAACACGACGAAAAATACATGCCGCCGGAAGTCCGCGACTCCCTGAAGAAGACCCATACGCCCGACGCGCCAGCGCCCGCGGCAGGAGCTAACCAGTCATGACACCAGAGCTTGGTCATTTTGCATTGGCTTTGGCTCTGGCGCTCGCCATGGCACAGACTTTCTTCGGGCTGATGGGTGGGTGGAAGCGTCGCGAGCGTTGGATGGAGGCGGCCCATTCCGCCGTGATGGGGCAAACAGTGTTTGTCGCCATCGCCATCTCGCTGCTTAGCCACGCCTTCATGACGAACGACTTTTCGGTCGCCTACGTCGCCAACAATTCAAATTCTGCACTACCTGCGCTTTTCAAGTTCTCCGCCCTTTGGGGCGCGCATGAAGGGTCTCTGGTGTTGTGGATCTTCATCCTGTCACTGTGGTCAGTGGCCGTGTCGCTGTTCTCGAAAAGCCTTCCGGAAACCTTTCGTGCACGCGTACTCGGCATCTTGGGATTGGTGAGCGTCGGCTTTTTGGCGTTTACGTTAGGTACCTCCAATCCCTTCCTGCGGCTCATTCCCGCGGCAGCCGATGGCGCTGACCTGAATCCGTTGCTGCAGGACTTTGCACTTGCTGTCCATCCCCCCATGCTCTACGCAGGCTACGTCGGCACAGCGGTGGCTTTCGCCTTCGCCTGCGCGGCCATGTTCGAAGGCCGGTTGGATGCCACTTGGGCACGGTGGACGCGTCCCTGGACGACGGTTTCCTGGCTGTTCCTAACGGTGGGCATCGCCTTGGGTAGTTGGTGGGCCTATTACGAGCTCGGTTGGGGCGGCTGGTGGTTCTGGGACCCGGTTGAAAATGCCTCGTTCATGCCGTGGCTCGTGTGCACCGCGCTAATCCACTCGCTGGCCGTGACAGAAAAGCGTGGCTTGTTCAAAAGTTGGACTTTGCTGCTGGCCATCTTTGCGTTCTCGCTCAGCCTGCTAGGTACGTTCCTCGTGCGTTCCGGCGTGCTGGTGTCGGTGCATTCCTTCGCCTCCGACCCCTCGCGTGGCATTTTTATTCTGGGTTTGCTGACGTTCTTTATTATTGGGTCGCTGGTGCTGTTCGCGTGGCGAGCGCCGCTACTGCAGTCGACAGCGGGCTTCGGCTTGTTTTCGCGAGAGGCTTTTCTACTCCTGAACAACGTGTTGCTGGTGGTGTCTGCAGCGCTCATCCTGCTCGGTACCCTGTGGCCGCTGTTCATGGATGCCTTCTCGCTGGGCAAGATCAG
>CAIOHZ010000127.1 GCA_903858165.1 uncultured Pseudomonadota bacterium
CGCCCGCTACCGCCATGCTGCACCGACCACTGGAACTGGACCTGCGCGGCCTGCCACCCTTGATGATTCAAGTGGGCGACCAAGAGATGCTGCGCGATGACTCCATCCGCTTGGCCGCACATGCAGCGCGCTGCGGCGTGCCCTGCCGCCTGGAGCTCTATCGCGAACGCTGGCACGTGTTCCAGTTGCCGCCCAACGCACTGCGCTCGTCCATGCAAGCCCTCGACGCGCTCGCCCGGTTCACGCGCGAAGCGGTTGGATTGTAGGAAAGAACTTGCTCGCGACAGTCGGCAGCAAGCTGCCTCCGACAATGGAAATGCTCTTATGGGAGGGCGCTTGCTAGCGGGGCTTCAGCGGCGCAGTGCCTTCAAGGCCTGCAACATGGCCGCCTGGCTGCCAAACGAGCGGCCCTTCAACGGACCCTTATGGCAGTGATAGATGCCGGTAGTTTGGTTCATGTGACAGCCGTGGCGGTCTTGTCCACCCGGGTGGGCGCTGGCGGCGGATGAGATGAACGCAAGCCAAGTGGCGAACAAGGACCATCGAATGAAACCGCGGGGCATCGCCATTTTCTCCAAGGGCTCATTCGCTCATCGCCTCATATGGGGCTTCGCGGTAAGCCTCGTGACCTTGCCAGCACTCTCTGCCAATAGTGCCGTGGCTGTCAAACCATTGCCGACCGCCGCGACGGCGACGAATTGTGCGGCGCTCGGCGACATGGGCAAGCCCGGTGCGCGCGGCATCTTTCTGTGCCGCAAAGGCTATGCGCTGGCGTTCGATGTGAATGCCAAAGTGCCGCTGTGGGTGGTAGAGAACCTGACGCGCGAGCGGTCGTTAATCTTCGACAAAGGGCGCCGTAGGCCGTTTACCCAAGACCCAGACCTTCCGCCCGGCACAAGCCCGCGCAATGAAGATTTCCGCGGCGGCGTTTACGACAAAGGCCACATGGCCCCCGCCGAAGACAGCGAATGGGACGCCGAAGCCAGCCGAGAGACTTTTTACCTTTCCAACGTGGCCCCCATGGTGGGCCGCAAGCTGAACCGCACGCTGTGGAAGCGGCTGGAAGAAGAGGTGCGCAACTGGGCGCAGTGCAGCAATCAGCTCTACGTGGTCACTGGGCCCGTATTGCCAACGAACGTGGCGCGAGCGCAGCGCATAGGTCCTTCGCGCCTCATAGTGCCGACGCATTTCTACAAAGTGGTCTATCAGCCAAGCACGCGACGAGCCGCGGCCTTTCTGGTGCCGAACGCGGAGCAAACCGGAAAAGAGTTTGAGCGCTTCGCGACATCGGTAGATGAAGTGGAGAAGCGTACGGGGTTGGATTTCTTCGCAACCCTACCGGATGCGCTGGAACAAGAAGTAGAGGCGCGCGTTTCCAGCACACCGTGGCGCATCACCAACCGCGGGCTGGATTGCCAACTGCAGGCGCGGTAAGTGGCTTGAAGAGTCGGGAGCACGCTCCCTCCTACATCGGCTTCCGCTTACTCCACCGTCACGCTCTTGGCCAAATTGCGCGGCTTGTCGACGTCCGTGCCGCGTAGCGTGGCCACGTGATAGCTGAGCAGCTGCAGCGGGATGGTGTAGACAATGGGCGCTTGGAAATAGCTCACGTGGCGCGGCATAGTAATAACTGTGACGCCGTCTTCCGACTGGAAGCCACTGTCCGGGTCCGCAAACACAATAAGCTCGCCACCACGCGCACGCACTTCCTGCAGATTGCTCTTCAGCTTCTCCAGCAAGTCGTTGTTGGGTGCCACAGTAATGACCGGCATGTCAGCATCCACGAGCGCCAGCGGGCCGTGCTTAAGTTCGCCGGCCGCGTACGCTTCGGCGTGAATGTAGCTAATCTCCTTCAGCTTCAAGCTGCCTTCCATGGCAATGGGGTACAGCGCACCGCGCCCCAGAAACAAGGCGTGTTGCTTGTCCACGAACTTCTCGGCCAGCTTACGAATCACAGGGTCAAGCGTTAGCGTGCTTTCAATGAGCGCTGGCAGTTCCAGCAGACGCGTCACCAAGCCGTGTTCGCGCTCTGCGTCCATGCCGCGCTGCTTGCCGAGAGCAATGACCAACAAACCAAACGCTGCCAACTGCGTAGTGAATGCCTTGGTTGACGCCACGCCGATTTCCGGGCCGGCACGGGTGAGCATGACCAGTTCGCTTTCGCGTACGAGGCTGCTTTCCGGCACATTGCAGATGGCCAGCGTAGAAAGGTAGCCGCTCTGCTTGGCGAGGCGCAGCGCAGCCAGCGTGTCTGCGGTTTCGCCGGACTGGGAGATAGTGACAAACAACGTGTTCTTCGGCACCACTGGTGAGCGGTAACGGAACTCGCTGGCGATATCCACCCAGCAGGGAATGCGGCAAATTTGTTCAATAAAATAGCGCGCCACGCTGCCGGCGTGGAAGCTGGTACCGCAGGC
>CAIOHZ010000128.1 GCA_903858165.1 uncultured Pseudomonadota bacterium
ATCTCGCCTTCGAAGTCGATGACGTGGAATTGTTCTTTCTGGTCCACGAACTCCGGCAGGTCCTCGGTGATGAGGTACTGGTGTTCCATGGCGAGGATGGGCAGCTCCAGACCCACCATGCGGCCGACTTCACGCGCCCACAGGCCGCCGGCGTTCACTACATGTTCCGCGTGCACGGTGCCTTGTTCGGTGACCACATCCCAAGTGCCATCTGCGCGCTGCTTGGTGTCCAGCACGCGGTTGTTGCGCACAATCTCGGCGCCGCCAATTTGCGCGGACTTCGCATAGGCGTGGGTAACGCCGTACGGGTCCACGTGGCCTTCGATGGGGTCGTAGACGGCGCCGAGGAAGCAGGACTCCTCCAGCATCGGATAGAGCTTTTTGGCCTCGGCCACGGACAGTTCCTGCAGGTCCATGCCTAAGTAACGGCCGCGGGCGATGGTCATCTTCAGCCAGTCCACCCGCTCGGGCGTACCGGCCAGCATGAGGCCGCCGGTAATATGCATGCCGCAGCTCTGCCCGGAGATTTCTTCAATCTCCTTATAGAGGTTGATGGTGTATTGCTGCAGCTTGGCGACGTTCGGGTCGCCGTTCACGGTGTGCATGCCACCCGCGGCGTGCCATGTGGAGCCTGCCGTCAGTTCCGCGCGCTCGATGAGCATCACGTCCTTCCAGCCGGCTTTGGTCAGGTGGTAGAGGACGCTCGCGCCCACCACACCACCGCCGATGACCACTGCTCTCACCTGATTCCGCATGACTGCTCCACTCGTGCTGGATGGAAAAAACGATTATCAATCAAAGGGCGACGCCGGATTGTCGGCCAGCCGACCCGTTGTGTCACGTTACCGGCGGCGAACCGCCCTCGGCGATGCGGCGCTCCACGAAGGCGTTGATGGCCTCCGTGATGGCCGGATCCCGCGTGGGGGCTTGGTAGGCGTCCAGCGACTGCCGCCAGATGCGGGCGGCACGGTCCGTGGCCGTGGCGGCGCCGTCGTTGAACCAAGTGCCGAAGTTGCGCCAGTCCGACACCAGCGGGGTATAGAAGGCGTCGCGGTAGCGCTCCATGGTGTGGGCGCAACCGAAGAAGTGCCCGCCATAGCCTACTTCCGCCACGGCCTCTAGCCCGAGATCCGCCGGCGTGGCGCCCACGGGCTGGAAGCTCTCGGCGAACATCTGCAGCATCTCCACGTCGAGAATGAACTTCTCGTAGGAGGTGGTCAGGCCGCCTTCCAGCCAACCGGCCGCGTGCAGCATGAAGTTGGCGCCGCCCATGAGCGCGCCCCACAAGCTCATCTGCGCTTCGTACACGGACTGGGCGTCCGGGCTGTTGGAGGCGGTAGCGTTCGACGACCGCCACGGCAGGTTGATATGGCGCGCCATCTGGCCGGCGCCGAAGCTGGCCTTCACGTACTCGGGCGTGCCGAAGGCCGGCGAGCCGGACTTCATGTCCACGTTCGAAGTGAAGCTGCCATAGATCATGGGCGTGCCGGGGTTCACCATCTGCGCCAGCGTGATGCTGGAGAGGGCCTCGGCGTGCGCGAGCATGAGCGCACCGGCGACGGTGACCGGCGCCATGGCGCCTGCCAGCGTGAACGGTGTGATGATGAGCACTTGGCCCGCATTGGCGAAATCGATGATGCCTTCGGCCATCGGGATGTCGAGCTGCAGCGGCGAGTTCGTGTTGATGACGGTCCAGGTGACCGGCGTCGCGCGGAACTGTTCCGGCGTGAACCCGTGCGCCAAGCGCAGCAGTTCGAAGTTGTCGGCAATCTGGCCGCTGCCGCGCGAGAACACGAACGGCACCTTGTCGGACAGCAGGAGCTGCGCGCGCGTCATTTCCAGGTGGCGAATGTGCACCGGGATGTCCTGCGGCTCCACGGCGCCACCTAGCGTATGGATGACATCGAAGTGTTGGCAGAGCTTGATGAGGTTGGTGAAGTCCTCAAACGTGCCGGCGCGCCGGCCGCCAGCCGTGTCCATGATGTTCGGTGGGCCGGAGGTGGGCGCGAAGCACACGTGGCGCCCGCCCTGCTGGATGTGCAGGTCCGGGTTCACCGAGTGGAAGGTGAATTCGGCAGGGCAGGTGGACAGCGCCTTCTTCACCAGCTCGCGGTCGAGCTTCACCACTTGGGTTTCTTCGTTCACTTCAGCGCCGCCAGCCTTGTAGGCGGCGCGACCCTTGGCGGACAGCACCTTGTTGCCTTGGGTTTCCAGCAGCGTGAGCGCGGCCTCGTGGATGGCCTCCACCTGGTCTTGCGAGAAGACCTTCATGGGCTCGAACGGGTTCTGCAGATGGCGGTAAGCCAGCGAGCGCGCCGGCGCGGCAGGGGCAGCCTGCTCGGTGCCTCCACGGCGGCGGGACGGGGCGCGACGGCCCGCGGGCGGGGCGGCTTCAGTCATGTCAGGACTCCGGGGACGGGGTAGGGGATGCCGGCTCGGTGCCGCCAGCGGCGGCGGCCACAGGGGAAGCCCCTTGGCCGAAACGCTCAATCATCCAGGAACGGAACAAGGCGACTGCCGGGTCGCTGAGGGCTTCGGGGTCGGTGACCAAATAATAGCCATAGCTATCGTCCAGCAGGGTGTCGAAGGGGCTGGCCAAACGGCCGCTTTCCAGATGCTCGCGGAACAGGCGCTGGTCGACCAAGGCCAAGCCCTCGCCGCTCAGCGCGTACTGCACGGCCAGCAGTTCGGTGTCGAAGACCAGCCCGCGCTCGACGCTGACGGAGCCCAGATTGGCCTGACGCATGAACTGGGCCCACAGATGATGGCGCGGCTGGCCCTCAATTCGCATGTGAATTAGTTCATTTTCGCGGATGAAGCCGGCAAGATCGGCGCCTTTGTGCTTTTCAACTAAATCCGGGTGGCAGAGGATGCCGACCTTCACCGGCCACAGCAGGTCGCTGACGCGCTCCGTGACCGCGGGCTTAGAATAAATGACCGCTACGTCTACATCATGTGGCGCCGGGCCGACGCCGTAAGGGCTGACGAGGTCGATTTCGATGTCCGTGTTCTGGCGCCGGAAGTCGCGCAGGAGCGGGGCGGCCAGGTGGACGGCGAAGCTCGGGGGCATCTGGACGCGCAAAGTGCGCAGCTTCGGCGCGCCGGCGCTACGGATTTCGTCCAGGGAATACTCAAGGCGGTCGAAGGACTTGGTGACCGCGGGCAGCAAGTGGTTGCCCGCCGGAGTGAGCAGCAACTGGTGCGGCCGACGGTCGAACAACTGCACGCCCATGAGGCTTTCCAGCGCTATAACGTGGCGGGAAAGCGCGCTCTGCGAGGTCTGCAAGGCATTGGCGGCAGCCGTGAAACTGCCATGACGCGCTACGGCCTCGAAGGCGCGCAGGGCGTTCAGTGGCAACCAGCGGCGGTCTATCCGCACCTTGGACATGGGGCCTCACGGTACTTGGGGGTGCCTATCTTCACCCCGGACCCGGGGGGTCTGCCAATGCCTTTTTTGGATGCTGGGGTGCTGCAAGAATGCGTCGGCTCCATGCCATTTCAGCATAGCCCCATGTGAGCAGGCGTTGTGTTTATGCAACATTTACTCAAGCATCTTGCGCGCGCCGCCGAAGTGAGCGATATTCCTGCCGGGCACAAGTATTTTGCCGTGCTCTTGGATTTTTTGTGCTTGTCGCAACGGCGGTACTGTCGTTAGCCTCGGGCAGGCTTTAAGCAACAACTGTTGGGGGACTCATGCAGATGAATCGCAAGCTTTCCGCGGCCGTGGCCGCTGTGCTGGCCGTGCAGGCCATGCCTGTTATGGCGGAAGACGACCTCGCTCTAGAAGAAGTCATCGTTACCGCGCAGCGCCGCTCGGAAAACATCCAAGACGTGCCCATCGCCATCCAGGCGCTCACCGGCGAAACCCTGAGCCAGCTCAAGGTCAGCACCGTTGAAGAATTCGTCAAGTATCTGCCCAACGTCACCCTCGGCTCGGCCGGTCCTGGTGAAGGCAACATCTACATGCGCGGCCTGTCGGTCGGCGTAGGTGGTACGCAGGGTTCGGGCACCGTCGGCCAGTGGCCGAACGTGGCTGTTTACCTCGACGAACAGTCGACCAGCATCCCGGGCCGTAACCTGAACGTTTACGCCGCGGACTTGGAGCGCATCGAAGTGCTCGAAGGCCCGCAGGGCACCCTGTTCGGCGCCGGCGCCCAGGCGGGCGTGCTCCGCTACATCACGAACAAGCCCAAGCTTGGCGTGACGGAAGGCTCCGTTTCGGCTGGCTACGGCACCACTGCTCACGGCGCGAACAACAGCGACCTGACGGCCGTGTTGAACCTGCCCATCGGCGAGAAGACTGCTCTGCGCGCTGTGATCTACAGCGACTCGAAGGGCGGCTACATCGACAACGTGGCGGGCACCTTCACCCGTCGTGGCACGGACCTGGGCTTCGCCCTGCGCACCGGCGGTACCGTTCCGACGGACTCGCTCGTCGTCAACAATTACGACATCGCCCGCAATGACATCAACAGTGTCAACTACAAGGGCATTCGCGTGGGTATCGCTCACGAGATCAACGATGACTGGAACGTCCTGCTCACGCAGTCGTACCAGCAGATGGATGTGGGCGGCGTGTTCTACCAGCACCCGTACGCTTCGGACTGCCCGACGCCTACCAACGCTGCCACTTGCACCCGTGCGGGTACCGGCACCGTGCTCGGCGCGCCGCTGCAGAAGCTGCAGGTCAACCTGTTCAGCGACACGCACACGGATGACAAGTTCTCCAACACCGCGCTTACTGTCAACGGCAAGGTTGGCGCGCTGGACCTCGTGTACAACGGCGCCTACCTCACCCGCAAGGCCTACCAGCAGGGTGACTACACCAACTACGCGCGCGGCGTGTGGGGCACGTACTACCAGTGCACCGGCTTCTCCGGCGCCAGCGTGAACAAGTGCTACACCCCGAAGTCGCAGTGGCTGGACTGGAACGACAGCGTCTCGCAGAGCCACGAAATCCGCCTCAGCACCAATCAGGAAGGCCGCATCCGTGCGATCGGCGGCCTGTTCTGGGAAAAGCGCGAAATCATGGCGACCACCGACTGGCAGTACAAGTCGGTTCCGGAGTGCGTCGTCGGTGGTCCGGGCAGCTGCTTCCAGCCGCTGGACCCGTCCGTTGCCCTGAAGTTCCAGAGCGCCTCGGTCAACCATCGCTATCTGCGTAACTCGAGCGTCGGCTTCTTCAACGACTTCCAGCGTACCTACACGCAGAAGGCGGCCTTCGCTTCCGTCGACTTCGACATCATGGACAACCTGACAGTCACGGCCGGCACGCGCTACTACGACATCAAGAACCAGATGCTCGGCGCGAACATGGGCAGCTTCTACTGCAAGAACTACCAGGCTGTCTCCACGAAGTCCGGTCCTTGCAACGGCCCGGCCAACGGTCTGGCGCCTTACGGCACCAACCTGAACAACCAGTCCGAGAACCAGAACAGCGCGAACGGCTTCCGTAGCCGTGTCAACCTCAGCTACAAGCTGAACGATGACGTGCTGCTCTACGCCACTTGGTCGCAGGGCTATCGTCCGGGCGGCTTCAACCGCGGCACGTCGTGCCAGCTCAAGACGGTGGTCAACACCGGTGGCGTACTCAGCGGCGGTGCCCGTCAGTGGTGCGTGCCCCTCAGCTTCAAGTCCGACGACCTTGTGAACAAGGAAATCGGCTGGAAGACGAGCCTCATGGGCAACCGCATCATCTTCAACGGCGCCATCTACCAGGAAGACTGGAAGGACGTGCAAACGGGCATCTTCGCCCCGCAGCTCGGCCTCGGTAACCTGACGGTGGGCCTGAACGGTCCGGCGTACCGCGTCCAAGGTGCCCAGATGCAGTTCACGGTCCGTGCCACCGAAGGCCTGACGGTCCAGGGTTCGGCTTCGTACAACAAGACGGAGCTTGTGAACTCGCCGCAGCTCATCGGGAACATCCCGGGTAGCGCAGCGTTTGGTCAGCCTATCACCACGGCTTACGTGGGCGGTGTTAACCCGGTCGTTAGCGTAGAGAACGTGTTCGGTGTGCAGGGTCAGCGTACGGCAATG
>CAIOHZ010000129.1 GCA_903858165.1 uncultured Pseudomonadota bacterium
GCCAGCACCATGGTGGCGACCAGGGTGACCGCATAGGTCTCGAACAGGTCGGCGGCCATGCCAGCGCAGTCGCCGACGTGGTCACCGACGTTGTCGGCGATGACGGCCGGGTTGCGCGGGTCGTCCTCCGGAATGCCCGCTTCAACCTTACCCACGAGGTCAGCGCCGACGTCGGCACCCTTCGTGAAGATGCCGCCACCAAGACGCGCGAAGATGGAGATGAGCGAACCGCCGAAGGCCAAGCCGATGAGCGAATGCAGCGCATCATCTTGGCTGACCACCTGCAGCATGGCGCCGTAGTACCCGGCCACGCCGAGCAAGCCGAGGCCCACCACCAGCATGCCGGTGATGGCGCCGCCGCGGAAGGCAACCTGCAGGGCGGCATTAAGGCCGACCGTGGCGGCCTGTGCGGTACGCACGTTCGCGCGCACCGAGACGTTCATGCCGATGTAACCAGCCAAACCCGAGAGAATGGCGCCGACGGCAAAACCACCCGCGCTATGCCAGCCGAGGCTGAAACCCATGAGCACGAACAGGATGACCCCGACGATGCCGATGGCGGTGTATTGGCGGTTCAGGTAGGCGTTGGCACCGGCCTGAATAGCGGCGGCGATTTCCTGCATCCGCGCGTTTCCGGCGGGCTGGGCGATGATCCAACGGACGGCTAGCAGTCCGTAAAGGATGGCGAGTACACCGGCGCCAATGGCCAGTTGTAATGCCAGTTCAGTCGTCATTTCCACGGTTTCCCCCTAGGGCTCTTTGAGTGGGACAGTAAAAACTTGGTGTCGTCAAAAACAGATCAGGGCTTGAACGTTGTCGTCAGCCGCTGCTTCACGGCCTTGTTCTTCAAACGTACGTATTGCGGCAAGCCATTCTTGTACGGCGGGTAATCCTCGCCGGCAATGAGGGGCTGCAGGTAGCGGCGGCAGGCTTCGGTAATGCCGAAGCCATCCTTCGTAATGAAGTTGCGCGGCACTTTCTTTTCGACATTGGCCACCTTGGACAGCGGCACTTCGCCCACTGCCCAGCGGTAGGGCTTGTCGGACTTGCGCACCACCACTGGCATGACCGCATTGCGGCCTTTCAGCGCCAGCGACACAGCCGCCTGACCCATGGCGTAGGCCTGCTCCACGTCCACCTTGGAGGCGATGTGGCGCGCCGCGCGCTGCAGGTAGTCCGCGACTGCCCAATGGTACTTGTAGCCGTGCGCGTCTTTCACCATCTGCGCGATGAGGGGGCCTACGCCGCCCAGCTGCGCATGACCGAAGGCGTCGGTGCCGCCCGCTTCCGCGAGAAACTTGCCGTCTGCACCGTGCACGCCTTCCGAGGCGACGATGACGCAGTAGCCATACTTGTCGACGGACTGCTTCACCTTGGCGAGGAAGCGTTCACGGTCAAAAACGATTTCCGGGAACAGGATGATGTGCGGGCCATCGCCGGGCAGTTCGGCCGCGAGGCCACCGGCGGCGGCAATCCAGCCGGCGTGGCGACCCATCACTTCCAGCACGAACACCTTGGTGCTGGTGCGGGCCATGGAAGCCACGTCGAGGCCGGCTTCACGCGTGGACACCGCCACGTACTTGGCCACGGAGCCGAAGCCCGGGCAGCAGTCCGTGAGCGGCAGGTCGTTGTCGACGGTCTTGGGAACGCCGATGCAGGCCAGCGGGTAGCCCATTTCGGCGCCAATCATGGACAGCTTGTTGGCTGTGTCCATGCTGTCATTGCCACCGTTATAGAAGAAATAGCCGATATCGTGGGCGCGACACACCTCGATGAGGCGTTCGTACTTGGCCCGGTCCTGCTCGATGGACTTCAGCTTGTAGCGCGCGCTGCCGAAGGCCCCCGAGGGCGTATGGCGCAAGGCGCGGATGGCGGTGGCGGACTCGGCCGAGGTGTCGATGAGGTTTTCGGTGAGAGCCCCGACGATTCCGTGACGTCCGGCGTAGAGCTTGCCGATGCGGCCCGCGTTGGCCCGGCAGGCCTCGATGACGCCACAGGCGGAGGCATTGATGACGCTGGTGACCCCGCCCGACTGGGCATAAAGGGCATTACGCGGCTTGGCGGCCTTGGGGGCCGGTTGGACTTTCTTGCGGGTCGCCATTTCGAGCCTGTTTGTACCGTGACCGGGGCGAAGAATACCCCAATTGTGACCCACGTCTCACCCCCATGGGGCAGGCGGCGAAAATCCGGGGGTTTGACGCATCGCGCCCGGGTCGGCAGCATACGCATCTTTGGTTGCCTGCCCTGAACGGGCGGCAACGGTCAGAAGGAAGCGGAAACGACCATGAGAATCGTGCTGGTGGGCGCCCCGGGCGCGGGGAAGGGAACCCAAGCCAAGAATTTGGTGGACAAGTACGGCGTGCCGCAGGTGTCCACCGGCGATCTTTTGCGCGACCACCTGCGCCGTGGCACGGCCCTGGGCCAACAGGCCAAGGCCGCCATGGATGCCGGCCTGCTCGTCAGCGACGACATCGTGCTCGGCATCATCCAGGACCGTCTGGCGCAGCCGGATGCCGCCAATGGCTTCATTCTCGACGGCTACCCGCGCAATACGGCGCAGGCCGATGCTCTCGACGGCGTGCTCAGCGGTATCGGCCAGCCACTGGAAGCCGTCGTGCTGATGGAAGTAGACCGCAGCCTGCTCTTCAAGCGCCTCACCGGCCGTCGTAGCTGCACCAAGTGCGGACGCATCTTCAACACCTACTTCTCGCCAGCGGACACGGCCGAGCATCAGGCGACTTGCGGTACTGACTTCGTGCTCGACCACCGCAAGGACGACCAGGAAGCGGTCATCGGCAACCGCTTGGACGCCTACGAGCAGCAGACCGCGCCGCTGGTGGATTACTACGGCGTCCGTGGTTTGCTGCGCCGCGTGGATGCGGACGGCCCCATGCCTGAGGTTTTCGCCCGCCTGGAGGCGGCAATCCGCGGCTGAGGCTGCAAGGGGTCAGTCGACGCGGCAGGCTTCCAGCAGCGCCTCACCCACCACGCCCCGGCGCCAACCGCGCAGGCAGGGTAGGCCGGCGGGTTCCTGCCCCGGCGTGGCCTCGGGGCCGACGGCTGCGCGGGCCAGGGCGCGCAGTTCGCGTTGGGTGGCGAGCACTTCCGGGGCGATGCTGACCGCTTCGGCGGCAGTCTTGAGCGTCGCCGCGAGGCGCTGGGCCATGGCCTTTTCCGTGGCGCTGGGGCGCGTGTCCATGCGTTGGACCAAGCCTTCCAGCGGCGCGGCCTCGCCCACGGCGAGCGCTTCAACCAGTTCAGCGCCCAGCTTGTCCAGAGTCTTGTCCTGCAGCACGTGGAGTTCGCGCAAGGCGTCCATGTCCGCCGGGGCACGGCGGGCAATCTCCCGCAACACGTCGTCGGCCAGCACCCAGCTGCGGGGTAGGTTGCGGCGTTGTGCGCGGGCCTCGCGCCACGCGGCCAGGGCGCGGATGCGTGCCTGCTCGCGCGGCGGACACGACTCGATGCCTTTAAGGCGCTGCCAGGCGATGGCGGGGTCCACGGTGTAGAGGGTCGGGTCCGCCAAAGCCACGGTTTCTTCCGCCAGCCAGCCGAGCCGACCGAGCTCGCCCAGGCGAGCGAGCAGTCGCCCCGCCAATGGCAGCAGATAGCGCACATCGTCCGCGGCGTAATACGCTTGGGCGAGGCTCAGTGGGCGGCGCAGCCAGTCGGTGCGGGCTTGGCCCTTCTCGAGCGCCACGCCCAGTTCTTTCAATACCAGTTCCCCATAACCCACCTGCGGCGCATGGCCGGCCAGAGCCGCGGCAACCTGCGTGTCCAGTACGGGCGCGAGGGGTGCGCCCGTCAGTGGCAGTAGCACTTCCAAGTCCTGACGAGCGGCATGTAGCACCTTGGTACAACCTGGATTCATCAGACAGGACATCAACGGCGCCAGGTCCATGTCCGCCAGTGGGTCTACCAATTGCGGTGTAATGCCGTCGCTGAGTTGCAGTAGGGCGAGTTCAGCGAGATAGGTTTTTTCCCGCATGAACTCGGTATCGAGAGCGATACGCGGGGCGCCCTGTAGCTGGGCGACGAGCAACTCGAGGCTGGCGGCGTTCTGGATGAACGGTGCGAGGGTGGGTGGGGCCGGGGCGGAGGGGGAAACGGGAGCGGCTTCGGTCACGAATGGGGCGCCTGACAGTTACACTAGGGGAAGTATGCGCTCTCTGCTCTGGCTGTTTCTCGACATCCTGCTCCGGCGTCGCGGCCCGCAGGACCTACCTGCCTCGCCGGCCTTGGCAGGTGCAGTAGTGCTCGGCTGCTTTGCCACCACGGCGATCTATTCGGCTTACGCCAACCCTGAAGGCCGCTGGTTCGTGCGGACGGCGGCAGACCTGCTCGCTACGGGCTTGTTCCTGGCGGGCCTGCTGCTGGCGGCCGGGCGCTTGCCGCGCTTCCTGCAAAGCTTCACCGCCATGAATGGCACCAGTCTGCTGCTGACCATTCCTGCCTTGAGTTTGCTGGCGATAGCGCAAACCGGTTGGGCACCGCTGCAGTTGCCGCTCACGCTAGCGTTTTACATGCTCATCGTCGCCTCGCTATTCGTCACGGAGCACATCCTGCGCGAAACCCTCGAGTGTCCACGCTTGCTGTCCATTCCTCTCACCGTCGCCAATTTGCTGCTGTCGCTGGCGGTAGCGCAGTGGTTCGACCAGCCCACTGCGGCTTCTTGATCCGGAACCTTTTCATGCACGTCCACATCCTCGGTATCTGCGGCACCTTCATGGGCGGCATCGCGGCACTCGCGCAGAGTGCCGGGCATCGCGTTACCGGTAGCGATCGCAATGTCTATCCGCCCATGTCAACGCAACTCGAGGCACTGGGCATCGGGTTGGTAGAAGGCTTCGACCCCGCGCAGTTGCTGCCACGCCCCGAGGTGGTGGTGGTGGGCAATGTCATGAGCCGGGGCAACCCACTCGTGGAAGCGGTGCTGGAGCAGGGCTTGCCGTATGTTTCGGGCCCTGAGTGGTTAGCCGAACATGTGCTGCGCGGGCGTTGGGTCATTGCGGTGGCCGGCACGCATGGCAAGACCACCACTACCAGTATGGTGGCGTGGATTCTCGAACACGC
>CAIOHZ010000130.1 GCA_903858165.1 uncultured Pseudomonadota bacterium
CGAGCAGCGCGGCGAAGTGGAGGATCCCTGCCTGGCGCGGCTCTATCCCGACTACGAATCCTTGCTGGAAGCCGGCCCGTCACCCGTCGAGGATGCCTCCAGCTTTGCTTACTGGAGCCAGCAGCTCTATGGCGCCTTCAGCGCTTGGGCCGCCGAACAAGGGGCGCTGGAAGACTATGCCGGCAGTGAAGCGGCGGTAACGGGAGGCGAAGCGGATGACTGATTCGCCCAATCTGGCGCTCGACCCGCTTACCTTGCCTCTACGCGGCACGCGCCTCATCGAGGCCAGCGCCGGCACCGGCAAGACGTTCACCATTGCGGCCTTGTATGTGCGGCTGGTGCTGGGACATGGCGATACGGGGCTGCCCGCCCTCCTGTCGTCGCAAGTGCTCGTCATGACGTTCACCAAAGCGGCGACGCGTGAACTTTCGCACCGCATTCGCTCGCGCTTAGTGGAGGCAGCAGCCTGCTTCCGTGGTGCGCAGCCGCCACAGCATTACGACACCTTCCTGCAAAGCTTGCTGGCTGCTTACCCGGACCCTGCCAAGCGTGAAGAAGCCGCTTGGCGTTTGGCTAGTGCGGCGGAGTCGATGGACGAAGCGGCGGTGTTCACCATCGACGCCTGGTGCCAGCGCATGTTGCGTGAACATGCCTTCGACAGCGGCTCGTTGTTCGACGAAGAACTGCAGCCCAACGAAATCGCCTTGCTGCTCGAAGCGGCTGCGGATTACTGGCGACAGCAGGTTTATCCACTCGGCATCAAGGAAGCCGATTTGGTGCTCGGCAGCTTCGAGGATGTGGCCACTTTGGCGTCCTCTTGTCGTGGGTTGCTGACGGAAGACTGGTCGGCAACGGAATACGCCACGCCGCTACGTGAAAGGCTCGACACTTTCCTTGAAGAACGGCAGCAGCTAATCGAGGGCTGGCCGGAGCGGGTGCAGCGGTTGCGGGCGTGGGTAGCGGGCTTGGTGGAGGCCAAGCCTTACCCTTTTCATGGCACCAAGTTTGCTAGCCGTTACTTGCTGAATTGGCTTAGAGAATTGGAATCGTGGATCGTTGCAGGCGGCATCAGTCGCCCGGCGAAGGACACAAACTTACGCCGGTTTACTACTGCATTTCTGGAGACGGTGCGCAACGACAAGGTGTCTGCGGTGGCGTTGCCCCCGGAATGCGCGGAGTTGGATGAACTGCTGGCAGCCGTGGATGCTGTTGCCCCGCTGGACGCGCAAATACGTGGGCACGCGGCGGCTTCGCTAGCGGCCCGGATGCAATGGCTGAAGCAGCAACAGCGCCGGTTTGGCTTTGCCGACTTGCTCGACCGCTTGCATGCAGCGCTCGGTACGCCGGGAACGGCAGCGGGCAAGGCCTTGCGCGACCGTATCCGTGCGCAGTACCCGGTGGCTTTGGTGGATGAATTTCAGGACACCTCTCCACGGCAGCTCGCTATTTTCGACAAGGTCTATTGCCTGGAAGAGAACCGCCAAGAGCGGGCCTTGTTACTCATTGGGGACCCGAAACAGTCCATCTATGCGTTTCGTGGTGCGGACATCTACAGCTACCTCGAGGCGCGTAGCGCCACCGCGGGCCGCCACCATGCACTGCCAACGAACTTCCGTTCCACTGCGCCCATGGTTGCAGCGATCAATGCCTTGTTCAGCGAAGCAGAAGTACGTGAACCGCAAGGTGCTTTCAGGCTCGGCAGCGAGTCCGGGGAAGGCTTGCCGTTTGTCGCCGTAGGCGCGCGTGGGCGGCAGGAGACGCTGGTTTGCGTTCAAGATGGCTCGCCACAACCGGTAGTTCCGCTCACTTTTTGCATCGACGAATTCTGCGAATCGCTACGCAAAAGTCGCCGTCGCTATGCAAGGCTCGGGGCTTTGCGTATTGCGGCGTGGTTGCGTGGGGAAATGGCAGGGTTCCGCGCAGACACTCCTGAAGCGCCAACGGTTGTGGCTCCCATGCGCCGGCTGCGGCCTGCCGATGTCGTAGTGCTGGTACGCACCGGCTTAGAAGCGGCCGTCATGCGCCGCGAGCTACGTCGGTTGGGTATTCAGTCGGCTTATCTCTCCGAAGGAGATTCGGTTTTTTCCACGCCGGAAGCCACGGACTTGCTGCGCGTGTTGCAGGCCATTGCGTCGCCACGCGAAACGCGGCTGGCTCGTGCGGCCTTGGCTACCGGGCTGGTGGGGCGCCGTCTGGAAGAACTGCAGCGCCTTGCAGTCGATGAAGAAGCCTTCGATACCGCGTGCACTAGCCTGCGCGATCTGCAGCAGGTATGGCAAACGCGTGGTGTGTTAGCCATGGTGCGCGAAGCCTTGCATCTTTTCGGTGTGCCGGCCCGTTGGTTGGCAGCAACGGATGGCATGGGTGAGCGGCGCTTGACGAATGTGCTGCAACTAGGCGAGCTGTTGCAGGCGGCGAGCCAGCAGGTGGAAGGCGAGATGGCACTGGTGCATTGGCTCTCGCTGCAGGTAGCGAACGGCGAAGCGGATACCCCCATGGGTGGTGCCGACGATCCGCAGCTGCTGCGGCTGGAAAGCGATGCCGAACTAGTGCGTATCGTCACCGTCCACAAATCGAAGGGGCTCGAATACCCGGTGGTGTTGCTGCCGTTTGCCACGCACCATCGTCCCGTCACCGCGCGCTTCACGAAGTTCGTGCGCACCCGGGTGGTCGAAAACGGTATTGCGCTGCGACGGCTGGAACTCGCGCCCGATAGCAAGGCGCTGGAAGCTGCCGAGTTCGAGCGGCAGCAGGAAGATTTGCGCTTGCTGTACGTGGCGCTCACGCGCGCTCGTCATGCGGTTTGGGTGGGTGCGCCCACCCTCTGTATTGGCACTAGTCCGAAGTGTGTGTGGGCGGGCAGTGCGCTCGGCTACCTGCTCCATGCGAGCGAACCCACGAAGGCAGAGTCGTGCGTCGAGGCCGTGAAGTCCTTCGCGGCACGGCATGCGGACGTCGCCGTGGAAACTCCTGCTGCGGTAGAGGAACGGGTGCCGCTGGCCGTGGAGCTCGAGGCGGTTGCAAGCGCGAGTGCCCTGGTGCCAGCGCTACCGTATACCGCGGAATTCGAACGCTACTGGACCCTGCACAGCTATTCCGGCTTGGTGCGTAGCGCGCATGGCCCTTCGCGTGCCGCTGGCGCACCCGCTGTTGCTGCCGCTGCGTCTTCGCCCGATACGGATTCGCGGGCTCGCGAACGCCGCAACGACGAACCGGAAGACGGGCCGCGCGTCGCGCCGTCGCCGGGCACAAGTGATACACCGGCCTTGGCAATGCTTCCCGCGCGTCATCGGTTCCCGGCCGGCGCCGTGCACGGCGATTTTCTGCACAAGCAGCTCGAGTGGCTGGCGGAAGAAAAATTCGCGCTTGGCAGTGGCAGCGAACAGGCCGCGGCGGTGCAGCGCGAACTGATGGCGCGCTGCGAACGCACGGCATGGCGTGAGCACTCCGCAGATGTCGTCGAACTGTTGAGCGCGGTGGTGTCGTCGCCGTTGCCCGTATCGAGCAACCCTATGTCGACCAACCCTGTGTCGGCCAAGCCCGTGACGCTGGCGCAGTTGTCTCACACAGTTCCCGAGATGGAATTCTGGATGCCCGCTGATGGACTGGTGCCTACCGAAATCGACCAGCTCTGTACGCGCCACATTTTGCCGGGCCTGGAGCGTTCCGCCTTGTCCGGCGTTGCGCTGCGCGGTTTATTGAAAGGCGTGATGGACCTGGTGTTCGAACACGAGGGGCGCTATTGGGTGTTGGACTACAAGTCCAACCGGCTCGGTGCCGACGATGCAGCCTACACACCCGCGGCGATGGATGAGGCGATTGCTAAGCACCGCTATGACGTGCAGGCGGTGTTGTACCTCTTGGCCTTGCACCGGCAATTGCAGGCACGGCTCGGCGCGGCTTACCGCCCGCAGGAACAGTTGGGCGGGGCTGTTTACTTGTTCCTGCGTGGCACCGCGGGCACTGCCCATGGCTGCGCCACCATCACCCCGCCTTGGGAGGTGTTGGAGGCGCTCGAGCGTCGCTTGCCGGCGGTAGGGAGCGGGCCATGAATACCGGCTGGCTGAATTCCGAAGCACAGGCCGTGTTGGCTCGGCTGGAAGGCTGGCGGGAACGCGGTTGGCTGCGGCGCTTGGACGTAGCCTTTGCACGTTTCATGGCAGCGCTGCCGGGCCAATGTCCTCCGGAGGGCGGTGTACTTGCGCCCGCCGTGCCGCTGCCCTTGCTGTTGGCGTCCGCGCTGTTATCGAAGCTGGAAGGACGTGGGCACTGTTGCCTGCCCCTTCAGGAACTGGTTGCCGGCAGCGGTGAGTTGCTCGGTTTCGAGCCGGAAGCCTTGGCGGAATTGCGCGCGTGGTGGTCCGCGCTCACCACCGCCGACCCTGCGTGGTACGAACACTGGCTGGTGGACGCCACTCCGGAGTTGTTGCCCTCAGGCAGCGCTGCAGTGGTCCCTTTGGTTTGGCGCCATGGTCGGCTTTACCTACGCCGCTTCTGGAATAGCGAACGGCGCGTGACAAAGGACCTCTTGGCCCGCGCCAGCACGCGCCAAGAGTGGTCTGCGGCACAGCACGCGTTGAAGGAAGAATGGCTTCCGCGCTTGTTCCCGCGAGTGCAAGGTGAAACCGATTGGCAGCATGAGGCCTGCGAAGTGGGCCTGGGCGGCAAGGTGGTGCTCATCACCGGTGGTCCTGGTACAGGCAAGACGTATACCGCCGCACGTCTGTATACGCTGCTGCAGTTGTTGCACGCGCACGCCGAAGGTGCGCCGCTCCGGGTCGCTCTGGCGGCACCCACGGGCAAAGCGGCGGGCCGTCTTCACCAGTCCATCGCCAAGGCGCTGGGCGAACTGGCACAGCAGTTTGGCGAAGCCTTGCCGGCATCTGTGCGTGCGGAGCAGCTGCCGGCCGCGCAAACCCTGCACCGTTTGCTGGGGGCGCGTCCGGACACCCGCGCCTTCAAGCGAGATGCGGGGCACCCCATCGATTGCGATGTGCTTTTCATTGACGAAGCGTCGATGGTGGATTTGGAAATGATGGATGCGGTGCTTGCGGCCTTGCCGGCCACCGCGCTGCTGGTGTTGCTGGGAGACCCGGACCAGCTCGAGAGCGTGGAGGCTGGTGCCGTGCTGGCGGATTTGTGTGCGGCGCCTGCCGGTTCGCCTTTGCAGGCGCGCGTGGTGAAGTTGCAGCGCAGCCTGCGTTTTTCCAAGCCCATCGGGACTTTGGCGGCGGCCATCAACGCCGGAAGCGTCCGGGATGTTTGGGCGGCGTTCAATAGCGATTCCGCCACCACTTGTCTGGCTGCAGGCACGCCTTCTCAGGTCGTCGCTGCAGTGGTACCGCAGCGGATGCCGGAGGGGGTGCCGCCGACGGTAACACCGACCAAGTCGCTGGCCACGTCGCCAATCACGTCGCCAGTCACGCCAGCAGCCATCGACAGCACGGCGATGCATTCTTCGGGCTACTTGGCCTACGCCCAGTGGCTCCAAGCTCGCCCTGCCAAGGCAGAAGACTTCAAGCCTTGGGCCTGCGAATTGTTGCGGCAGTTCGATACTTGCCGCGTGTTGTGTGCAGTCCGGGAAGGTCCCTGGGGTGTGGAGGGCTTGAACCAGGCTGTCGAGCAGGCTCTTGCGAAGCAGGGGTTCATCCATCTCTCCGGCGACTGGTACGAGGGCCGCCCGGTCATGGTGACGCGCAACGATTCTTCCGTCGGCGTTGCCAATGGCGATGTGGGCCTCGTGCTGCGCTCGCCTGAAGGCGGTTGGCGCGCGTGGTTTGCGGAGGGCGACAGCGTGCGCTCCGTTGGCACTTCGCGTCTTGCCGACGTTCAAACAGCGTTTGCGCTCACCATCCACAAAAGCCAAGGCTCCGAGTTTGGGCAAGTGGTGGTAGCGCTGGGTCCCGAGCCTTCGCCGCACCTGACGCGCGAACTGCTCTATACCGCCGTTACGCGTGCCAGCCGACGCGTCACGGTGGTGGCTGGCACAGCGGCCGTGGTGGAAGCTGCCGTGGAGCGGCGCACGCTGCGGGCAGGCGGACTGGAGTTGGGTTGAGTGCGTCAACCCAAGCTTCCGGCCGGCGCCTTGACTTGACCTGCCCGGAGTGCGGGCATACGGTGCGAACTTAAAGTTCAGTTTGTTTCGTCGGGAGTTTCCATGCGCTTTTCGTCCGCTTTGCTAGCCGTCGTTGCCGCTTGCGGTTTGCTGCCTGCCACGGCTGCCACGCTCCACACGGACATTCAACAACGTGCGGCGCAGGTAGAGCCGAAAGTCATCGCGTGGCGCCACGACATTCACCAGCACCCGGAGTTGGGTAACCGCGAATTCCGTACGGCGGCGCTGGTGGCCGAACAGTTGCGGTCGCTGAAGTTCGACGAGGTTCGCACCGGCGTGGCGCATACCGGCGTGGTGGGCGTCCTGAAGGGCGGGCTGCCCGGGCCCGTCGTGGCTTTGCGTGCGGACATGGACGCGCTGCCGGTGACGGAGCCTGCAGGCTTGCCGTTCGCTTCCACGGTGCGCACGGAGTACGGCGGGCAGCAAGTGGGCGTCATGCATGCCTGCGGCCATGACGCGCATACCGCCATGCTGATGGGGGCGGCGGAAGTGCTCGCCGGCATGCGCGCAAAGGTGCGCGGCACGGTGGTGTTCCTGTTCCAGCCGGCGGAAGAAGGCCCGCCGCTCGGGGAGGACGGCGGTGCCGCCATGATGGTGAAGGAAGGCGCACTGGACCATCCGCCGGTTCAGGCCGTGTTCGGTTTGCATGTCATGCCGCGCACCTCGGGCACCTTGGCTTATCGTCACGGCGGCGCCATGGCCGGTGCGCGCATGTTCCGTATCAAAGTGAAAGGCCAGCAGACCCATGGCGCCATGCCTTGGGCTGGTAAGGACCCGGTCATCACCGCCGCGCAAATTGTCACGGCGCTGCAGTTCATTCCCTCGCGACAAGTGGACCTCACCAAGGGACCCGCGCTCATCAGTGTCGGTTCCGTGCATGGCGGCATTCGTAGCAACATCATTCCGGACGAAGTGGTGCTGGAAGGCACCATCCGCAGCCTCGACCCGGCGCAGATGGTCGATATGGCGCAGCGTTTGGAGCGCACCGCGACCAATATCGCTGCAGCCTCCGGGCTCACAGCCGAGGTGCAGGTTTACGGCGGCGCACCGGTCACCTTCAACGACCCTGCCTTGGTGGACCGTATGCTGCCCTCGCTACGTCGCCCGGAAGTGGGCGCCACGGCGGTGAAGGAGGCAGTGCCGGGTTTGGTGGCGGAAGACTTCGCCGTCTATCAGGAAAAAGTGCCGGGGTTCTTCTTTTTCCTGGGCGTGAACCCGCCAGGTTTGAGCGAAGCCGATGCCGCGGCCAACCACTCGCCGTTGTTCAAAGTGGACGACGCGGCGTTGAAGGTGGGTGTAGCTGCGCTCGCAACGGTGGCGGTGGACTACTTGGGCGCGAAGTAGCGCGCCCGGGTTCCGCTCTCAGTCGTTGTCCGGCTCGAGTGCCGCCGCACGAGCCAGTTCGCGCCGTATGGCTTCTTCGCGCGCTTCGTCGATGGCCATGACGATTTCGTCCACATTGGTTTCGCTCTCGTCTTTCACGAACACGCCAGTCAACGGCGTTTCGGGGAGCAGCAAACCTTGCTCGAACAGCGCCCACATCTCGTTGGCGTAGTCCGTTGCCAGGAGTTCCGGCGCGAAGCGGCCTAGCGTTTCGGTGATGTTGCCCACATCTCGCTGGAGCATTGCGAGTGCATTGTTGTTGGCGGCGGCGTTCACCGCTTGCGGCAGGTCGATGATGACGGGGCCTTCGGGGCCCACCAACACGTTGAACTCGGACAGGTCGCCGTGGATGAGGCCGACGCAAAGCATGCGTACGACCTGATGAATGAGAAACGCGTGGAACTCGCGGGCCTGTTCCGGCGCTAGATCCACTTCGCCGAGGCGCGGGGCCGAGTGGCCTTGCGCGTCCGTGACCAACTCCATGAGCAGCACGCCGCTGAAGAAGCCGAAAGGCTGCGGCACGCGTACACCGGCGGCAACGAGCTGATAGAGCGCGTCTACCTCGGTGTTCTTCCAGGCGGATTCTTGTTCCTTGCGGCCGTAGCTGGTGCTCTTGGCCATGGCGCGGGCCTGACGGCTGCCGCGCACTTTGCGACCTTCCTGGTACTGCGCGCGTGCCTGAAAGCTACGCGTGCCCATGTCCTTGTAGACCTTGGCACAGCGCACTTCCTTGCCGCAGCGCACCACGTAAACGGAAGCTTCCTTGCCGCTTTTCAGCTGGCGACGCACCTCGTCGATGATGCCGTCATCGAGGAGAACTTGGAGGGCTTCGGGGATACGCATGAGGGGTGGAAGACAAAAGTGGTCGGGATGACAGGATTTGAACCTGCGACACCTACGTCCCGAACGTAGTGCTCTACCAGGCTGAGCTACATCCCGACTGGGCTTACGTATTGCGGATAACCGCGAACCGTGCGAGAGACAGCAGCGCTTCTTTGTAGGGGGACCCGGGGAGACCCTCCAGCGCAGCTGAGGCCCGCAGTGC
Source organism: uncultured Pseudomonadota bacterium (assembly GCA_903858165.1). GTDB lineage: Bacteria > Pseudomonadota > Gammaproteobacteria > Steroidobacterales > Steroidobacteraceae > CAIOHZ01. The sequence goes on from CAIOHZ010000130.1 coordinate 8,544, forward strand.
CTCGTCTTCAGCAAGCCTCGCAGTATAGGTCAGACCGCCAGTTGATTCAATCGTGGCGGTGATTTCATCCAGATATTCGAGGCCGCCGAACTCGATGACTTGGCGGATCAGCGCTTGCTGGGCCGGCGTGGCATGGCGTAGCGCATGAATCAGCGGCAGGGTCGGTTTGCCTTCGGCGAGGTCATCGCCGAGGTTCTTGCCGCGCTCGCCCACGTCACTGCGGTAGTCGAGAGCGTCGTCTACCAACTGGAACGCGTTGCCGAGATGCTTGCCGTAGGTGGCCAGCGCGCTGCACACCGCCGGGCTGGCACCGGCGAGTACGCCGGCTACTTCGCCGCCAGCCTCGAACAGGCGGGCAGTCTTGCGGTAAATGACTTCGAAGTAGCGCTCTTCGGTGGTGTCGGGGTCGCGCAAGTTCATGAGCTGCAGCACCTCGCCGGCGGCGATGGTGTTGGTGGCGTCCGCCAGAATGGCCATGATGGCCATACGGTCCAGCTTCACCATCATCTGGAAGGCGCGGCTGTAGAGGAAATCCCCGACCAGAACGCTGGCGGTGCTGCCGAACACCTCGTTGGCGGTGTCCCGGCCACGGCGCTGGCTGCTTTCGTCCACTACGTCGTCGTGGAGGAGGGTGGCGGTGTGGATGAACTCGACCAGCGCGGCGGCGCTCGCGTGGTCCTGACCGGCATAACCGGCGGCCCGGGCCGCCAGGACCACCAGCAGGGGGCGCAGGCGCTTGCCGCCGGCACCGATGATGTATTCGGCTATGCTGTTGACCAGCACCACATCCGAGGCCAATTCGGTGCGAATGGCATGGTCGACAGCGGCCAGGTCCTCCCGGACCGGGGCGCGGATGGCCGCCAAAAGGGTGGCGGGGTCTACCGGCACGCTTCCTTGTGCGTCGGGTTGCTGGATGGGTTGGGGGACGGCGTTCACCTCCCCATCTTAGCACCCCCCGGGCGGCAGCCCAACCCCGGGGTAGTGCCGATTTGACCCAAGGGCTTGTTCCGATTAAAATTCCGGGCTCTTTCCGGGGCCTCCCTTTGGGGCTGGCCTCTTGTCAATGTTTCGCACCAAGGTTCAAGCACATGTTTGCGGTCATCAACACGGGCGGTAAGCAGTACCGCGTCAGCGAGGGTACGGTCGTTCGCATCGAGAAACTCGAGGCGGAGGCTGGTGCCACGGTCGAATTCGACCAGGTTCTCCTCGTGGGCGCTGGCGCCGACATCAAGGTCGGCAAGCCGCTCGTGGCTGGCGCCAAGGTCACGGCCACCGTGGAAGCCCACGGTAAGGCGGACAAGGTCGTCATCGTCAAGTTCCGTCGCCGCAAGCACTACAAGCGCGAGAAGGGTCACCGCCAGCAGTACACGCTGATCAAGGTCACCGGCATCTCGGCCTAAATTCTGCTGCGGGCGCGGTGGCTAAAAGCTGCCGCGTTTGCGGTTTGGTTTCCCAGTTTTCATGTTTTGCAGGATGTAACAAGCCATGGCACATAAAAAGGCAGGCGGCAGTACCAAGAACGGCCGCGAGTCGCACAGCAAGCGTCTGGGCGTGAAGAAGTTCGGCGGCGAACACGTGCTCGCCGGCAATATCCTCATCCGCCAGCGCGGCACCCTCTACAAGGCCGGCCGCAATGTCGGTGTCGGCACGGACCACACCTTGTTTGCGCTCATCGAGGGCAATGTGGCGTTCCAGAAGAAGGGCCCTGAACAGCGCACCTTCGTCAGCATCGAGCCGCTGGCTGCCTGAGGCAGTTTCAGCAGTTCGCTGCCCGTAGAACCCCGGCCTCGGCCGGGGTTTTGCTTTCCGGAGACTGAAAAATGAAATTCGTCGACGAAGCCTTGGTCAAAGTGTCGGCCGGTGCCGGTGGGCGCGGCTGCCTCAGTTTTCGTCGCGAAAAGTGCATTCCTTTCGGCGGGCCGGATGGTGGCGACGGCGGGCACGGCGGCGACGTCTACCTGCGCGCCGCGGAAGGCGTGAACACGCTGGCGGACTTCCGTATCTCGAAGGTCTACAAGGCCCGCAACGGCGAAGCTGGCACCTCCAACGACTGCTCCGGTCCGGCCGGTGACGACCTCTACGTGACGGTGCCGGTGGGCACGACGGTGACGGACGAGGACACCCAGGAGGTACTGGGCGACCTTTCTAAGGAAGGCGACGAGCTACTGGTGGTTAAGGGCGGCAAGGGCGGCTGGGGCAACGTGCGCTTCAAGAGCAGCACGAACCGCGCCCCGCGCAAGGTGGGCACGGGCCTGCCCGGCGAGAAGCGTACCCTGCGCCTCGAAATGAAGGTCATCGCCGACGTCGGGCTATTGGGCCTGCCGAATGCCGGCAAGAGCACCCTCATCCGCGCCGTGTCGAATGCCCGCCCGCGCGTAGCGGACTACCCGTTTACCACTTTGCATCCGAACTTGGGCGTAGTGAGCGTGGGCATCGCCCGCAGCTTCGTCATGGCGGACATCCCGGGGCTCATCGAAGGCGCTGCGGAAGGCGCGGGCCTTGGTATTCGCTTCCTGAAGCATCTGCAGCGTACGCGCGTGCTGCTGCACTTGGTGGACATTGCCCCGCCGGACCCGGAGGCCGATCCGGTGGTGGGTGCGCGTTCTATCTTCGCGGAACTGAAGAAGTTCGATGCTGGCCTAGCCGCGCGTGAGCGCTGGCTGGTGCTGAACAAGATGGACCTGTTGACGCCCGAGGACGCGGACAAGCGTTGTAAGGAAATTGTGCGGCGCCTGCGCTTCAAGGGTCCGGTGTTCCGTATCTCCGGCGTCACTGGCGAAGGCACGCAACGGCTGTGTCAGGCCATCATGACGTACATGGAGATTGGTGAGCGGCCGCAGCCACTCGCTTAACACAGGAAAATGGCGGCGCGGCCCCCCCGGACCGCGCCGCCGCCCCCTGGCTACTCGGCACCCCCCGGCGCCGAGCTTTCCTGGAACTGTTGGGCGACTAATCGCAGGTCCCCTTCGTCGAGCAGGCCTGCGGTGCGACGCAACTCGAGGTAGGCAACGAGATACTGGTACCGTGCCAGCGACAGGTCGCGGCGCACTTGGTACCACTGGCTGCGCGCTTGCAGCACATCGAGGTTCGTTCTCGCTCCAGCGCTGGCACTGCGTTCGGTCGCATCAATGAGCAATGCAGCCGAGTCGAGCGACACCTGCAGCGCGGCAATCCGGCTGCGTCCGCTGACCAGTGCGTTACGATGTTGACGCAGCATGACGCGACTTTCCTGCGTCGTCGCTTCCAGCACGGCCGCAGCGCGGTTTCTACCAGCCACTGCCTGTTTGACACTCGCCGCCATGGCGCCACCGGAATAAAGCGGTACCCGCAACTGCAAGCCTACGGCAGTGGTCAGCGACTCTTGCTGGAAGGTGCTGATGGTGTCCGAGTTGGCGCGGTAGAGGTTGGCTACCAGCTCCAGCTTCGGTAGGCGTGCGGCGCGCGCCCGTGAAGCCTCATGCCCCGCGGCGGCTAACTGCAAGCGTTGTTCGGTCACGCTTGGGCTGTAAGTGTCGATTGCCGCGAGCAGCTCTCCCAAGGGCGCTATCGGGAGTGCCTCGGGCCGGAAATCGTTCTTAAGAGGTGCCAGCGACCGTATTTCCTGACCAATGGCGATAGCCAGGGCCTCACGTGACGCCTCTACCTTGTCTTGGGTAGCAATCACCTCGGCCTCTGCCAGATCCAAACGGGCCTGGGTCTCGAGCGTATCCGTCACGGTACCCTCGCCGCTGGTCATTAAGCGACGGTTGCTTTCGCGTTGCCGGGCCAGTGCATCCCGTTGGGCCAATGCCAGTTGCAACTCCGTCTGTGCCTGATTGGCCTCGGCGTATAGCGTGAATGTCCGCAGCATCAGTTCGTGACGCGCGGATTCGAACCGCGCATCGCTTGCCTCAGCGATAGCCGAGCCGCGACGTGCGCGGTTGATGGCTTCGAGGTCCAACAGCGGTTGGGTCAACTGAACGCTTCCCGATTCGCTGTTGTAGCGGCGCTCCTCAGAGGCCGGTCCCAACGGCGTGCTGTAGTCGAGGTCTGCGCGGTTGCGGTTCTTGCCGTAGTTGGCAGAGATTGTCGGCAACAGCGCGGAGCGTCCCAGCGCTCGCTCCTCGCGACCTGCATCCCGCTCGAACCCAGCAGCGCGGAAGACCGGATCGCTGGCGAGCGCGCCCTGGTAAGCGTCCATGAAACTGGTTACCGGGGCCGCCCGGGTAGCGGCATGGGCTGCCCGCGGTGCGAGCAACCCCGCGAGTACACACAGCCCGGTGGTTACTACGGCGAGCGTGCCGTATCTATGCCCGCGGTTGCGGGCCGACAAGGCCTGCAGAGAAGTCGGAAGATTCATGCTCAATCCTCCGACATCGACATCTTGAGGTGATCGGCCAGCGGCTTCAGGAGGTAGCCCGCCAAAGTCCGTTCCCCGGTCTTGACGAACAGTTCCACTGGCATACCTGCTTGGACCCGCTGATCCTTCAGGAGGCGCATGCCCTCCGGTGTCGCCTTGACGAGTGCCTTGAAATACGGCTCGCCAGTGCGCTCATCCACTAACCGGTCGGCTGAGACCTGGATGACTTCGCCGGGGATATGGGGGGTGGTGTTCTGGTTGAAGGCAGAGAACATCAACTCCACCGCCAAGCCGGGCCCGATGTTGTCTACCAGGTGGACGGGCAGTCGACCCTCGACCACGAGTGGGTCATCGCTGGGGACGATATCCATCAGTTTCATGCCCGGACCGACCACGGCGCCACGTGCAAACACGCTAAGGCCCATGACCACGCCATCCACCGGCGCACGCAACACCTCGTTGGACAGGCTATGGTCCAGCCCGGTCAGGCGGCTACCGAGGGCAGACGTCTGGCTCTGTGCTTCAGCCAGCTGCGTACGCACCTGCTCCTGAAAAGCCTGAGCGCGCTGTCCACGGGTCAGTTCCAGCTCGGCGATCTGGCGACGGGTGCGACCGAGGGTCCCTGTGTCCGCCGCTAAAGCGGAGTTGGTCTGTGCGCGCGCCTGCTCGAGGTCCAGCAGACGGTTGCGGGCAACGAATCCATCCCGGCTCAACCCACGGACGCCCACCAACTGCTCTTCCATGTAGTCGAGCTGTTGCTGCTTGCTGGCTACTGCTTGTTGGAGTCCGCGTGCCTGGAGCCGCAGGCCCTCGATGCTTTCCTGCAAGGCGGCCAGTTCACCGAGGCGCGACGCACGCCGCGAGTTGAACAACTGTTGCTGCACCATCCACGCCTGCGCGAAGGTGGCATTGTCACGGAAGCCTTCAAGTTCGGCGGGCAGGGTCAGGCTACGTAGCCCGTCCCTTTCCGCAAGGAGGCGTGCCGTGGCGGCCGCTGCAGTGAAGTACTGAGCGCGCGCGGTATCCACATCAGCGGTGGATTGCACCGCATTCATCTTCACGAGTACATCACCGGCACGCACCCGCTGGCCTTCGCGCACCAGAATTGCTTCGACGGTGCCGCCGGAAGAGTGCTGAATCGCCTTGCTGCTCGATTCAACGGTGACCGTGCCCGACATGGGAACGCCCTGGTCGAGGGGGGCCACACTGGCCCAGATGAAGAAAGTGAGTACACCACCCAGAATGACGGTCCAGCCGAGCCGGATGTAACGCTGGTGATCGATGGCCGCTGACGGGCCATTCGACTGGTCGGAGAGGGAGTCGGAATTGACGTCCAAGTTAGCAAGAAGGTTCATTTGGCTTCTCCTGTCTGGGCAGCGGCAACGGTGGCGGTAGCCACCGGGGGCGAAGTCGACGCGCGCGAAGAGACTGGCTGATTGTTAAGTCGCATGAGTTCTGCCATCACTTCGCGGGTAGCGCCGAAGAGGCGTGGAGCGCCTTCGGCCAGCACCAGCAGTTTGTTGGAGGCACCGAGGACGGTGCTGCGATGGGTGATGAGGACCACGGTACGACCGCGTTGACGGAGGTCGGAAATCGCCGTGACGAGGGCAGATTCACCTGCGTCGTCCAGGTTCGAGTTGGGCTCATCCAATACCACGAAGGCCGGGTCCCCGTAGAGCGCACGGGCGAGCCCGAGGCGTTGGCGTTGGCCGCCGGAGAGTCCCGCGCCACTATCGCCGAGCAGGGTGTCGTAGCCTTGCGGGAGTCGCAGTACCATCTCGTGGACACCGGCGCGCTGCGCAGCTTTGACGACCTGCTCAGGGTCGACACTGCCGAACCGCGCGATGTTTTCGCTGACCGTGCCGGCGAACAGCTCGATGTTTTGCGGCAGATAGCCGAGATGCGGCCCCAGTTCGTGCTTGGGCCAGTGGTGCACTTCGGCTCCATCCAGGCGGACGTGGCCCGCTACGGGTGGCCAAACACCGACCAACAGTCGAGCGAGTGTCGACTTGCCAGCCCCGCTCGGCCCGATGACGCCGAGGACGTCGCCGGCTTCGAGTTGAAAGCTCAGCCCACGAATCGAGGGAACTGCGGCTCCAGGGGGCACCGCGGTAACGCCTTCGACCACGACCTTGCCGGTCGGGGCAGGCAGCGGCATCCCCACAGCACGCGAGGGGTTTGCATCGAGTAACTCGGACAAGCGCTGGTAAGAGCTACGCGTGGACGACCAGTGCTTCCAGACCTGAATCAGTTGATCTACGGGGGCGAGCCCACGACCCACGAGGATCGAGGCAACCACCATCATGCCGGGCGTCATTTGCCCCTGTAGCACCAAGAGAGCGCCGAGGCCGAGCACCGCGGACTGCATCGTCGTCCGGGTAAATTTGCTCCAGGCGCTGATGACACCGGCCTTGTCGCTGGCCTGTCCCTGTAGTTGCAGAGAACGCGAGTGCACGGTCTGCCAGCGCCGCATGAGGCCTGACAGCATACCCATGGCTTCAATCACTTCTGCGTTGCGCAGATTGTTCGTGGCCATGCCGTTTGAAGCGAACGACAGACTGTTGGATTCAGCGAGCGGCGGGCCGGACGAACGCTCGTTCAGCACCGCCAAGGCCACCAGTACCAAGGTACCGACCAGGGCGAACAAGCCAAGCCAAGGGTTGAAGAGGAAGATTACCAACAGGTAAATCGGGAACCACGGAGCGTCAAAGAAGGCGAGTGGCCCGCTGCCGCTAAGAAACTGACGGAGGTTGGTGAGGTCGGACAGGGCCTGGCCGGCATTGCCACCAACCCGCTTTAAGTTTTGCTCGAAGGCGGCGGTATAGACGCGTTCGGACAAGCGCTGGTCCAGGCGTGCTCCGATACGGATAAGCACGAAGCTGCGGACCAATTCGAGCGCACCAATGGCGAGGAACGCTCCCACCATCAGCAGTGTGAGCATGAGTAGGGTGGTACGGTTGCCGCTGGCTAGCACCCGGTCGTAGACCTGAAGCATGTACAGCGAAGGTGCCAGCATCAATAGGTTAATGACGGCGCTGAAGGCGCCCACGGACTTGAAAGCACTGCGGAATTCACGCAGGGCAATCAGGATCTCGCTGGGAGATGTCGAATCCTTGGATTTCATGGGGGGAATCTCGTGAGGACTAAAGGAGGGGGGGGCAGGGATGACCTGCCGTCCGCTGGGTTGCGGACGGCAGGGTGTTCGTCCGTTACAAGACGAAGTCGGAAGCACTCAGTTCAACGCGACCGGTAATCTGGAGGCGCATCTCAGGTGCCACGTCGGCATCGTTGCTGACTTCAACCACCGTGACGTTATTCACCGCGTCATAGAACCACCGCACACTACCGTTCTGGTTCTGTGCAGTGAACGCCGCGTCACCGATAAAGTTGAAGGCCTGATTGCCGGTGGTGGCCGAGTTGGCGTCGATGGCCGATAGGTCGATACGGTCCTCGCCTTTGATGAAGTCGAGGATCAAGTCGACGCTACCCGGTGCTGACTCATTGACTGCGTTGTAGGCAAAGAGGTCGTTGCCTGCACCACCAGTCAATTGGTCAAAGCCGGTGCCGCCGCGCAGCACATCGTTCCCGGTGCCACCATCCAGGGTGTCGTTGCCGGCATCGCCTGACAGAGTGTCATTGCCGGCCCCGCCGCGAAGCACGTTGGTGAGGCTATGGCCGTTCAGCGTGTCATTCCCGGAACCGCCAGTAAAGTTGTCGAAGAACTGGAGGGTGTCCGAGTTCGCCGTCGTGGTGCCGCTGCCAACGACCGTACTGGTGACGACTAGCGAGAGAGTCGCCGTCAATCCGGTCGTATACGCGGAGTAGTCGGCAGTATCGGTGCCGATGACGTTGCCCACGATGGCATCGCGAACGTCATCTGCCCCAACGATGACGGTGTTGTTGCCGAGCCCCACGTTGATGGTGCTGGCGCCGCCGTTGATGGTGATGACGTCGTCGCCCGCACCGGTCGTGACGTTCTCAATGCCGGTTAGACGGTCCGTGCCTGTTTCTGCACTGCTGGCGATGCCGGTGGCCAAGTTAATGGTCATGGCGGCATTGCTATCAGTGGTATTCAGGGTGTCGGTTCCGGCACCGCCGTCGATGGTGTCGTTGCCGTCACCGTTGGCCGCCCGGAAGGTGTCGTTGCCGGCACCGCCACGGAGCAAGTCGGCACCTGCACCACCGTTGATGGTGTCGTTGCCATCGCCACCCTCGACGATGTCATCGCCACCCAGCGCGTTGATCGTGTCCGCACCGTTGCGGCCGTGGATCAAGTCGCCAACGGTGGTCGAATCCGTACCGCTGAGGGTGTTGTTGACGTCGCTGCTGACATTCACCAGGAAGTCGCGGCTCACCGACTCGCGATAGCCGAATGAGTCGGTGTAGCTGACCGTCATGCGTACCAGCGTTCCCGCCAGAGGCGTCTGGGCGAGGAACAAGCTGCCATCGGCATTCCGCGTGAACGCCGTGTTGGCTGGCGTCGTCGTGGGGAACGACCAGGTCACCGTGATGTTGCTGGCGCCCGCGGCCGAGCCGGTCGGGTTGTTCGCCGTGACGAGATCCTGGTCGAGGATGCCGTCGGCGACGCCTGTCAGCGTCAAGCCGGCCGCGCTCGCGGCAGTGCTTACACCTGCCTGCCCCGTTGCCGTGCGGTTGAACAGCTCGGCGAAGCTCACGTCCACCGTACCACCTGCGCCGTTGGAGAAGCGCAGGGTTTCGATGTTGATGAGACGGTCGACGCCGTCGGTCAAGACCCGGCCATCGGGTGCACGGTTGTCACGAACAGTATCCACACCGTTGACGGTGTCACGCGTGAAGGTGTAGTCGGTCCGCAAGCCGGAGTAGACGGCCACGTCGTTCGCGGTGTTGTTGGCGTCACCATCCAGGATCTCCCGGACGATAGACAGCTGCCCCGGGTTCAGGGTCCGGTCCACCATCAGCGCAGACAGTGTCCTGCCGCCGTAGAGAGTGGCGCCGGTGACGCTGTCGTAGACCTTACCGGTCATGCTGTCGGCAGTCGCGTTCGGGAAGTTCGGGTCGTCGATCGCGATGCGCACGTTCAGGTGGCGGTCGCCATCGATGATGTCGTTGCCGGCCTTACCCTGGATGACGTCTGAGCCGCCACCGCCAAGGAGGATGTCGCTAGCGGTTTCGCCGCCGTCGATCAGGTCGGTGACGTTGCCGTTGGCATCGCGGACGATGTTGGCATTGTCGGAGACCACAGCGGTGACCGTTCGGCCAGACACCGTAAAGGTGACCCGTTCCAGATGCTTCACGAGTTCGGCGAAGCCATTGATGCGATCTACGCCTTCCTGGAGCAAAGCGTTGGAGTAAGCCGCAAACGGCGCATCAGGGAACGGCATGGCGGCGTTACCACCGTCATAGCCGCCTAGCGCCGTGTCACGACCGAGGATGACGTCGTTGAACTTCGAACCGGAGGCGCCTTCCACCAAGTCGTAGCGGTCGCGCAGGATGTTCGCCTGCTGGTTGGCAAAGATGGGACGACCGAGGTCGATGTCCTGGCCCGCGGTGGCGTACTTGTTGATGACCCAGTCGAAGCCGGCCATGCCGTTATTGCGCTGGATGCCATCGCGCTGGACCATGATGTCGTCACCCGACTCGCCGTCGTAGTCGGTGTCGCCCTCGCGACCGTCCATGACGTCATGACCGATGATTTCGCTGTTGAAGAACAGTTCGGAGTTGTCGCCGGCCATGCCGTCGAAGCCCGCCGAGCCGTCACCGCCTTCCATCCAGTCATCGCCCTCGTTACCGGCCATGACGTTGGAACCGGTCGAGCCGGAGAGGAAGTCATCGCCTTCCATGCCGGAGATGTGCTTGCCGTCGGCGCCGCCGAAGATGAAGTCGTTGCCGGTGCCACCAAACAGCAGGTCGAGGCCCTGGCCGCCGTTCATCACGTCGTTGCCGCCATCGCCATGGTGGATTTCGCCAGCGCCGGCGTCGGTGCCGCCGTCGGTGATGATGTCGTCGCCGTCACCGCCCTTGATGGAGTCGATGCCGTAGCCGCCTTCGAGACGGTCGTTGCCGCCGTCACCCCAGATGGTGTCGTCGCCCTCGCCACCGATGATGGTGTCATCGGCGTCCGTGCCACCGAGCACCACGTGCTCGCTGCCCGTGTACTCGAGCCAGTCGTTCACACCGTCGCCATTCGTGTCCTGACGAATGACCGGCGAACCCTGGACGGCGCCCAGGAAGATGTCGGTGGGCTTCGGGTCCGAGATGGACTGGCGCGCCAGATCCATTTCGAAGATGTAGGCCGGGGTGCGGAAAATGGAGTTCGGCAGGTGGGTGGCGTCGTCCGCGCCAAGGTCGGTGTTTCGCTTGACGAAGTTCGCGAACGAGTCGTTTTCCAGCTGGTTCAGCAGGTTCATGCCTTGGGTGCGGCTGAGGTAGTAGAAACGGTCTGCTGCCTGCAGCTTTTCCAGCTGTACTTCGAACACGAAGTTGAAGGTGCTGCCCAGCATGCCGCTGAACGCCATCTTCTTCTCGGCCAGACCACCGATCCAGAAGTCGACATCGTTCAGGCCACCGAGCGAGGCGCCCTGCGTGGTGGACGCGGCCCACGTGCCGCGCGCATTGAGGAAGTCCAGCCGGTCCGTGGGGGCGCCAGCGCCACCCATGACGATCAGCATGGCCGCGTCACGCTTGGCTTCTGCGGTCGTTGCCGCCAGGATCGTCGGGTGCGTGCCGTAGGCCGCCACGAAGTTGATGATGGACGCCGGATTCTTCAGGAACTGGGCGAACTGAGCCCAGGACGTGTAAGGAGCCAGACGGCTATCACCGGTCTGCTCGAAGAACTGGGCGCGAGCCTCATTCAGCGTCGGCACGCCGGTCTCGCGACCGCGGGCGATGTTGAGGGTGCCGAGGTCCAGGGGAAGACCGACCAAGTTATTGCGCAGCGCGCTGGTCAGGAACTCATCGATCTCGTTGCCCGTTTGACGGGTCATGCCGCGGATGATGGCGCCGGCAGCCGCCGCCGAATCCACGCCACTCTGTTCGTACATCACCGGGTTCAGGAAGGCCTCGATCAAGCCGACTTGCGTCAGCGACTGGCCGTCCGGCGAGAGCAAGTCCACCGTTTCGTTCAGCATGGAATGGCCGAAGCGGTAGACCACGTGGGCAAATTCCGCGACGATTGCCGGGTCGAGGTTGACGGTGTTCGAGAACACGAACGCGTCGATGTCCGGCGAGACGGTGCGCGCGAACTCTTCGAACACGAAGTGCTGATACCACATTTCCGTGGCAAAGCGCGCCGCCTGGAACAGGCGCTCGCCGCTCCACACCAGAGCGTCGATGTCGGCCTGAAGCGTCGGGATGGCGGTCACCGCCACGGCGAGGTACTCGTTCAATGCCGCCAAGTCACCGCTGATCAGCAGTTCGTTCTTGATTTGGTCGATGCGGTGATTGTGCTCGGAATGGAACAGGTGGTGGACGGCGGTGAGGCCGATGTTCTCGTTGCCGCGGCCGTCACCGACGATGTAGTGCTTGGCAAGCAGCTCGTCGTCGTAGGTGGTCGCGACACCGAATTCATTCACCCCGATGGCATTGCCGGCGACGTCATCGGCATCGGCGGTACGCGCAATCATCGGCGTCCCGGGGTTGCGGTCGTGGTCGACCATGCCCGGTGCGGCGGTGTGCGCGATGTCCATCAGGAAGGCATGCCCGGTCGCGAGGGCGAGGCTCGCCGACACCGGCGCTGCTGTATTGCCTTCGACCAAGCCGGTTGCCGTGACGAGTTGCGGCAGGCCATTCGCACCTGGGATGAAATTGCCGTACAGGTCTGCGGCCAGCAAGGGGATACGCGTCACGTCACTGTCGGCCAACTCGATGCCGAAAATGTTGCGAGCCTGAGCCTTGATGTCCGCCCAGGTCGGCGGGCCGCCGTTCTGGCCTTCCAGCAATCGGCCCGTGGCGACTGGCTTGCCGTCGCGTAGCGTGAATTCGCGCAGGAACACCTGGTGCGACTCGTGCGACGAGTACAGCTGGTTCAGGTCGATCCACGGCGTGGTGCTGTTGACATGGTCGCGGACGTCGTCGGCCGTGCCCATGATGCCGTCGGGGCCCGGCAGGTTGGTGGCGCGCGTCAGCACCATGAAATTGGTCGGGCTGCCGGGCACATACAGCGGGTCGTCTGGCATCAGGGGAATGTAAACGGTGCCGCTGCCGCCCTTGCCGACCGAATCAAGGCCATGGTCAAAGAACTGACCGAAAAGGGTCATGAAGCTGTTGTAAGGCGCTGAGAAGTCCGTCATCACGTTCGGGATGAGGACCGACATTTCGCCCGTGGAGTTGCCTTCAAGCGCGATACCGAGATCGCGCAAGTCCTGCAGCATGGTGTTCAGCTGGGCGTCGAGCGCGGCGACGTCCGCGGCGGGCTGCTTCTTGGCCGTCAGCAGGCTCTGGTAGCTGTCGGAGAAGGAGCGCGCGTAGGTGAGGGCCGCGCTCTGCGACATGCCGGCGGCCGTCAGGGCCACAATCAGCACCACCGGGTTGGTGGGTGCTTGGTCGGAAAGGAGGTTGCTGATGACGCGAGGCTGGGCGTCATAGACGCTGCCTGCCGTCTGTTCGTAGCTGGTCGGCTGACCGGTACGCGGATTGTTGTCCGCACTGCTCAAGGTGGTGGTCAGCAGCCGCGGCATCACTTGGTCCGCGGAGCCTGCCGTGGGGTTGTTCAAGTTGTTGAATTGACCGCTGACAGTCCGCAGACCCCAGGGGACGAGGTTGCCAAGAGGGTTGCCCTGAGCGTCGGTCAGTTGACCGGTGCGAGCATGGTTTTCCGCGATGCGGATCATCCGCGCGATGTGGATGAGATCCTGAAGGTTCAGACGAAATCCGGCCATTTGAAGACGCTCCCGATAGGGGTTGGGGGTATAAGGCATTTCTAAACCGGCATAGCCGGAGTGGCTGAACCCTTACCGCGGGGGGACGGTATAGGTAGAAACCACTACTTCGATGGGGGAAGAGGAGCAATTCCCGTGCCGGATTAGAAAATTTCCTTATTTTCAGTTACTTGTCTCCACGTTATGGAAAATCGCGGAGAGGCGTGTAAAGCGGACCGACTTGAACTGCGTCACAGAAAGCGGCGCGTACAGGACAAGGGAGGCAGTTCGGGGGTGGTAGCGCAGCGTTAGGAGGGATTCGGCGCCTCAGGGGCGCATTTGGCTGCTTGCGTGGTGTAAGGGATTCCGGCACTCAGGGGCTAGGTGCCCGCCGAAAACAAAAAAGCCGGCGTGAGCCGGCTTTTTTGTGGAGCCCTTCGTTGCGCGTGGCAACGCGGGCGAAGGCAGTGCGAATTACTTCGCAGCAGCGGCCTTCTTGGCGCCAGCCGCGAGGCGGCTCTTGTAACGGGCGGCAGCATTCTTGTGGATGATGCCCTTGTTGACCATGCTGTCGATGACCGGCTGAGCAGCCTTGAGGGCAGCCGCGGCATCTTCCGGCTTGCCGGCGTCGAGGGCGGCACGAACCTTCTTGATGGCGGTGCGCATGCGCGAGCGCTGCGTCATGTTGTGGGCCCGGCGCTTCACTGCCTGGCTGGCGCGCTTCTCGGCAGACTTGATATTGGCCAAGGGAAACTCCGCAAAAACTGTGCAAAAAAACGGTTGTTCTTTAGGTGACACCGAAACCGGGGCCACTTGGAGCCGCGTATGGTGCCCGCGGACGGTGTTTTTGTCAACGGCTGTAGGGGGTTTGCCCCGGCGCGGGTAGACTGCCATCCCCATGAGTGTGCTGCGTAATACTTCGCTGGTCGGGGCCATGACCTTTCTGTCCCGGCTTTCCGGCATGGTGCGGGACCAAGTGTATTCGGTCATGTTCGGTGCCGGGCCGCTCATGGATGCCTTTCTGGTGGCCTTCAAGATCCCGAATTTCCTCCGGCGCATCACTGGAGAGGGGGCCTTCAGTCAGGCCTTCGTGCCGGTGGTGTCGGAATATCGTCATCAGAACACCATCGATGAGCAAAGGGAACTCATCGCCGGGGTGATGGGGACTTTTGGTGTGGTCTTGGCGGGCATTACGGCCGTTGGTGTCATCGCCGCGCCGCTGGTCATCGTGCTGTTTGCTCCCGGTTTCGATTCGGGCGGCGAACGCCATGAACTGGCCGTCGATATGCTTCGCTGGACCTTCCCCTACATCTTCTTCATCTCCCTGACGGCGCTGGCCGGCGGGGTGGTGAACAGCTACGGTCGCTTCGGTGCCGCGGCCTTCAATTCGGTATTGCTTAATCTGGTCATGATTGTCTCGGCGGCCTACGTGGCGCCGCGCTGTGAGCGCCCGGGAATGGCGCTGGCGATGGGCGTATTCGTCTCCGGCATAGTGCAGTTGGGCATGCAATTGTGGGGCCTGAAGCGCCTCGGGCTGCTGCGGCGGCCACAGTTTTCGCTGTTGCATGAAGGCGTGCGGCGCGTCGGTAGACTGATGTTGCCGGGTATTTTTGGCAGTTCGGTGGCGCAAATCTCCTTGTTGCTCGATACGTGGATCGCCTCATTTCTGGTCACTGGCAGCATCGGCTGGATGTACTACGCCGACCGGCTCGTGGAGTTTCCGATGGGGGTGTTCTCCATCGCGCTGGCCACGGTCATTCTGCCTGGGCTGTCCGCGCACTTTGCAGCGCAGAGTGGCGAGCGTTTCAACACCATGCTGGACTGGGCGCTACGCCTGGTGTTTCTGGTGACGGTCCCGGCGGCCGTGGGTCTGTTCACGCTGGCCGGCCCGTTGTGCGCCACCATTTATGGCTACGGCAAGTTCCTTAGCCACGATGTTGTCATGGCCTCGTATGCGCTCATGACTTACTCGGTGGGCTTGTTGGCGTTCAGCTTGGTGAAGGTACTGGCGCCTGGATTTTTCGCCCGTCAGGATACGAAAACGCCGGTGCGCGTCGGCATCATCTCGCTCTCCACGAACATGGGTTTCAACCTGTTGGTGGTGGCCCCTTATGCCTATTTCGGCGGCACTGCGCCGCATGCCTTGCTGGCGCTGTCCACCGGCATTGGCGCGTACGTGAATTGTCTGTTGCTCTGGCGTGGTCTGCGTCGGCAGGGGATCTACCGCCCGGCCATGGCGCGGTGGCGCAAACTGGCAGTGCAGTTGGTGCTAGCCAATGGGGTCATGGGCTTGTTTCTCTGGTGGTCGGCCGGGTCTTGGGAAGCCTGGATGCAGTGGCACTGGTCCGCGCGCGTACTGCGGTTGGGGTTCTGTGTGGTCGGTGGCATGGTGCTTTATGCGGGCGTACTCTGGGTGACCGGGCTACGTCCACGCGACCTCCGAATGCCGGCGCCAGAGCCTCTGCCCGAGTCCGCCGCGCAGGTACAATAACGCGATGGAAATCCTGCGCGGCCCGGCGGGACTCGCGCCCGTGACGGGCGCGTCTGTCGTGGCCATTGGTAACTTCGACGGCGTCCACCTCGGTCATCAGGCCCTGGTGGCGGCTGTGCTGGAGGCAACGGTGCTGCGGGGTGGTACCGCTACGGTGCTCACTTTCGAACCTCACCCGCGTGAAGTATTAGCCCGTGCGGCGCACCGGGCGGCGCACCGTGCGGTCGCCGAGGTTCCCGCCCGCTTGCAGCGCCTGCGCGAGAAAGTACCGGTGCTGGCTGCCCTCGGCGTGCAGCGGTTGGTGGTGGCGCGCTTCAACGACCGCCTGCGTCTACAAGCGCCTGCCGAGTTCGTGGAAAGTTTTCTGGTGGAGTTGCTCCGCGCCCGGCATGTGGTGGTGGGCGAAGGGTTCCGGTTCGGGCATCGAGGGGCTGGCAACGTCGATACCCTGCGCGAGGTCGGTGTTCGCTGCGGGTTCACCGTGCAGGCCGTGCCGTTGGTGTCACTGCAAGGGGTAGCGGTTTCCAGCACTACCGTGCGCGAAGCGCTGGACGCTGGGAACTTGCCGCTCGCCTCCCGGTTGCTGGGGCGCCCCTACGCCGTTACTGCGCGCGTGCAGCGTGGCAAACAGTTGGGGCGAACCTTGGGTTACCCCACACTGAATTTGCGGCTGCATCGCCGCCGGGTGCCGCTGGGTGGCATCTTTGCGGTGCGGGTCACCGGCGGTGGTCTGGAGCATTGGCCCGGTGTGGCCTCGCTCGGCACCCGGCCGACGGTGGATGTCGATGGCGAAGTGCTGCTCGAGGTGCATCTGTTCGACTGGCAGGGAGACCTGTACGGTGCGCATGTGACCGTGGAGTTCGTGGCCTGGCAGCGGCCGGAACTGCGTTTCGAGAGTCTCGAGGCGCTGGTGGTGCAGATGAACGAAGATGCTGTCGAGGCGCGGCGCCGGTTGGCGGCCGCCTGAAGTTCAAGGTGGATGAGGAACTGAAGTGGATTACAAGACGACGGTGAATTTGCCCCAAACTGGTTTTCCGATGAAGGCCGACCTGGCCAACCGGGAACCGGCGCAGCAGGCTTGGTGGGCGGAGCAGGGCATTTATGCTCGCCAGCGTGCCGAGGCGAAGGCCGAAGGTCGCCCGCAGTTCGTGCTGATGGACGGCCCGCCGTATGCCAATGGCACCATCCACATTGGCCACGCCGTCAACAAGGTGCTGAAAGACATCATCGTGAAATCGCGCTCGATGGCCGGCTTCGATGCGCCGTATGTGCCGGGCTGGGATTGCCATGGTCTGCCCATTGAACATCAGGTGGAGAAGACCCACGGCCGCGTTGGTGCGAAGCTCGACGCGAAGGCGTTCCGGGCTGCGTGCCGCGAATATGCCGCCAAGCAAGTGGCCGGGCAGAGTGTCGATTTCCAGCGCTTGGGTGTGCTCGGCGATTGGGACAACCCGTACTTGACCATGGCGCCTGGCTTTGAAGCAGCGCAGTTACGTGCCTTCGCAAAGATTCTCGACAACGGGCATGTGGTGAAGGGTTTCAAGCCCGTTCATTGGTGTCTGGATTGCCGCAGTTCGCTGGCCGAAGCCGAAGTGGAATACGAAGACCGCACCAGCCCCTCCATCGATGTGCTGTATGCGGTGGTGGATGGTGCGGATCTCGCGCAGCGCTTCGGTTTGGCCGCTGCGGTGGCTGGCGCTAGCGTCGTCATCTGGACCACCACGCCGTGGACGTTGCCCGCAAGCCAAGCCGTGACGCTGGGTGCGGAGCTGGCCTATGTGCTGGCACGCCTCCCGGATGGCAGGCTGGTCGTGGTGGCGGAAGAATTGCTGGGCGGCGTCAATGGCCGCGCGGCGAAGGAAGTCGCGAGCAAGCTCGCTACTAAAGCCGAGGATGTCGAGAACAAGCTCGTCCCTACAGAAGAACCAACGTTGGCCGAAGTGCTCGCGCGCGCTACCGGCGCGCAACTCGAGGGGTTGCAGTTGCACCACCCATTCCTCGAGCGCGTGGTACCGGTCATTCTTGGCGACCACGTAACGCTCGACGCCGGCACTGGCTGCGTGCACACCGCGCCGGGCCACGGCATGGAGGACTTTCAGGTAGGGCAGAAGTACGGCCTGCCAGTGGACAACCCGGTGGCTGGCGATGGCCGCTTCATCGAAGGCACGCTATATGTGGCGGGCCAAAAG
>CAIOHZ010000131.1 GCA_903858165.1 uncultured Pseudomonadota bacterium
CCCATGCCGCAGGCAGAAGGGCCGTGCTCGGCGGCGAAGTAGTCGGCAGGACTGCGTGGCTCGTAGTTGATGATGAGATTGATGCCACCCTGCCGCCAAAGATCGACATCTTTGGAGCGGTGATGGGCCACCAATGCGAAACCACTAGCAGCCAATACGGGCTCAATGATGCCCTTCTGCCGCGCCGAGAACTCGATGAACTCGAATCCGTCGAGACCCAGTGGATTGTCGAACAGGTCGCTCATTGTGCCCCTCCCGGTCCGACCAATTCCGGACTCCCTGCTGACAGGCTACGCAGGCGCGACGAGGAATTCCGTTCATTAACTCGGCATTGGGCGGATTTAGTGAAACAAAATTCCAATTAATAACTGTTTATCGAAACCATTCTTCAAATTAATGCTTAAGCGCGGTCTAGATGACTGGCAGACTCGTGGCGCGGCAAGGCCAGCGAGCAGGCGAGCACGCCCAGACAAACCGCCGTGACGTACCAAGCGAACCAGCCCTCGTGACCCTGTGACTTCAACCACAATGCCAGGTACTCCGCCGTCCCGCCGAACACGGCGTTGGCAATGGCGTAGGGAAAACTCACGCCGATGGCCCTCACACCCGCGGGGAACAACTCCGCCTTGAGCACGCCGCTGATAGCGGTGTAGAGGCTCATGCCCGTCAGCGCCGTGATGACCAGCAGCAACGCTGTCCAGCCATCGCTGACGCGGCCGAGCGCCTGCAATAGCGGCGTAGTGGCCAACACGAAGAACAGGCTGAAGACAATCATCTGCCGTCGCCGCCCTACCCGATCGGCTAACACGCCGAACAACGGCTGCAGCACCATGAAGACGAGCAACGCGGCCGTCATCACCCGGCTCGCTACCAGCGCGGACAGCCCCGCCGTATTCACCAAGTACTTCTGCATGTAAGTGGTGAACGTGTAGAACAGCAGCGACGTACCTGCCGTCAGACCGAACACCACCACGACGGCCCGCGGATGCTGCAGCAAGCCGCGCAGCGTGCCGGAAAGCCGCTCCCGTCCTACTTCGGCAGAGACCGTCTCCGGCATGGCACGCCGGACCCACAAGGCCACCAGCGACCCTACCGCCCCGATGACGAAGGGGACCCGCCAACCCCACTGCCGCATCTCCCCAGCAGTCAACTGATGCTCCAGCAGGGTTAACACCATGGACGCCAGCAACTGTCCGCCAATCATCGTGGCGTACTGGAAAGAACCGTAAAAGCCACGGCGGCCCGGCAGCGTCGCTTCACTGAGAAACGTCGCGCTGGCCCCGTACTCGCCACCCACCGAGAGCCCCTGCAGCAACCGCGCGAATAGCAGCAGGGCAGGCGCCCACAACCCCACTTGACCCGGGGTCGGCAGAACGGCGATCAGCAAAGACCCCACCCCCATCAAGGACACCGACGCGACCATTGAGGCCCTTCGGCCACGGCGGTCGGCCAGACGACCGAAGAACCAGGCCCCGATGGGTCGCATGAGGAAACCGGCAGCGAAAATGCCTGCCGTCTTTAACAACTGACTAGTGGCATCGCCCGTCGGAAAAAACACGGCAGCGAAATGGATGGCGGCAAACGCGTAGGCAAAAAAATCGAACCACTCCACCACATTGCCCGAGCAAGCGACGAGAACGGAACGAGCCACAGCCGGATCACGCCGGCGACTTGAGGAAGAGGACATACCGGGAGACTAGGCAAACCCCTCCGCTATCGCAACCGCGGGCAGGTCGGGGGCCATCATTTGCTCGGTGCGATACACTGTCGCCATGATTGCGATCCAGCAAACCCAAGCCGAAATCCTGACGACCCTGCTCGCCGGCATCGGACTCTTCTTTACCGGCATCCGGTTCCTCGGTGACCACCTCCGCCAACTGGCGGACCACCGCATGCGGGTGCTGTTGGCCCGTGCCACCCAGAACGACCGCTCGGCAGCGGCCATGGGTTTCCTCGGTGGTTCGGTCATGCAGAGCATGAACGCCGTAGTGTTCGTGTTGGTGTCGCTGGTCACGGCCCGGGTCATCGATGTACGGCGCGCCCACCCGGCCATCAGTTTCGCCAATCTGGGCTCATCCGTCCTCGTCATCTTGGCCGCTTTCGACCCGAAAATGCCGGTCTTGCTGCTGCTTTTCGGCACGGGCCTGTTGTTACACGGTGAGCGTGACCGTTCACCGCGCCTGCGGCAGGCCACGCGGGCCCTCTTGGGTCTGGGCTTGCTCGGCCTCGGTCTCGTCTTCATCAAGACCTCCGGACATTCCCTGAGCGAAGTGCCGTGGATGTCGAACCTGCTATCGGCCTCGGAACGCTCGCTCGTCGTTGCCTTCCTGGTAGGGGCCGTACTGGCCTTCGCCGTACAGTCGGCTTCCAGCGTCACGCTGGTGACCATGGCACTCTCCGGCAGCGGCATCATCGACTTCAGTCACTCCCTGCTGGTGGTGTACGGCGCGGGCATCGGCGGCGGTGCCAGTACCTGGCTGCTAGGCGCTGCGATGAAGGGCCTCGGCAAACAACTGGTGCTTTACCAGTTCATCTTGAAAGCAGCAGGAGTGGTACTGCTAGTACCACTGGCCGCCGTCGAATTCGTCGGTCATGTCCCGCTACTGGCTGCGGCGATCGACTCCCTACCCGCCAGCCTAAGCCTCAAAATCGCTCTCTCCTACTTGCTGTTGCAAGTCGCCTGCGATCTCGTCATGCATCTGGCGCATGAGCCGGTGAGCCGCTTTCTGGAAAAAACCGCGCCGCCCACCGTCGCCGAGGAAATCAGTGAACCTCAGTTCGTGTTCAACGATGCGCAACAGGATCCACCCTCGGCGGTCCTGCTTACCGCCAAGGAACAGGAACGTCTGCTCAATCTCCTACCCTTTTACCTGGACTCCGTCCGCGAGGATCTTCCCGAGTCGCCCAGGAATCGGCGCATGCTGCACCAAGGCGCCAGCCAGGTAACGGAAACCTGCCACCGCTTCCTCGAAGCATTGCTGGCGGTGCAGATGTCCGAAGAGTCGCTGGAAATAGCCGTGTCTCTCAAAGACCGTAACCAGTTACTGTCTGGCCTGCAGGAAACCGTGAACGACCTCGCCGCTGCTGTAGAGCGTGTGCGCCAGTTTGCGGACCCGGAAAGCGAGCCACGAGTGCTGGCAGGTAACTTGGTGGAAACCCTGCACCTGATGCTTGAGACTCTCGCTGAAGCTGCCGGCCAAACCGACGCCGAACTGGTGATGACGCTCAAGGCTCTCACCGCGGACCGCTCCGACCTGTTGCACGATATCCGCCGTCGCTTACTCGCTGGTGGCAGCATGGAACCGACAGTCCGCGAGACGGTATTCGACGCCCTGAGCTTGTTCGAACGCAGCCTGTGGCTCATGCGGCATTACGCCATGCGCTTGGCGCCCCGCAAAGCCTGAGACCGAGAGGAGACCGCGAGTGCTGTTGCAACTTCTCAAACTGCTGCCACTACTACTGCCAGTACTGGCATTCCTCGGTGTGCTGGTCTATTTCGACAGCTTCAAACTACTGCGCGGGAAGTTGCTGGTCGCACTCATCGCGCTCGGCATTGCCAGCGCTCTCGCCAGCTACTACGCCAACACCGCCATCTACCATGCGATGGAGGTAGAGTTTTTGGTCTATTCGCGCTTCGTCGCGCCTTGGGTAGAAGAGTCCCTGAAGGCCCTACCGCTCATCTATCTACTGCGTACTCGCAAGTTGGGGTTACCCATCGATGCTGCTATCGCGGGCTTCGCCCTCGGCGCAGGTTTTGCTTTGCTGGAAAACGGCTTCTATCTGCATATGCGTCCGGACCTGTCGGCTATCGTCATCATCCTGCGCGGCTTCAGCACGGCCGTGATGCATGGTGGTGCCACAGCAGTGTTCGGCATGGTCGCCGTCGCACTCGCAGACCGCTCACCACATAGCGGCGCTTGGCTGCTGCTGCCGGCA
>CAIOHZ010000132.1 GCA_903858165.1 uncultured Pseudomonadota bacterium
CAACTGGCGCAGCTGCTAAGCCTGCTGGCACTGGACCTGCTGCCGCTAGGCCTGGCCGTAGGCGATGTGGAAAGCCTGCTGCTGAAGCACTACGTGGCCACGGCCACCGAAGCGCAAGGCGGCAAGGACGACGCCGCCACCACTTGCGCCGTGGCCATTGCCACCGGGCTTTCGCGGCACCGCGTGCACCAGCTGCGCCACCGGCCGCACGCCCCCGCCAAAACCCGCCGCATGAACCGTGCGCTACGCGTGGCCGAAGGCTGGCTAGCGGACCCGGCCTACCACCCGGACCCCACGGCCGCCCTGCCGCCGCCGGTGCCCTACGCCGGCCGTCACAGCTTCTGCGCGCTGGTACGCCAGTACTCCGGCGACATCCCGCCCAGCGCCATGCGCAAGTTCATGGCGGAGGCCGGCATGCTGAAGGTGGAAGGCACGGGGCCGGGGCAGCTAGTGTGGCTGCTAGCACGCCCGCAGGACCCGGCCGCCCTGCGCACCGCAGCGCGGAAGCTGGCGGCTGTCATCCGCCTTTTGGAAAACTAGCAGCGAAAAGCGGCGGTCGTGATCCCAGGCTGTCGCGAACGCTGGGCCGGCCCGACGACAATCTCCACCTTTAGCACCTGAATTTCCCCTAGTGCACCACTCCCGCTGCGGCGTCGCGTAGCGTCAGGTGTTCAAGACGCCACGGGGTTAGCTTCCGCGCCTGGGCAACGGTCAGGTCGTCCTCGGAGATGACTACACATCCAAGCAACTCAATGCCCGTCCAGCGCTCTGTTGCCGCGTTGAAGTAGCTATCCGCAAACAACGTCTCCACCGCGTCTTCCAGCACTTCCATTCGAGAAAGCACGGCTTCCGGATCCTGGCCGGCCGCATAGGCAAGAACCATCCTTAACAGATATGGTTGGCGACTCTCCGCTGAAATTTCCGTAGCAGGGCTGACGTCGAAATAAACGCAAGTGACACAGGCGCCAACCGGTGCCATCAGTTTTGTTAAGCGACGGTCTAACTTAGAGCCGGACAACAGCGCCACGAACCGGTCTGGAAAAGCGGCGCGTTGGTAGCGAGCTGCCAGCCAACTGCGCAGGATTTCCAGAGAAGCGGCATCCAACTCGTAAGTGTCATCCGGGACAAAGCGCCCAAGTGCGTGCTTTGGTATTTTTTCCTTCGCCGTCGCGCCAAGTTCCACCACTCGGGAAACGCCATGCCAGCGGAAATCCAGATGAAGCGTTCGCGGCGCCTTCGCCCAGTAGAAATTGCCATCGCCGCGGGGAAGCCAGCGACCAACGATAACCTCTACATCGGGCTCGGCGGCCGCGTCCGGGTGGGCTACGTCGCAGTCGTGGCCGATAACCACGACGCAGGTCGACTCCGGCGTTGCGTGGTGAAGCAAGCCCAATGCGTGGCAGGCAGCCGCCGGCAAGACGCATCCCTGCCGCCACTTTGTGTCTCTTGTCCAATTCGCGGTGACATCCATGTCTGCCGTGCCCTTCAGTCCTTCGAACGTTCCGATTTTTTCCGTGCCGGCCGTTTAGACGGGGTGCCCGCGCCTAGCAGGGCATCCAGACGGGCGCGAGCAAGAGAACCGCTACGCGCTATACGGACCAGCTTTTGCGCCGTTAGCTCTCCGTCCGCCCCGCCCGCCAGAAGCTCAAGGAAAGACTTGCCCTGCTCCACCGTACGCCCCAGCGAAAGCGCGTTGGGTGTGAAACCCGCGGCCGTGAACACCCGCGCTGCTGCCCGCAGTTGCTGAAGCTTTGGCTGATGCTGTATTCGCGGAACATCGCCAGCAAGCCAGTTGTAGAGCGTTTGGCGGGACACGCCGAACACGGCGGGCAGGTATGAAAACGTGCGACCGAAACCACGGCGCACTTCTTTCAGCAAGTTCTCGGTTGCAACGTCAGGGGAGCGCAAAGCTACTTGGGCTGGCGGGCTTTCCACGATAACGGGGCATAGACGGTAGCCGCTACGCGTGCAGACGAAGTGCTCGCTCGACAACCCGCCGGTACCCAGACCACCAAAATCCGGCAAAGACGCTACCGTTTGCGCCAGCGAAAATACGGCCATTGTCATGCTCCCCAAGTGGCCAATGCGTGGGGCGTAACGGTAGCCTTGAACGCCGCGGCGACTACTTCATGGATGGCCCGCAGCTGCTGTTCGACAGCTTCCAAAGAAAACAGCTCCCGACATTCCATGAAGCCGTCGTTGTCCAAGATGGCGCTGGGACCCACGAAAGATGCAAACCGTGACTGAACTTTCATTTCGTTCGGCTGGATGTCCGGAGGAAAGGCCAGCGGGCCGTCTTGAACGACCACGCGGGCCAACAACTTGATACCCCCGACCTCATTCAGCGCTTCCATATAGGAATGGAGCGGCCGCCCGGCAAGACAAGAGTTCAGGCCGTGGGCCGACCCCACCAGGTACTGCTGCAGCGTTTCGCCCGCCTGCGGCATGACGCGGTCCAGAAAGCGCAGGCCCACCCGCTCCGTAAACGCCAGACCTACTGCCTCGTGAACTATCGACAGGCCCGCCATGAAGCGGGAGCAAAACGCTTCGAAATTTCCGTAGTCCGTTGACTGCAGCGTGAGGCCTTGGGCGTCCAACATGAAAACCTGGGTGGCTGCGGCATCGCCGAACTGGAACCGTTCGCAAGGCAGCGCCACCGGCGCAGAGCCCCCGCCGGAGTTCGACCCCAGTTGAATGGACACCAGATTCAACCGCTTGAAGTCGGTGTAGCCGGCGCGGCGAAACGCCTCCTGGATGGTCGGAACGTAGTCCGATAGTGCCAAGACAGGGTTGAACCGCACCTGAGCCAAGGTGAGGTAGACGGGGGGACTGTGCAAAACGGTTCCCATAGGGCGGATGCTTCCTTGCGACCACCTGAAACTTTACACTTTGGTTTACAAAACTTCCAGTCGGTGTGTAAGCCATTCTGGGTACGGCTACGCACTAAAGCCATCCCCCATTCGTGTCGCGTTTCGCTAGAAACCCACCGCTCCACCCGCCAGAAACGCAAAAAAGCCCCGTTCAGGGGCCTTTTGCGATTGTGCGCGACAGCGTGCCCGCGACCGGCGAGCGCGAAGCGCGAGCCGGGAGCCGCAGAAAGACTTCAGCCGTATGCCGCTCTTCCGACGCTCTGGCCGAGCCATGTCGGAAATTGCGGCGCCGCGAAGACCAGTTCGCTAAAGACGGCGGCCGGCATCTTTCTTTTCAACTTCACGACCGCGACCTCTTCCGGGCCCAGCCACGCCTGCGCCCGGAGGCTCACTGCAACTAAGGTTCCGCCAGCACTTCCACAGCACCGCCATGCAATTCCTGACCATCCACGACGACGCGAGCCTTCAGCACTGAGCGCTGCGTAATCTCGAAGCCCACCAGTTGCGCCACGGCACTGATGGTAACTATGCGAGGCTCGGTCTGAATTGCGGGTGGCGCCTTGGCGGGCTCCGCGAGTTGGGGCGGCACTACTTCAGATTCGAACAACACTTCTTCGTCGTGCAACAACTTGAAGACCACGAGCTGAGGCACCGTGGCCAGCGGAACGCGCAACGAAAAAATGCAGCAAAACTTCAGCAACTGCGTGGGGAAGGACTGCACGATGAGATTCGGGCCGTACACGCCCATGTAGGAAAGCTTACTCCCCACTTCCTGCCGAACGTCGTCGCAGAAAGTCGCGCAAAGCACCGTTTCGAAACTCATGGCTTGGCTCCCTTGTGCGTCAAGGCCTTCAACAACTCTTCCGGCGGGACATCCAACACTTCCGCGAGACGACAAAACGTACTGATCTGCGGGTCGATACCGCCCGTCTCCAGCCGCGCGATATACGACTGGCTGGTACGCATGCGATGCGACAGCTCTTTTTGGGACCAGCCTTTTCGCAAACGGTAGAAGGACAAGGGACGTGGCCCTTCGCCGCCGTAGATAGGCTCCGCTAGCGCCGCCCGGCCGTCCGCGATAGCGGCTTTAAGTGCCGGGTCTTGCTCCAATTCCGCAACCAATGTGTCTATATCCACAAAGCCCGCCAACACGGGCGGCAGCGCGGCCACGGGCCCAACGAAAACCAGCGACAACCCGCGGGTTGCCGGTACCGGCGACAACTGCTGTCGAACGGCTTCAGCGAAGCCGGAGTTTGTCGTAGGCGGCGATGAGGCGCTGGGTACGCGGATGATGTTCGTCATAAGCGATCTCTCTGGGTGGGACGCCCAACAGGTAATACGTCTTCGTCGGCTCGTCGAAGGCATAGAGCAGCCGGTAGCGAACGGCCAAGCCTTTGATTGTCAGCACTTTCAAGCGCCAAACCCGCTTACCACGCCGGTGCAAGAAAGCCACCTTGCTGACCGTGTGATTTGCCGTTCCGTCTTCACCAAACCAATGCACTGCCAGCGTTTCGAGCAGCGCCATGTCCTGCTTGGCCTGCTGCAAAAAGGCCACGATGACGCCGAAATCAGCGATAGCTCCGCTATCCCGGATGGCGGCCAAGTCTTCGATAGCGTCAGTGTGGAGGACGAGACGGGTCACGATACCTTATCTGGTATTGGGCAACAAGGGTGAGCCTAGCAGCGACCATAGATGGTGGGCGCCTCCAGCTAGTGTCCCGAAAAGCTGGGCCGCTCGCCAGCACGTATTCGTGCCGCGTTTCGCTAGAAACCCAGCGTTCCGCGCGCCAGAAACGCAAAAAGGCCCCGTTCATGGCCCTTTCTAGTCGCGAGCAAGCTCGCTCCTACAGATTCTTTACGTACCACCCCACCGTCTCCCACAACCCCTCTTCCAAACTCCCTTCAGGCTGCCACCCCTGTTCCTGCCGCAGCGCGGCGGCGTGGTCCTTCACATAGAGCCAGTCGCGCTCAGGTACTCCACATCCAGCCGCTCCGAACAGACGTACTCCTCCGCTGTCATTTCGCTCAAGAGTACGAGTTGGGGCGGTTCCACGGCACCGAATATTCCGCCTTGAACATCAAGCTTTCCTAAAAGGCGTTCCGCCTCGAAATAAAAGCCGCGCCGTTGCTCGTTCGGCGGAGGACTTTCGAGGATGAACCAGACCCGCAGTGCGATGTATGGCGCGCCCCAACCAGGCAGCGCCTGAATGCGAATTTCGCGTAGCGCCGAAAGAAAAGTGCCTGTTGGCGAAGCACGACCATGCTTGTGCTTGATGGTGCCGATGAATTTCCGGGCAGCGCGGGAAAACTCATCGGGGAAAGCAAAGCGTTGCCGATGACGCGCCAGTGCATCTGCCAGCAGACGAACTTCTGTTTCATTCATGCAGCCGTCGGTGCGAACCCAGTCCGCCACGATCCGCTTCTCAACGGTCATCGCACGGTCGAGGTCTGCGGCGAGCCCGAAGGCGCGAAGGCAAGACAGCGTCGCCGTGGAGGGACGCTCGCCGAACGCCAAATCGCCTTGGCGCCAGCGAGCCATACGCTCGTCGATTTCGTAGGCGGCTTCCGTGCCAGCCTTTGCTTCCATCGCCCTACCCCTTCCCTGGCACCTTGACGGGCTGGCTAGCAATGACCCGCCCCGCCGGTCGCGGCAAGTCGTCCGGCACGGAAATGAAGTGCGTGGGCGGCGGTGGACGAAGGTCAGCTTGCAGGCGTTCAGCGCGACTACGCCGCGGCGCGAGTGGTGGCAAACCTTTCCCCGCGCGTTCAGCACGCGCCTGCGCGAGCAGGCCCAGCAGTTGGCGGGAGTTCGCGTCTTTCATGCGGCCGCCATTGGCCCATAGGTGAACGGCACGACGGCTGACTCCAAAAACCCGGGCCAAAGCATCCCAGGTCATGCCGGTAAGACGGCGGAGTTCCCCAATCTCGTAGGGGGTGTCGCGGACAAGTTCGGCGGCACAAGCACTGTACAAGGCAGCCTGTTCGCGAACGGCGGAAGGACCAAAGAACCCGCGAGCAAGCTCGCTCCCGCTTTGCGAACCAACCTCGTAGGCGTTGTCGCGAGCAAAGTCGCTGCCCTCGCCGTAGAAACGCAGGAACTCGTCCGTGACTACCCAACGGAACGCGGCATAGAGCTGGCGGGCGAAGCCTTCTGCCATGGCGATGACGCTGCCGACATTATCCGGCACCTTCTGGGATGACACGTCTAGGTCCAATACCCAAGCGGGCTGCTCCAGTGGCGGCAGCACAGCCGAGACGTATGTGCTGCCTGCACCGAGCAAACCCCAGCGCGTGAGCATGCTGGGGGCCTCGGCCTCCACCCCCAAGCTGAACAAAGATTCGGTGAGCGAGTGAGTACCGGCCAGTGGCACATACTGCGCGCCCACGCCCAGCACTTCCGGGCGCACCAGCGAGGCGAGGCGCTCCAACGGAGGCCCGCTTATGCAGTACACATGGCGCAGCCACAAATTTTCGAAGCGGCCAGGTGCCACATGCGCCTGGAGGGCGTGTAGTGCTTCACTTAAACGGGCGAGGAAATCCTGGCGGCTGGAATAGCGCGCCGTCTCGAGCGTTAGGGAAACGCCGGAGAGCGAGAGCCGCCAGTTGCCTGCGGCATCCGTGAAGCGCCAGGCCGTACCAACGCCGCCGCCTACGGACTCCTGACGCACCACCTGGTAGCGGTCAGCCATGGCTTGCTGGAAAGACACTAAACAGTCCCCGTTGTCCACAGCCAGCACCGCGGCAAAACGCACCTCGGCAAGCGCCCGCACCAGCGCTGCACCGCACAGCGGCACTTCAGGCGGGGGCACCAAGGGGAACGGGTGGTGGCGGGAGTTCATGGAAGAACTGTACGCCTAGAGCAGCGATGTGTGAAGCATAATGTGAAGTGAAGTCAGGAAGTCGAACATTGTGGCGAGAGTTCCCGCGACCGACGAGCGCGCAGCGCGAGCCGGGAGCCGCTCGCCGAAGCACGCCCCCTCCCCCTACACCCTCCCC
>CAIOHZ010000133.1 GCA_903858165.1 uncultured Pseudomonadota bacterium
CTTCCGGCGCCCGGCGCCTCGCTGGCCGCAAGCCACACCACGGCCGAATGGCAGCAACTGGACGCTCGCCATTACCTCCACCCCTTCACGGACTTCAAGGGGCTGGCGGCGGAAGGCTCGCGCATCATTGTCCGAGCGGAAGGTCCCTACCTGTGGGACTCGGAAGGGAACCGCATTCTCGACGGTATGGCCGGCTTGTGGTGCGTGAATATCGGTTATGGCCGCAAGGAGCCGGC
This sequence comes from uncultured Pseudomonadota bacterium, assembly GCA_903858165.1. GTDB lineage: Bacteria > Pseudomonadota > Gammaproteobacteria > Steroidobacterales > Steroidobacteraceae > CAIOHZ01. Next base: position 237 of record CAIOHZ010000133.1, read on the forward strand.
CGAAGCGGCCTACCGCCAGATGTTGGAGCTGCCGTACTACAACAGCTTCTTCAAGAGCGCCAATGCGCCCGCTATTGAACTGGCGCGCGTGCTGGCCGAACTGGCACCGCCGCAGTTCAACCGTGCGTTCTTCACCAGTTCCGGCTCCGAAGCGAACGACACCATCGTGCGCATGGTGCGTCGCTATTGGGACCTGCGTGGCCAACCGCAGCGCCAGACCATCATCAGCCGTGACAACGCTTACCACGGCAGCACCATGGCCGGTGCTTCGCTCGGCGGCATGAGCTATATGCACGAGCAAGGTGGCTTGCCCATCCCGGGCATCGTGCATGTGGAGCAGCCGTACTGGTACCAGAACGGCGGCGATCTCTCGCCCGAGGACTACGGTATCCAGGCTGCCCGTGCCATCGAGCGCAAGATTCTCGAATTGGGTGCGGAAAACGTGGCCGCGTTCATTGGCGAGCCTCTACAGGGCGCTGGTGGTGTCATTATTCCGCCCGATACCTACTGGCCGGAGGTGCAGCGCATTTGCCGGGAACACGGCGTGCTCATCATCGCGGACGAAGTGGTTTGTGGCTTTGGCCGTACCGGGCGCTGGTTCGGGCAGGAGCACTTTGGGTTCCAGTCAGATTTTATGACCTTGGCCAAGGCCATCACCTCCGGCTATCTGCCGCTCGGTGCGGTCATGGTGGCAGACTCGGTCGCGGACGTGCTCATCAACGACGGCGGCGAATTCGCCCATGGCTACACCTATTCGGGCCATCCGGCGGTGTGTGCGGCGGCGCTGGCCAACATTGCCATCTTGGGCGACGAACAATTGGTGGACCGTTGCCGCGAGGACATCGGGCCCTACTTGCAGGCGCGCTGGCGCGAACTGGCAGACCACCCCTTGGTGGGCGAGGCGCGCGGCATCGGCATGATTGGTGCGCTGGAATTGGTGGCGGACAAGGCTTCCCGGCGCTTTTTCCCGAAGCGCGGTGCCGTGGGCACGCTCTGCCGGGACCATTGTTTCCGGGAAGGTTTGGTCATGCGCGCGGTGCGCGACACCATGATCATTTCACCACCGCTCATCCTTACCCGCGAGCACGTGGACGAGTTGGTCACCAAGGCGCACCGCTGCCTGGACCTGACGCTGGCGGACCTCAAGGCGGGGCGTGGCCCGGTCTGAGGCGGGGACAGGAGTCGTTCGCATGCGGAAGTGGTTCTTATCCCGTCGTTGGCTCCCTGCGGCGCTGGTGCTGGTGTTGGTTGCCTGTGGAGGCGGGCACCCGGAAGCTGGGTCTGCGGCCAGCGCCCCCGAAGAGAAAGCGCTCAACGTCTACAACTGGTCGGATTACATCGCCGAAGACACCTTGGCGAACTTCGAGAAGGGCACTGGAATTCAGGTTCGCTACGACGTGTTCGATAGCAACGAGCTACTCGAAACCAAACTGTTGACTGGCCGTAGCGGCTACGACGTCGTAGTCCCCTCCGGTAACTTTCTCGAGCGGCAGATCAAGGCAGGGGCCTTTCGCAAGCTGGACAAGTCGAAGCTGCCGAACTGGAAAAATCTCGACCCGGAGGTGATGCAGCAACTGGCCTTGCACGACCCTGGCAACCAGTACGCCGTGCCTTGGTTGTGGGCGACGACAGGCCTTGGCTACAACGTGGCGAAGGTTAGGGCTGCCCTTGGCGCCGACGCACCGTTGAACTCTTGGGCGCTCGTGTTTGACCCCAAACTGGCTGCCAAACTGCAGGGCTGCGGCATCACCCTGCTTGATTCGCCTCCGGAGGTCTTCGGCTCTGCGCTCATTTATCTGGGCATTGATCCCAACAGCGAGAAACCGGAAGATCTCAAGGCCGCTACGAATCTGCTGTTGAGCGTACGTCCCTACATCAAGTACTTCCATTCGTCGCAATACATCAACGATCTGGCCAATGGCGAGGTCTGCGTCTCCTTGGGTTGGTCGGGTGATGTGCTGCAGGCGCGTGACCGCGCCGCCGAAGCGCGGACCGGCGCCGATATTGCCTATCTGGTGCCGAAGGAAGGCGCTCTCATCGGGTTCGATGTTCTGGCCATTCCGGCCGATGCCAAACACCCGGGGAATGCGCACGTTTGGATCAACCACGCGATGGACCCGTCGGTCATCGCGGCAGTGTCGAACTACGTGAACTACGCCAATGGGGTGGCCGCGTCGCGGCCCCTGCTGGACGATGCGGTCAGGAACGATCCGGGCATTTACCCGGACGCGGCCACCCGAGCCAAACTGCATGCGCACTTGGCGGAAAGCCAGGAGTACAGCCGTACGGCCAACCGCGCATGGACCCGGGTCCGTACCGGCCAGTAAGGGGCGACGGGCCTCGCTCCGGCCTCCCAGAAGGCGGGTTCGGCCCATCGGGGTCTTGCCACGCTACAAATCCGCCGCTTACTGCGTTATAAAGGTCGCATTCCCTCGTTGCCGGAGTGCTTCCTCATGTCCAAGTCGCTTTCCTACCGTCCGTGGCTCGCCGCGGCCGTCACGCTGGTTCTGGCCGCCTGTGGCGGTGCTAAGCAAGAGGCTGGCACTGCGCCGGCTGCCGCCGCGCCTGAAGAAAAAGTGCTGAACGTCTTCAACTGGTCGGACTACATCGCTGAAGACACCCTCGCGAACTTCCAGAAGGGCACGGGAATCAAGGTCCAATACGACGTCTTTGACAATAACGAGGTGCTGGAAAGCAAGCTCCTGGCTGGTAGCACCGGCTATGACCTCGTTGTGCCTTCGGCCTCGTTCCTCGAGCGCCAGATCAAGGCCGGTGTGTTCCGCAAGCTCGACAAGTCCAAGCTGCCGAATTGGAAGAACCTCGACCCCGAGGTGATGAAGGTCGTCGGTCTGCACGACCCGGGCAACCAGTACGCGGTGCCTTGGCTGTGGGGTACCACTGGCCTCGGTTACAACGTCGCCAAGGTAAAGGCAGCGCTAGGCGCCGATATGCCGCTGAACTCTTGGGCACTCGTGTTCGACCCGAAATACGCGGCGAAGCTGAAGGGCTGCGGCATCACCTTGCTCGATGCTCCTTCGGAGGTCATTGACTCGGTGCTCATTTACTTGGGGCGCGAGCCCAACAGCGAGAAGCCGGAAGACCTGAAGGCGGCGGCGGACCTGCTCATGAGTGTCCGTTCCTACGTCAAGTACTACCACTCCTCGCAGTACATCAACGACTTGGCGAATGGCGAAGTCTGCGTGTCGCTCGGTTGGTCCGGCGATGTGCTGCAGGCCCGCGACCGTGCTACCGAAGCGAATAAGGGTGTCGAGATCGCCTACATGGTGCCGAAGGAAGGCGCCATCATGTGGTTCGACGTCATGGCCATCCCCGCTGATGCCAAGCACCCGGACAACGCTCACGCGTGGATCAACAATGCGATGGACCCGACTGTCATCGCGGGCGTTTCCAACTTCGTGAACTACGCGAACGGCGTGGCCGGCTCGCTGCCGCTGGTGAACGAAACGGTCAAGAACGATCCGGGCATCTACCCGGACGCCGAGACGCGTGCGAAGTTGCATGCTCACTTGGCAGAAAGCCAGGAGTACAGCCGCGAAGCCAACCGCGCTTGGACTCGGGTGCGTACCGGCAAATAAGACAGGGTGCGGGCCGGCGATAGCCGGCCCGTCAGGGGATTTCACCGACAAAGGGCCGCTGTCGCAAAGGACAGCGGTAGCCGTACATGGCCAACACGCGTCCTGACGAGAAACTCAAGCCTTGGCAGGACCCGCAAGCGTTGCCTTATGTGCGCATCGAGCGGGTCACCAAGCGGTTCGGTGATTTTGTTGCCGTCAACCACGTGAGCCTCGACATCTACCAAGGCGAGGCCTTCTGTTTGCTGGGTGCCTCGGGCTGCGGTAAGACCACGTTGCTGCGCATGCTGGCAGGCTTCGAGGACCCTTGCGAAGGCCGCTTGTTCATCGACGGCCAGGACATGACCGGCATCCCGCCCTACGAGCGGCCGGTCAACATGATGTTCCAGTCCTACGCGCTATTCCCGCACATGTCCGTCGAAGACAACGTGGCCTTCGGCCTGAGGCAGGATGGTGTGCCTAAGGCGGAACGCCAAGAGCGCGTGTCCGAGATGCTCAAACTGGTGGCGCTGGATGGCTATGGCAAGCGCAGGCCGCAGCAGTTGTCTGGTGGTCAACGGCAGCGTGTGGCGTTGGCGCGTTCGCTGGTGAAACGTCCGAAGCTGCTGCTGCTCGATGAGCCGCTGGGTGCGCTCGACAAGAAGCTGCGCGAGAACACACAGTTCGAACTCATCAATTTGCAGGAAAAGCTCGGCGTCACTTTTGTCATCGTCACGCATGACCAAGAAGAGGCCATGACGCTCGCTTCTCGCATCGGCGTCATGAACCACGGGCGTATCCTGCAGACGGGGACGCCTTCGGATATTTACGAATACCCTACCTCAAAGTATGTGGCCGACTTCATCGGCTCCGTGAACATGTTCGAGGGGCGGTTGGTGGAAGATGAGCCTGACTATGTGCGGATTGAGTCCCCCGAACTGGGAGGCACGGTCTTCGTAGACCACGGCGTTTCAAGTGCGCCTGACGCCAAGGTCTGGGTGGCAGTGCGCCCAGAAAAGGTCCGTTTGGACCGCGAACGGCCCGACCAACCGGACAACGTGTTCAGCGGCACGGTGAAGGAAATCGCTTACCTCGGCGATGTCTCGCGCTACCTCGTTGCGCTCGACAGCGGCAAATTGGTGCGTGTTACGCAGCCGAATACCGACCGCCGCGATGACCGCGTTACCTGGGAAGAGCAGGTTTGGGTGTCTTGGAGCCCGGGCGCCAACGTGGTGGTGACGCAGTAATGTCCCCCGTGGCACAGCCTAACCTCGGGCAGGTGCTTTCCGGCCTGCTGCAAGCGCTGCTGGGCTGGGCACCGGTGCGTGCCGCCCAGGGTCGCCTCAAGGACTGGGGTGTCACCGGGCGTATGGCTGTTACCGCCGTGCCGTATCTCTGGCTGCTGGTGTTCTTTCTTGTTCCGTTTTTCATTGTCCTGAAGATTTCGTTTTCCTCCGTCGAAATCGCCATGCCGCCGTTTGCGCCACTCATCCAGTGGGCCGACGACAAGGTCATGCTCATTCGGCTGAACCTGGGCAATTACCAATTTTTGTGGGAAGACGAGCTCTACAGTTCGGCCCTGCTGAATTCGCTAAAAATGGCGGGAGTATCAACGATTTTGGCACTGCTGATGGGCTACCCCATGGCTTATGGCATTGCCCGCAGCAGCCGCGAGTGGCGCAACATCTTGCTCATGCTAGTCATGCTGCCGTTCTGGACCAGCTTTCTACTGCGCATCTACGCATGGATTGGTTTGCTTGGCATTAACAGCCCCATTAACCAGATGCTCTTGGCATTGGGGCTCATTGATGAGCCCGTGTCGCTGCTGCAGACCGATTGGGCCGTCTACATCGGTATTGTCTACAGCTATCTGCCATTCATGGTGCTGCCGCTCTACACCGCCATTGAAAAGCTGGACGGCACACTGCTCGAGGCTGCTGCCGACTTGGGCTGCCGTCCGACGCGCGCTTTCTTTAATATTACGTTGCCGCTCACCAAGGAAGGCATTGTCGCGGGTTGCATGCTCGTGTTCATTCCCGCTACAGGTGAGTTCGTTATTCCGGCCCTACTCGGCGGTCCGGATTCACTCATGATCGGCCGTGTGTTGTGGGAAGAGTTTTTCAACAACCGTGATTGGCCCGTGGCTAGTGCCGTGGCCATCTTGCTGCTGTTGTTGCTGGTCGGCCCCATCATGCTTTATCAACGCGCACAGCAAGCGGCCGGAGGAGCGCACCGATGAACCAGCGTCGCTCGTTCGTCGTGCTGACGGCGATGGCTTTCGGCTTCGCCTTTCTCTATATCCCCATCTTGTCGATGGTGGTGTATTCCTTCAATCATTCCAAGCTCGTCACCGTATGGGATGCGGCGAATTCGCCGACCATCAAGTGGTACGTAGCTCTGTTGGGTGACACGCAGGTGCTGGAGGCGGCGAGGCTCAGTTTGAAGATTGCCGCGATGAACGCCACGGGCGCCGTCATTCTTGGCACGCTCGCGGGCCTTGCGCTCGCGCGCTTCGGTCGGTTCAAAGGCCGTACGCTTCTCACGGGGCTCACCACGGCGCCCATGGTTATGCCCGAGGTCATCACGGGTCTAGCCATGCTACTGCTGTTCGTAGCCATGCAGTCCTTGGTGGGTTGGCCGGAAGGGCGTGGTGTTACCACCATCACCATCGCGCACATTACCTTCTCCATGGCGTATGTCACGGTGGTCATCCAGTCGCGTTTACTAACGCTGGATGAATCGCTGGAGGAAGCTGCCATGGATCTCGGCGCACGGCCAGCCAAGGTGTTTTTCGTCATCACCTTGCCCATCATTTTCCCGGCCATTCTTTCCGGTTGGCTGCTCGCTTTCACCTTGTCCTGGGACGATCTCGTCATCACCAGCTTTGTGTCTGGCCCCGGTTCCACTACCTTGCCGCAGCTCATCTTCTCGAAGGTGCGTCTCGGGGTGAATCCGTCCATCAACGCGCTGGCTACCGTGATGGTGTTGCTGGTGGCGGTATGTATTGTTTTCGCTGGTATTTGGATGCAGCGTCAGGAAAAGCGCCGGCAACGCGATATGCAGTTGGCGTTGGCGGCGAACCAGGAGGGTGAATGAGCGTTTGCATTGGCATTGACGTCGGCGGTTCCTCCATCAAGGCGGCGGTAGTTGACCTGGAGGCGGGCGAACTCGTGGGCGAGGCGGCTTCTTGCCCCACCCCAGCCCCTGCGACGTTGTTGGCAGTAGGAACGGCTATCGGTGGCTTGGTCACCGCGCTGGAAGCTGGAACGGGGCACTCCCATGGCAGTTTGCCCGTCGGCATTGCCGTGCCTTCGGTGGTGCGCCAAGGTGTCACGCACACGGCTGCCAATATCGACGCGGGTTGGGTGCGTGCCGATGCGCGTAGCGCGCTGGCCCGCGAGGTGGGGCGTCCGGTAGTGCTGCTGAACGATGGTGATGCTGCCGGCCTCGCCGAAATGCGGTTGGGCGCCGGACGCGGTCAGCATGGCACGGTGCTCTGCCTGACTTTCGGTACCGGCATCGGCAGTGCGCTGTTCGTGAATGGCCAGCTCATGGCCAACACGGAACTGGGGCATCTCGAGATTGGTGGCGCCGAGGCGGAGCACATTGCGTCCGGTCGCGCGCGGCGCGAGCGCGGGTTGGACTGGCCGGCATGGTCGGCGGAAGCCAATCGCGTGCTCACCACGTTCCATGCCTTGCTCTGGCCGGAACTGATTGTGGTGGGCGGTGGTTTGTCCGACCAATGGGACCAGTTCGGGCACCTGCTGCAGGCGCCGTGCAGTGTAGTTCCCGCGGGCTGCCGGCAGCATGCCGGCGTTATTGGGGCGGCCTTGGCCGCCGCCGAGGGGCTCGCTCCCTAGTCGTTGCGCCCGCAGCTAGGCCTTGGGGGGTACAGCCTCAAGACCTCAATGGCTGCAGCCTCAGGGCTTTGCGTCCTGCACTTCGGCAGCGATGACGGCGGGCTTTATCCCCAGTGCTGGGTAGATCTCTGCGGGAAAATAACCGGCGCCAGCTTTCATCACCATGCGCATGCGGCGCAGGGCGCTGATGTCTTGTAGCGGGTTGCCATCCACCAGCACGAGGTCGGCGGAATAGCCGGCCTCTACGGCACCCAACGACTGCTCCAGCCGCAAGACGCGCGCGCTGCCGAGGGTAGCGTGTTGCAGTACGCGGCTGGCAGGAATGCCCGCTTGCACCCACAGTTCCAGTTCGCGGTGCAGGTAAAAGCCTTCCAGCGAATCGGTACCCGGTACCAGTGGCACGCCCGCGCGGTCCAGGCGCACCAACAAGTCCAACATCTTCTGCCAACTGGCTCGGTAGTGGCCCAACACGGCTGGGGTCAGTTCCATCTCGGGTTGCAGCAGCGAACGACGCAACGTGGCCGGTAGCCGTTCTAGTACCGGCGCCATCACGCGCGAGCTTTCGCCGGGAGCTTGGTTGAAGCTGTCTTCGAAGCAAGCCATGGTCGGGTCTACCACGGTGCCACGTCGGGCCAATTCCTGAATGAACGCCTGCACGGGCGCGCTGTCGAGGTCGAGTTGCCAGGCGCGTTCCCCCACCATGGTGAAGCGGGCGTTGGTGCGCGTGTCTTCTGCGGGACTAGCCACGAAGTTTAGAAAGAGCATGTTCAGATGGTTCAGTTCGTCGTAGCCCTGCGTAATGACCCGCGCCGCGGTGGTGAAGGCGGGAACATGACCACTCACCTGTAGCCCACGTTCGTGCGCACGCGCAGCCACCGGCGCTATCCAGTCCGGGTTGAACGAGCTGTAGAGTTTCACTTGCTGGTAGCCATGAGCGGCAAAGAAATCCACCGCCGCAAACGCTTCGGGAAGGCTCGCTACCGTTTTGCCACCGCTCGCGGTATAGGGGCTCGCGCCGTCCATGAAGCCTGCACGCCATAGCCGCGGCCCGAGCCAGGTGCCGTTGTCATAGCGTGCTTCCTGCAGCAGGATCGAGTCGTGGTCGTTGCCCAAGTCGCGTGCGGTGGTGACGCCGCCCGCGAGTTGCAGTGCGCCGCTCCAAGGTGTGCCATGGGTGTGCAAATCGAACAGTGCCGGCAGCAGCGTTTGGCCCGTGCCATCGATAGTGAGGGCGTCTGCGGGCAGTGGCACAGTGTCCGGCTGCAGGGTGGAGATGCGTCCGCGGAACACGATGACCGTCTGCGGTGCCGACAGCTTGCCTTGCCGTGAATCAAATACCTGCACGTGTCGGAAGGCGACGTGTTGGGTGTAAGTGTGCTTGGCGTTACTCGCCAACTTCGCGAGTACCACC
>CAIOHZ010000134.1 GCA_903858165.1 uncultured Pseudomonadota bacterium
CGTGACTGTGTTGGTGCCGCGCGGTGCACGGCTCGTGGTCACGCAGCAGTTCGGGCAACTGCAGGCGAACGCTGTGCGTGCCGGTTTGCGTCTCGAGACCATGGGCGGCGACATTGTCGTGGCAGGTTCGCGTGGCGGGCTCGCGGTGGAAACCGGTGTCGGCCGTGTTCGTGTGCAGGGCCACGATGGCGAAGTGAAGGCCGAGACAGGCAGTGGTGAAGTGGTGCTCGACCACAATACTGGACGGCAGGTAGCGGACACCGGCAGCGGTGAAGTACGCGTGCTGGGCGGAAGTGGCTCGCTCAAGGCCGAGACAGGCAGCGGCGATGTGTTCGTGCAGGACTTCAGCGGCGATATTGAAGCGGAGACCGGGAGTGGCGCCGTACGTGCCACGGGCCTCAAGGCGGTGCGCATTTTGAAGGCTGATACCGGCAGTGGTGAAGTCCAGGTGGAGGGCGAGCTGTCGGGCGTCGCATCCTTGGACATCTCCACCGGGAGCGGTAGCGTCAGTGTGGCTTCCACGGGTGTGCCCGCGCTGCGACTGCGCGTGGACACCGGCAGTGGCGATATCAGTGCCAGCGGCGCGGCGCGCCTCGAAGGTGATGAGGATCATCGCGTCGTGGTGGGCGGTGCCGGTACCCACCCAGGCACCATTGACACGGGCATCGGTAGTGTCACGGTGCGCTTCGGTTTGTGAGCCGCGCCTTCGTCAAAGAGGGTGATGGCGACGACGCGTTGCCTGACCTGCCGCTGAGCCCTCATCTGAACTACACCACGCCGGCCGGGCGCGAGGCGATGGCCGCCCGCCTGCAGCTCGCCCAGGCGGGCTTGTCCGCAGCCTTGGCTGACCAAACGGCGGGCCTTGTGTCGAAGGACGGTCTCTCCGCCGCGCATTGGCGGCGCGAAGTGCGCTGGGCGGAAGCCCGCTTGGGTTCGGCCATCGTCGTGCCGCCGCCGTTGGCCAAGCCGCAGCGCGTCACGTTCGGGGTGGCGGTAGAACTGGAGGACGAAGACGGGCGCACTTGGCATTTCCGTTTGGTGGGCGAAGACGAGGCGGATGCCGAGCGCGGCGAACTGAGTTGGGTATCACCGTTGGCGAAAGCCTTGCTGGGTGCCAAGCCGGGTGATGAAGTTCCCTGGCCCCGACCGGCTGGTGTGGTGATGGCCACGGTGGTGGCGCTGCGTACCTGATAGCATCGGTACGAGTCCCCATGGGAGAGACGCGTGCTTCGCGCCGAGAGTTCACCCGGTGGTTTGCTGTTGCAACTGGCAGGCGCATGGCAGGCGCCTACCGCCGCCAGTGCCGAGGCCGCCCTGCGGGCCGTCGTGCTGCCGGCCACCGGTACAGTTACGCTCGAGTCGCTGGCGGAAGGGCCGCTGGATTTGGCGGCGGCTTCGCTGCTGCAGGGGTTTGAGCAGCGCTGCCGCGACGCGGGCCTTGCGGTCGCTTGGCGCGGGGAACGCCCGCCGGCCTTGGATATTGTTGACCGCTACCAGCCGCTGACACCGCGCGAGGCAGGCACCGCTGGGTTGCGTACCTCGCCCGCGGTGGACACACCCGCGACAGCACCTCACCACCGCTATGCTTTGCCTGCCGAGGCGCTGGGCCGCCGTGCGCTCGAGAGTTGGCGCGGCCTGCAACAGGCCATGGTGTTGCTGGGCCGCATTGTCGTCGCTTTTGGCCGTGCCGTGGCGCAGCCGCGGCGTCTGCGTGGTACCTCCGTGGCGCGGCATGTTTACGAGACTGGGGTGCAGGCCATCCCTATCGTCGCCCTCATTGCCTTCCTCATCGCAGTCATCGTTGCCTACATCGGCGCACAGCAGCTGCGTAACTTCGGTGGCGAAATCTTCGTGGTCGACCTCATCACGCTGTCCGTGTTGCGGGAACTGGGGGTCCTGCTCACGGCCATCATCGTCGCTGGCCGCTCCGGTAGCGCTTTCGCCGCGGAGTTGGGGGCCATGCGTCTCAACGAGGAAGTGGACGCACTAGAAGCGATGGGCCTGGAGCCGGTCGAGGTATTGGTATTGCCGCGGGTGCTGGCGCTGGTCATCGCGCTGCCCTTACTCACCGTCGTGGCGGACTTCATGGGGTTGGCAGGCGGTGCGGTGTTGTCGTGGTCGCTGGTGGACATTCCCTTCAACCAGTTCCTGACGCGCATGGACGAGAGCATTGCACCCACCACGTTCTGGGCCGGCTTGCTGAAGGCCCCGGTGTTCGCGTTACTCATCGCCTTGGTGAGCACCCTGCGCGGTCTACAAGTACGTGGCTCCTCGCGCGAGCTCGGTCGACTTACCACGGTAGCGGTGGTGCAAGGCATCTTCCTTGTCATCCTTGCGGACGCACTGTTCGCAGTGTTGTATCTGGAGATCGACTTTTGAGCGGCCTGTACGCCATGGCGCCGGTCATTTCCGCGCGCGGCATCGTCAACCGCTTCGGGACCCAAGTGGTTCACCATGGTGTAGACCTCGATGTATACCCCGGGGAAGTGTTCGGCATCGTGGGTGGCTCGGGCAGCGGCAAGAGCGTGCTGCTGCGGACGCTGCTGGGTTTGCAGCGTCCGCGTGCCGGCGAGGTTTGGATTGACGGCCGGACCGTGGTGGTCGAAGGGGACCCTGCAGCGACCGCCCCGCGCGAAGTGAAGCGGCGTTACGGTGTGACCTTCCAACACGGTGCTTTGTTCTCGTCGTTGACGGTGCGGCAGAACATCGAAGTGCCGATGATTGAACATCTAGGGTTGTCGCCAGCCGCACGCAGACGTTTGGCCGATTTGCGGTTGGCATTGGTGGGCTTGCCCCTGGAGGCCGGTGACAAGTACCCGGCACAGCTTTCCGGGGGTATGGTGAAGCGTGCGGCGCTAGCCCGTGCCTTGGCACTGGACCCCCCTTTGCTGTTTCTGGATGAGCCAACTTCAGGGCTGGACCCCATCGCCGCTACGGGTTTCGACCAGTTGCTGCTGGAGCTGCAGCGGCAACTGGGGCTGACGGTAGTGATGATTACGCACGACCTCGATACGCTATTCGGTACTTGCAACCGTTTGGGCGTACTGGTGGACGGGAAGATGGTGAGTGGTACGGTGGACGAAATTCTCGCCAACCCACACCCGTGGATACAGGAATATTTCGGTGGGCTGCGCGGTCGCGCAGCGCTCGCCGGTAGCGGCCGGCAGTGGCCGGCAGGTCTGCGCATCTCTGCGCAGGCAGGCAGTGGAGGATAACCATGGACCGTGAAGCGAACTACGCGGCGGTGGGCTTGTTCGTGTTGCTGGTAGCGGCGCTGGCCGTGGCCTTCGTGCTCTGGTATTCGGACACGGGCGACAGGCGCGAATTCACCCGCTACGAGGTGTACTTCAACGGTAGCGTCAGCGGTCTCAGTGACGGCAGTACCGTGCGCTACCTTGGCGTGAATGTCGGGCGCGTGGCGAAAATTCGCCTCGATCCGCGCAATGGCCAGCGTGTGCTGGTGCTGGTGGATATCGATTCCACCGCGCCAGTGAATCCCAAGACTATTGCGCGCCTCAGCTTTCAGGGCATCACGGGCGTGTTGTTCATCGACCTGGCCGAAGACGATGGCCGGGTGGCTATGGCGCCGGAAGTGGCCTCGCAGCAACACCCGGTTATCCGTAGCGTGCAGAGCGATTTCGATGCGTTCGTGAGTGGCTTGCCGGGCCTGGTGGCACAGGCCACGGCCGTGACCACGCGACTGAACCGCTTGCTGGCCGATGACAACCTGCGCGCGGTGAGCCGCACCTTGCAGAAC
>CAIOHZ010000135.1 GCA_903858165.1 uncultured Pseudomonadota bacterium
GGGACTGGCCACCGCACTGGAACTCGGGTTCGTCGCGGGGGCCGCACCAGGGGCAAGGTATGCGCAACATGCAAAGGCCTCAGTGCGGAATGCCGGACGCGGCGGCTTCGTCGACCAGCGCGCCGGTGTGGAAGCGCTGCAACGCGAAGGGCGCAGCGATTTCGTGGGCGCGGCCGGTGGCGATGTGGTGGGCCAGCATCCAGCCACCCACCGGAATGGCCTTGAAGCCACCCGTGCCCCAACCGCAGTTGATGAACAAGCCGGGAATAGGCGTTTCGCCAAGGATGGGGCTGGAGTCGTGCACCACATCCACGATGCCCGCCCATTGGCGCAGCAAGCGCACGCGGCCGATGGACGGCAATTGGTCTGCCACAGCGCCGAGCACATGCCGCAGCATGGGCGTGTTGCCACGCTGCGCATAAGACAAGTAGTGGTCTAGCCCGCCGCCAATGACCAAGCCACCCTTGTCGGACTGGCTGAAGTACATGCCGGTGCCGAAAGAAGTCATCACTGTGTCCATCACCGGCTTCAGCGGTTCAGAAACGAAGGCCTGCAGCGCATAGCTGGACACGGGCAAGCGGAAACCCGCAAGGCCCGCGATGACGCTGGAATGGCCAGCCACTGCCATGCCGACTTGTTCAGCACCGATGTAGCCAAGGTTCGTCTCGACGCCGACTACGCGGCCTTCGGCGGACTTGCGAAAGCCAGTGACCTCGCAGTTCTGCAAGATATCCACGCCGAGCGCCGAAGCCGCACGCGCATAGCCCCAAGCCACGGCGTCGTGGCGGGCCGTGCCACCGCGCGGCTGTACGAAACCACCTAGCACGGGGTAGCGCGCATCGGCTGCCGTGTTCAGCAGCGGAATGCGTTGCTTCACTTCTTCGCGCGTGATCATGAAGGCGTCGATGCCATTCAGGTTCATGGCGCCCACCCAGCGGTGGCCGGCTTCCATGTCGTGGCGCGTGTGCAGCACGTTCATGACGCCGCGTTGGCTGAACATGACGTTGTAGTTCAGGTCCTTCGACAGGCCTTCGTACAAGCGCAGCGAAAAATCGTAGAGCGCGGCGCTTTGCGGGTAGTAGTAGTTCGAGCGGACGACGGTGGTGTTGCGGCCGGTGTTGCCGCCACCCAGCCAGCCACGCTCCAGTACCGCCACATTCGTGATGCCGTGGTTCTTGGCCAGGTAGTAGGCGCAGGCCAAGCCATGGCCACCGCCACCGATAATGACCACGTCGTAACGCGGCTTCGGTTCCGGGGAGCGCCAGGCAGGCTCCCAGCCGCGGTGGCCGGTAAGCCCTTGCCACAGCATGTTCCAGGCGTTGTAGCGCTTCATCCGCAGGGCAACCTCTGGCGAGCGGGCAGGTGAAAACAAGGGCAGAAGATTAACACGCGCCGCGCGTGGCTCGGGCAACCGCCACTGTTGCTGCGGGCGCATGCAGTGCGCGCATTGGCTTAGCGAAAAATGCGTGCGCGCAGGCCCGCACTCCTGCGAAGATTCGCGCTGCACCCGCCACCTAACGGAAGCCCATGAAAGCCATCCTGTGCCGCCAGTACGGTCCGCCCGAGACGCTCACCCTGGAAGAAGTGAAGTCCCCGTTGCCCGGCCGGGGGCAGGTGGTGGTGAAGGTGCATGCCGCAGCGGTGAACTTTCCCGACAC
>CAIOHZ010000136.1 GCA_903858165.1 uncultured Pseudomonadota bacterium
CGTGCGATGCGCCCGTTCACGATGCCGACGTTCCTAGCCGCATCCAGACCGGTTTCCGGGTCCATGACGCGCCCACCGACCAGCACCACATCGAAGGATTCTGCAGCTGCCGGAAAGGCCGGCAACAGCAGGAGCATTAAGCACAGCAGACGCCTCTTGTTAATTCTCTGGATTATCATCGTTCTATCCCCCTAGGGTTGAGCAGGCGCTGGTGGAAAGGCATATCCCGTTGGCGGCTCCACGCCCATCAGGTGACGCACCAGAAAATCCCAGGCGCGCCGCAAGGCATAAGAGCGCGGCTCCAGCGTTCCATGGCCGGCATTCGGCACGATCAACAGATCAAAATCGCGGTTGGCTTTGATGAGCGCGTCCGCCACTTGCAACGTATGGCTGGGCAGCACGTTGGAGTCCATATCGCCGTGCAACAAGAAGAGTTTGCCTGTGATGTTCGCGGCAAACAGCCGGTTGGCAGCAGCTGTGTAGTTGGTGCCGTCTTCTGGTCCATTATAAGTTTCGCCCCAGACGGCGAGATAGCCCCGTTGGTCATGGTTGCCGGCATCGGCAACACCAACTTTGAAGAAATCCGGGAAGGTTGCCAGCGCCTTGACAGTCGCATAGCCACCGCCGGAGGTCCCGTAGATTCCCACGTGGTCGAGATCCATGTACGGATAGCGGCGCCCGAGTTCGCGGATGACAGCCACGTGGTCGTCGAGATGGCCCGCCTGCCCCAGCCCGCCGTAGGACTCATCGCGGAACGCCTTGGTGCGACCTTGCGAACCGCGTCCGTCCATAGCGATGACGATGAAGCCTAGCTCGGCAGCAGCCTGCGCAGTGTTGTAACTGAACACCTCTTGCAGCAAATCCGGCGAGGTGCGGCGACTCTGTGGGCCAGGGTAAGGATTGTCGATGACGGGGTACCGCTTGGCTGGGTCGAAGTCCGAAGGCCGGAAGAGGACACCGTAGAGAGGAGTTTTGCCATCCGCCGCCAGCGCAGAAAAACGTTCCGGCAGCGTGAATCCGGAGGCGCTCAGACGCGAGATGTCGGCCTGCTCGACCTCGGCGACCAGTCGCCCATCGGCACGTCGCAGAACGGTCTTCGACGGCAAGTCCGCACGCGTGTAGGTATCCAAGAAATAGCGGCCCGACGGCGAAAAGCCGAACGAAGAGCCGGGGCGGTCGATGATCGAATCTTGTAGGGCTGCGACCGAGTGATCGGCCTCTTCCGGGGTGAGCCGGGTGACTGCACCGTCGGCAAGCCGAATACGGTAGAGGTTGCGATAGTAAGGGTCGATGTCGGGACCGGGCTCGCGAGTAGCAGCGACGAAGACCGTCCCGGCCTCCTCGTCCACACGCAGCAAGCTGCGGACGGTCCAGGGGCCTTGGGTGAGCGGTCGCTTGAGCTTTCCGGTAAGGCCGTCGTAAAGGTACAGACGCCCGTACCCATCGCGCTCCGAGAACCACAGAACATCGCCGTTCTTCAGCACATGCACCATAGGACGCTGACCAAGGTCCGCCGACTCGACGAACGTCTTGCCAGCCTCCGCGATCAGTTCACGCGCGCGGCCGGTGGCCGCGTCGACTATTTGCAGGCTCATGGCCTTGGCATACCGGCTGCGGGCAATCAGGTAGAACGCCTTGCTATGCGCCGCCCACCACGCGTCGCGGACCTCCACCGGCGTCAGGAACGTTATAGGCAGCGCCGGGATGTCCACGGCACGTCCAGTGCGGGAGGCAACATCGAACACCCACGGTTGTGCCGTTGCAACCGCCGGGTCATTGGGCATCGCGAAGCGCCAAGTACTGGCGAGCGGACGCGACGAGCCATCGGTCGGCGTCGACTGTACCAGCGCAATTTCACGCAGTTCACGCTCGTCGAGCCGATGCGACACGAGATACCTTGAATCGGGGGACCAGAGCACCACCGGAGGTGCCGGCGGACCGGGCGGACCATCAATCGGTTTGCCATCCTTAACCGCGAGCGCCCTGGCAGCGGCGCCCGTCATCAACACACCGCGGGTGGACTCGAGCGTACCGGCATAACGGTAGTGAGGCGCGGCGTCGGTGGTCAGGGCGAAGCGCGTCTTCCCGTCGGCAGAGCGCAGCCAAAGATTGCCGTCGTCTAGGAAGGCTAGCCATTGGCCATCAGGCGAGGGCACGGCAAGTGGGTCGACTTGGTTTTCCGGTACTTTCCGGCAATCGGGCTTGCGAGTGGAACAGGTGTAAGTCTTGCCAGCCATCGGGAAGGTAATGTCGTCGGGAGACGTTTCTTCGTAATCCGCGAAGGGCAGTCGCGCAGGTTCAATTGCCTTGCTTTCTACCTTGCTCAATCCGGCGGCAACCACGGCGTGATCGAATGCCGGGTGACGACGTCCCGTGGCAGCCATCACCTCGACAAACTCGACGCGACCGTCACCCAGTTCCTTGCGGTAGGTGAATCGTTCACTACCACTAGTGCGCCAGTGCGGCACGAAAGCAGCGTTCAGCACGAGTTGGTCGCGGTTGTCCGGGAAGAACCGGCTAGCCCGGTCGTAGCGCGCGGCATCGATGGATTCAGCCGCAAGAGCCGCCCCAGCGGGAAAGAGGGAAACAGCGAACACTGCGAAGATGGCGCGTACGTTCAACTTGGGCATGGCGGCAACCTGTGTTGATGAAGCGGCAATTTGACGGGGCTTTCGCCCATCATCACTTGGCGATTGATTGCGTGTTCAGTGCGGGAGAACTAGCGAACGGCGCTTTCTCTTCCACGTGACGCGGAATCTCGACCCGACCGTTGCGGACAACCACACGACCATTCACGATGACGTGGTCGAGTTTGCGCAGGTCTTCAATATTCTCATCTGGTCGACCGTCGACGACGATGATGTCTGCTAGCTTTCCCGGTATCAGCGTGCCGAGCCGATCCGCCATGCCGAGTATTTCGGCGTTGGTCCTGGTGGCGGCAATGAGTGCCTGTGCGGGGGTCTTGCCGAGCGACTCGTAGTTGCGAAGTTCCTGTAGGTATGCCCCGGGCAGGAAGCGGTACCAGTCGACCACAAGGTCGGTACCGATGCCAATCTTGATGCCCGCCGCGTCCATCTTCTTCACCGTGGCCAGATTCACGGCGTCCGTCTCCGTGAAGCGCCGTGAAGTGGAGAAGTGGTAGCCACCTCCGGCATTGATGTACTGGTAGGGCACCAGCGTCATCACGGAACAGACATTCATCTTCGCCATTAGCCGAATAGTCTCGTCGGAGCGCGGGAGCGGATGTTCGACGCA
>CAIOHZ010000137.1 GCA_903858165.1 uncultured Pseudomonadota bacterium
GCTGCCATCGGTATGGTGACGCAAGACACCTCGTTGCTGCATCGGTCGGTCCGCGAGAACATCGCTTATGGTCGGCCCGAGGCCAACGATGATGAAGTCATTGCGGCGGCGAAGCGCGCCGAGGCACATGACTTCATCTTGGGATTGAAGGACGCGAAGGGCCGCACCGGCTACGACGCACATGTGGGTGAGCGTGGTGTGAAATTGAGTGGCGGTCAGCGGCAGCGCATCGCCATCGCGCGCGTCATGCTGAAGGACGCGCCCATCCTCCTATTGGACGAAGCGACCAGCGCGCTGGACTCCGAAGTGGAGGCCGCCATTCAGCAAAGCCTGTACCGCTTGATGGAAGGCAAGACGGTGGTGGCCATTGCCCACCGGCTGTCCACCATTGCGGCGATGGACCGGCTGGTGGTGCTCGAGAAAGGCGAGATTGTGGAGCAAGGCTCACACGCCGAGCTGCTGGCACAGGGCGGGCTGTATGCGCGCCTGTGGGCGCACCAAACGGGCGGGTTCCTGGGGGAACAAGCGGACTGAATCAGCCCTTCCGCATGTCCACGATGTCCGGGTCTTCCGCTACTTTGGCCAGCAGCCAGTCGCGGAAGGCCGAAATCTTCGGCTGCTTGCCGCGTTCACGGCGACACACGTAGTACCAGTCGCGGTCGTTGCGGATGCGCTTGCCGGGAAATGCTTCCACGAGCAAACCGGAGCGCAGGTCTTTGGCGAGATAAGGCTGCATGCCCAGCGCTACGCCGAGGCCTTGCGCAGCCGTGCTCAGAGCGTGGTCGTAGCTGTCGAATTGCAAGCCCGTGTCCGGGTCTACCTGTCCCCCACCTTGCGCTTCCAGCCACAGCCCCCAATCGCGCCGTGAAGGGTAGACCTGCAAAAGCGTGTGGTGGGCCAAGTCCGCCACGGTTCGCAGCGGGTTGCCACTGTTTAGTAGCGCGGGGCTGCAGACGGGCAGCAGTTCGCTGCCAAAGAGGTAGGTGTACTGCAGGTCGTCGTTCACGGGCGTGCCTATCATCACGCAGGCGTCCACATCTTCGTGCTCGAAGTCCACGTCACGCTGCGAAGTGTTTAGCCGCACGTTGATCTGCGGGTGCTTGGCCTGAAAATCCGGCAGGCGGGGGATGAGCCAGCGGATGGCAAAGGTGGAGTAGAGCTGGATAGTCAGCACGTCTTGGCGCTTCGGGGTGAGCAGCAGCGCCGTGCTGTCCGCCAGCCGGTCGAAGGTTTCGCGGAGCACCGGGTAATAGGCGCGGCCGGCGCGCGTCAGTTCCACCGCGCGGCTGTGGCGCGAAAACAGCTCCAGCCCCAAGTACTGCTCCAGCAGCTTCACCTGATGGCTAATAGCCGAATGCGACACGCACAGCTCTTCGGCGGCGGCCTTGAACGAGCCATGGCGCGCGGCAGCTTCAAAACTGCGCAGGGCATTCAGAGGCGGGAGAACGCGCCGCATGCAAGGTCTCCGGATGAGAAAAATTCAAGGAAATTCGACCGGAAACAGTTTGAGTTAGTGGGTGTTTTGCTGTCAACTGATGCAAGGAATTCACCAGCGGAGCCGGTCCATGTCTGAAGTTTCCACCCTGCCGCCGCGCACCGCGCTGGTCTCTGCCGGCGCGGATGGTCTGGGGCGCGTCATTGCCCGCGCCTTGTTGGCGGAGGGCGCCCAGGTCCACGTTTTTGACCGCTCGGCCGAGGCGGTGGCGGCCTTTCTGGCAGAAAACCCCGGCGCCAGCGCCACCGTGGCAGACATCAGTAGCTCCACCGAAGTTGAGCGCGTTTTCGCCGACCTGAAAGCCCGCTACGGCCGTCTCGACTTGCTCGTGAACAACGCCGGCATTGCCGGGCCGGTGGGGCTGGTGGAAGACAACGATGTGGGTGAATGGGACCGCTGCATCAGCGTGAACTTGAGCGGCATGTTCTATGTCACGCGTCTGGCTGTGCCGTTGTTGAAAGCGGCCGGCACGGGCGCCTGCATGGTGAATATTTCTTCCACGGCCGGTTTGTTCGGCTGCCCCATGCGTTCTGCTTACGTGGCCACGAAGTGGGCCATCATCGGGCTTACCAAGACTTGGGCCATGGAACTGGGCCCACATGGCATTCGCGTGAATGCCATCTGTCCGGGCAGCATCAACGGTCCGCGCATCGAACGGGTCATCGCGGCGGATGCCGCCGAGCGTGGCGTGGACCCTGAAGTGGTCCGGCAGATGTACTACCAGCAAGTGTCCATGCGCGGCTTCGTGGAAGCGGAAGACGTGGCCAGCATGGTGGTGTACCTGGCCAGCCCGGCCGGCCGCATGATCTGTGGGCAAGCACTGGGCATTGATGGCCACACGGAAGGTTTTTCGGCGAACTGAACCGGCAACACCGGTTCCTTTGGAGTCACACGAATGATGATGCAGGCAGCCTCTTACGCCGCTTTCGGCAAGGCGCGTGAAGTACTGGTGGTTGGGCCACGCGAAGCGCCGCTAGCGGGGCCCGGCGAGGTGCTGGTGCGTCTTGCTACTTCCGCTGTGAACCCGAGCGATGTGAAGAAGCGTGCCGGTTCGCAGCCGGCAGCCTTGGCGGGCGGCGACCTCGTGCCGCACAGCGATGGTGCCGGCACCATCGTGGCGGTGGGTGAAGGCGTGGACCCCGGCCGCGTCGGTGAGCGCGTGTGGACTTACCAGGCGCACTTCCAGCGTCGCTTCGGCACGGCGGCGCAGTACGTAGTGCTCGAGTCGCGCCGCGCCGTACGCTTGCCGCACAACGCTTCGTTTGCTGTCGGTGCTTGTCTTGGCATTCCCGTCATGACCGCCCACCGCTGCGTCTTCGCGGACGGCAGCGTGGCTGGCCAATTGGTGCTGGTGACGGGCGGTGCTGGACGCGTGGGCCGCTATGCCATCCAGTTTGCCAAGCACGCTGGCGCCACGGTCATCGCCACGGCCAGCAATGCCGCGGATGCCGCCGAGTGTCGCGAACTGGGCGCTGTCGAAGTGTTCAACCACCGCGAAGCCGGTTGGGGCAAGCAGGTGGACGCTTGGGCAGCAGCGCACCGAACCGCTGGCAAAGTAGACCGCGTCGTGGATGTAGAGTTCGGCGCGAATCTACCCGAAGTGCTTGACTGCCTGCGGGTGGGTGGCGTTATCGCCACGTATTCGTCTACACAGGTGACTGAGCCCAAGCTCCCGTTTTTTCGCATGTTGTACATGGACATCACGTTGCGCATTGTCATCGTGTACGCCATGCCGGAAGAAGCCAAGCAAGCTGCCATCGCGGACATTACCCGCGACTTGGCCGCGGACCGTCTACATCACCGTATTGCGGCGGAAGTGCCGCTAGCGGACATTGCTCACGCCCATGAGCTTATCGAACAGGCGCAGGTGCGTGGCTGCGTGTTAGTCAACTTGCCGGAGTAAGTCATGCGTCGCTCTGCTTTGAAGTTGCAATGGCTGACACCGCTTGTGTGTTTGGTGGTGACGTCTTCCTGGTCGGCCGTCGCAGCTAGCGCCGCCCGCGGCAGCAGCGGGACCAGTCCTCCCCACACGGTTGGTAGCCCGCTACACGTGACTGCAGCGGGCGAAAGCCTCGTTGGTGTCATCGACTCTGTCGTGCCTGGCGTGGCGGTATTCAAAGGCATTCCCTATGCCGCGCCGCCAGTGGGTGCGCTGCGTTGGGCGCCGCCGCAGCCGGCGCAGGCACGCAGTGGACAGCAAGCGGCTACGGCTTATGCCCCAGGCTGCTTCCAGGACAGCTACAACACGGACTGGTACCGACGGGTCGGCGCGGCTTTTGGTGTGTCTGCGCGCCAGTTCAATGATCCGTCTTTCAACGAAGACTGCCTATATCTGAATGTCTGGACACCAAGCGTTCTGGCAGTACCGAACGCGCAACGTGGCAAGCTGCCGGTGATGGTGTGGCTACACGGTGGTAGTAACAAGGGTGGCTGGAGTTTCGAAGCCAACTACCACGGTGCGCGCTTGGCTGCCGCCGGACCGGTAGTAGTAGTGACTGTCGGCTATCGCCTCGGTGTCTTCGGGTTCTTCTCGCATCCAGACCTAGTCGCCGCTGGCGTCTCGCCCAACTTCGGACTGCAGGACCAAATAGCCGCTTTGCGTTGGGTTCA
>CAIOHZ010000138.1 GCA_903858165.1 uncultured Pseudomonadota bacterium
CCGCGGCCATGCAAGTTCCGGAGGTGATCATCCCGCAGCTGTCGCCGGTGGCTGGTGGGCACGTCATCCGCGACATTGTCTTCTCGCCGGACGGCAAGAAGCTCTATGTCGCGGTGGGTTCGCTTTCCAATATCGCCGAGAAAATGGCGAAAAAGACGGTGGACGAAGCGCGCAGCTGGCAGGCGAAGGAAGCCCTCGGGGCAGCGTGGGACAACGAAGAGAATCGTGCGCAAGTGCGAGTATTCGACGTCCGCGACGGCACTCCGGTCGACAGCGTCGCTGGAGCAACTGCTGGCACCATCGCTGACACACGGGGCCGCGCGTACGCCACGGGCCTGCGTAACTGCACCGGCATGACGCTGCAGCCGGGCAGTGGCGAGGTGTGGTGTACCGTGAACGAGCGCGACGCCTTGGGCGATAACCTGGTGCCCGACTATGCGACGCGGGTCGAAGAAGGGGCCTATTACGGCTGGCCTTGGTATTACCTCGGTAACCGCGAAGACCCCCGCTTGGCTGGGGAGCGCCCTGACTTGGCCGGCAAGATGACGAACCCGGAGGTGCCGTTCACTTCGCATTCGGCGGCCATGAGCATCAAGTTTTACAACGCGACGGTGGGTAGTTCGCTGCTTCCGGCGAAGTACCACGGCCTGCCGTTCGTGGTGCTGCATGGCTCGTGGAACCGTGGCGAGCGTACGGGCCATAAGGTGGTGACGCTGCCGATGCTCCATGGAAAGCCCACGGGTGAGTATGTAGATTTCCTTACGGGATTCATCAATCAAGAGGGGGATGCCTGGGGCCGCCCCGTGGCTATCGCTGTCGCAAAAGACGGTGCGCTGCTGTTGGCGGATGACGGTGCTAACCTCATCTACCGCATTTCCTACGGGAAATAGCGGGGCAGTTACGGGTGCAGGCTATCTCTGGTTAGCGTCGAAACCGACGCCCAAGCGTTTTGCTAGTGCACTGAGTTTTTTATCCAGCGTCCATAAACGCGCGCCTGGTGTCAGTAGCGTGGCCGCCAGCAAGGCCACATCGACGGCGCCACATCCGGAATCGTAAAGGCGTTCTCGAGTGACCAAATCGAGAGTTTCAGCGGTAGTGGCCACCATCGCTTGCCGCAGCTTCTGTAAATCCGCGAGGGTTCTCGCCCTTGGGGAGGGTGGCGTTCCGCAGGCAATCTCCAACACCACCATGGGGTGGCACAAGGCTTGGTCCGCTTCCAGCAGGGCCTGCAGCTTCGGGTTCGCACTACGAAAATGCGCCACCCAAACGGAAGTATCGGCAAGTATTAGTGCCATGGCCGTGATGGCTTATTCCGTGCGCCTACGTGGCACATCCGCCATTTTCGGCGCCTTTCCACCCAGTGCGGCCAATCGGTTGGCGGACCGGACCCGAACGAAAAGCTTCACCGCCTCCCGAAACAGATCGGCCTTGTCCATGGTGGGGTCGGCCACGTCCAGAGCTTTTTGGTAGAGGTCGTCGTCGATGGTGACGGTGGTGCGCATGGGCCTATCCAATGTTTCACGACTGATGCAGTTTAGCATCAAAAACGATGCTAAAAGCACTAGGGCAGTTGCTGCCATAGACCCTGGTGCCGGGTATCATTGGCGTATGCGCATCATCCTGACCGAATTCGCCCGCCCGCGGCTGTTCCCGCGCGTGCCCCGCCCGAATACTATCCAGGACATTACCGCCAAGCAGTTCGAGCAGGCGCTGAACGAACGTGAGCCGCTGCTGGTGCTGCCCGGCTATGCGCCGTTCTGCGTGCTGCACGTGCATGCTAACTGGACCAGTACACGCTGTTTGACGGCGCCCATCACCGATGAAAACCGCCATTTACTGCGGTCACGTTATGAGGCCCGCAACGACCGCGAGTTGCCGGTGCTAGTGCGCTGGTTCGAAGGACTGGAGCCGCCGATAGCGGGCTACTTGCTGCCCATTCTTTACAACGCGGAACAGCTGGCGAAGGAAGGCTCGCCTATCGAGGGCGACTGGGGCGTGGTGGGCTGCCTCTATACCAGCGGCCCGGAAGAAATCCCCATGGCGCCAGTGACCATGATGCGCAACGCGCTGGGCGTGGCGGAGGGTGGTTCGGGGGTACCTCTGGACGCGGAAGCCTACAGGCGTAGTGTGGATTTCTGGAGTGAAAACGCTAACTGGCGCTGAAGCCTCTAAAGACTTGAGTAACGACGGCGGTGAAACCGGCCCTGCGTCTGGTCGTCTTTCGGGGCTATGCCGCTACGGCCCCAATGCGGTTCACGCCTTGCGCTGCTTGTATGGCGACTACCTGCCCGCGGTCCACAGCCTGCACGCTGCACTGGTTTTGCAATGCCATGGCGGCCGTGATGCCTACCGCTTGGCCCATGGCCATGCACTGTGGCATGCCGCGTACTGAAGCAAACGCCACGGCATCAGCACAGATGAGCCGGCCAGCGAACAGCAAGTTCTCCACCGCCTTCGGAATGAGTGTGCGCAGTGGAATGGTGTAGAACGCACCCTTGCCCACGGCTGCCTCATGCGTCATGGCGCCATCGCCACGCATCACATCGTCTACCGGGTTGTCGCAAGCGACGATGCCATCTTCGAATTTCGTGGCGCGGGCAATTTCCTGCCCGGTAATGCGGTGCATGGCTTCCAGGCGCCGCGTTTCGCGAACGCCCACCGTGGGGCCGAGGTCTGTCATGCGGGCTTTCTCGAAGCCCGGCACGCTTTCGGTGAGGAAGCGGGCTACCTGTCGGCAACGCCGGCGGCCTTCCTGCGTGGCGCGGGCCACGGCGGCCGGGTCCGTGCCATCCACGCCGCGAATGTGCACGGTGTTACAGAACACGGCACCCTCGTGGAACCCCTTCATCAAGTAGAGCTTTGCCAGGTCCGGGTGGAGCCGGCCTTCAGCCACACCCACGGCTGCGTAACGCTCGAAGTAGGGGTCTTCATCGGCGAAGACGCGGGTACAGTCGGCGTTGATCATGGTGAACGACAGGGTGACGCCCATCATGTCGCCCGCGCCATTGCCCACCGTATAAGGCACACCGGCCTTAGCCGCAGTTTCACCATCGCCGGAACAGTCGATGACCATCTTGGGGCGGAAGGTGAGGGGGCCGCGCCGGTCGTAGGCCTCGACGGACACGATACGGTTGCCTGTGAGCGTTGGCGCTCCGGCAATCGTGTTGAGATGTACGTTGACGCCCGCTTCTTCCAACATCTCGAACATGGTGAAAGTGGCGGCCTCGTGGTCGTAGATAACCTCCGCGCCGAAGTTCTCCAGCGTCGAGTGACGCACCAAGGCCGCGGACGGATTGAGGTTCACCATGCGGCTGGTGAGTTCTTCGAACACACCGCCGATGGTGCTACCCACCGGATAGCCGCCGCCCCACGGCATGCCGGGGCAAAACGCCATGACGCCGCCGATCTTGGAGGTGCCTTCGAGCAAGCTGACTTGCGCGCCACACCGCGCTGCGGCAATGGCAGCGCCAAAGCCGGCGGTGCCACCGCCGATGACCAGGACGTCTGCAATCTGTTCGCGAGCAGTGGACACGATGGAGCCTTGGTGCAGAAGAAATCAGTGACAATAGTAGGCAGGTTCGCCGTCGTCTTTCAGCAAAAATTATTCAGCGCGCTCGAGAATAAATCACGCTTCCTTGGCTAGTCGGTGCGGTCTGTTCCGGCCTCAGAATAGTTGGCCCTGCCGCTCATCCACCTTGCGGGGTTTGCGCGCCTTGGTGCCGCTTTGGGGCAAGCCGCTCTTGCGGGAGCCATGTTGGTGCTGAATGCTGCCCGCTTCGCGGCGAGCGTCCGCTGTCTTGCGCAGGCCATACAGTTTCTCTTTGGCGGCGGCCAGAGCGGTGCGTTCATCCACGATGGGCTGCGGGTAGGCGTCGGTGCCATATTCCGGTACCCAACGCCGCACGTACTCGCCGCGCGGGTCTTGGTCTTGCGCCTGCTTGGCGGGCGAATAGATGCGCAGCGTATTGATGCCCGTGGTGCCCGACTGCATTTGCAACTGGCTCCAGTGAATGCCGGGCTCGAAGTCCAGAAACTGGCGCGCCAAAAAGAGGCCCGGTTCGCGCCAGTGCAGCCAGAGGTGGTAGGCGGCAAAACTCACCAGCATCGCCCGCATACGGAAATTCAGCCAACCGGTGGCTACTAACTGGCGCATGCAAGCGTCCACCATCGGAAAACCGGTACGTCCCTCGCACCAGGCCTGCAGCCGTTCCCGGTCTACAGGCTGCAGTTCCGAACCGTCGCCGGGCCGCAGTCCGTCGGCGGTCCGCGCAAAGTTGCGCCATTCAATCGCCGGTTCGTCTTCCAGCTTCTGCATGAAGTGGCAGTGCCAGCGCAGGCGTCCAGCAAAGCCGCGGAGGCCATAGGTCAGTTCGTGACTGGTGGAGGCATCGATGGCGGCTTCGGTGGCTTGATGAACAGTGCGCATGGACAGCGTGCCGAAGGCCAGGTGTTCCGAAAGCCGGCTACAACCGCTTTCGGCGGTCATGGGGCTGGAAATGTTTTGGCGGTAGCCCATGGCACGGCTGCTGAGGAAACTCTTGAGCGTGGCCTGCGCGGCGGTTTCGCCACCGGGCGGCGTGGCCGGGGCGGGCGGTACGCGCAAGTCCTGGAGCATGGGCAGGTGCAAGGGCGTTGTGGCAACCGCGAACCTTGCCGGTGCGTGGAAATGTTCCGGAGCCGGCACAAGCGGTGCGTCCATACGCTGTTGCCACCGCACTGCCCAGCCGCGCCGGTCCTGCAAGCCGCGCACCACGCCCGTCTGGGGCCACTCCTGCCATTGCACGCCCTGTACGCGGCACCAACGTGCAACTGCTTTGTCGCGCTCGTAGCTCCAGCCTGGGCCAGTTTCTTCGTGGCTGAACAGTTGCGTGAACGGAAACTCGTGCTGCAGGGCTGCCAACACCGCCGTGGCTTCCCCGGTGCGTACCAGCAATGGCAGGCCGTGGGCTGCCAACGCTGCTTGCAGCTCTGCCAGACACTTCAGGAGCCACGCTACATGCCGCGGGTGGCACTCTGGGCTGGCGAGCCATATTGGTTCAATGATGAACAGCGCCAACGCAGCGCGGCACCCCGCCGCCGCCGCCAAAGGCGCGTGGTCTGCCATGCGCAGGTCGCGCTTGAACCACACCAGCGCGCTAGACATGGCGCCGGCTTTCGCCACGAGCACTGCTGACGCAAAGGGCCATGCAGACGGAACGGGCAAGACAGTCGGGCCGCGGGTTCACAACAGCTCGCTCGCTTGTTTCAAGCCGCGCGTGGCGCGTGTCCACCATTGCGAGAAGCTGCTGCAGGGCCGCTCCACCATGGGAAACAAGCGGGGTGCTGGGTCCGTTTGCAGCTTGCTTGGCAGCCAACTGTCCAGGTGGGGGTCCGCTACGGTCCGTACTTGGGCAGCACCCACGAGTGCTTGCGCTAGTTGGTGGCTATCGATGAACCAGCATTCCGGTGTTACAGCGCGCATGGCGGTATGGACCCACTGCCAGCGCTCCGCTGGCCAAGGCCAGGCTGAGTGGTGTTCGTGCGGGAAAATGCCAATGACTATGGTGTCCGCGGGTAGGTCCGCGGGCGGAGCGCGTAGGGCCCAAGGGTGCACCAGCCACACAGGGCGGCCGCGCAGTCGCTCCAGTGCTTTCCTGTCTGGCTTCTGCAGGCCGAGTGAGGTCGGAGGTAAGGCTAGCAAAGCGGGCTCTGCCGTGGCGCTCAGTCCGGTGGGCTCTTCACAGTGTACGGCCGCGAGTCCACGGGCCA
>CAIOHZ010000139.1 GCA_903858165.1 uncultured Pseudomonadota bacterium
ACCAGCAGCAAGACGCCGACGAAGCCTGCGCCCAAGGTGGCTAACACCAGCAAAGACGGACGCTGTCGTGCTTGGATCAACATCACGGCCGCCAGCAGCAAGGGCGAGGTATAGATCAGCGTGATGGCGGAAGCCAACGGAAGCAAGACCACGGCGCCGAAATACGCGAAGACGCCGACAATACCGATGAGTCCGCGCAAGCCTTGCGCCTTCCAGTTCACGGTCTTCATGGAACTTCCACGAAAATGCAGCACCGACATGGCCAGCAACCACGCGATGATGCCGCGGTAGAAAACCGCTTGCGTGAATGGCACGCCGAGTTGCATGCAAACCTTCACCAATGCCGACATCACCGCAAAGGACAGGCTGGAGGCCAGCATCCAGAGGGATGAACGCAGGGTGCTCGAAGAAATATTCATCGAACCGACGCTCGCGTGGACGGCAGGTTCACAGTTCCACGCAACCGCCATCCACGAACAAATCGACGCCGTTGATATAGCTGGCGTCACTCGACGCCAGGAACAGCACTGCTCTCGCCATCTCTTCAGGCTCCGCCACGCGTTTCATTGGCACATTGTTGCGCATCATCTCCAGCATGGCGGCCTGTTGCTCGGGGGTGGTGTCACGCCGAAAAATTTCGGTATCGGTTGGGCCTGGGCTCATCAGGTTCACCCGAATCTTGCGGGGTAGCAGTTCAACGCCAAGAATGCGCGCCGCAGCACGCAGGCCAGCCTTGGCGGCGGCATAGACTGCGTTACCCGCCAGCGGCAACACCGAGCCGATGGACCCGGTGATGACCACCGCACCGCCATCGTTCATGAGCGGTGCGGCCGATTGGACGGCAAAGAAGATGCCTCGCAGGTTCACCGAATGCACCTCATCCCAAAAGGACTCGGTCACCTGGTCCATGGTGGCGAAGCCGCCCACGCCGGCATTGGCGAACAGCACGTCAATGTTGCCGAGTTCCTGCTGAATGCGCTGCAAGGCCGACCGCGTGGCGGCAACATCAGCGACATCGGCACGCAGCGCCAGCAAGCCGTGTTCCGCTGCTACCGCCGCCAGCGTGGCTTCGTTACGGCCCGTGACAGCGACCCGTGCGCCTTCGGCCTGGAAGGCCTTGGCGGCGGCGAGGCCAATGCCGCTGTTGCCGCCGAGCACGACGACGGTCTTTCCCGAGAAACGCATGAAGAGCTCCTGCGAAGCTGTAGTGGTCATCGCCAGTTAAGGAAGCCGGTGATGATGACCGCATTGGCGAAATCGATGAAGAACGCGCCCACCAGTGGAGCGACCAGAAAAGCGCGAGGCGCTGGACCGTACTGGTCGGTGACGGTGCGCATGACGGCCATGGCGTTGGCGGTGGTGCCGAGCATGAAGCCGGTGAAACCGCCGGCCATGACGGCGGCGTCGTAGTCGCGCCCCATGAGGCGCGGCACCAGCCAGCGTGCCACCAACACCACGAGCAGTGTTTGCGCAGCCAGGTTCACCAGCAGCGGCGTGGCGAGGCCCGCCAGTTTGCCCAGCTCCAGGGTCATGAGCGCCATGGTCATGAACAGCGGCAACGCCAAATTGCCGAAGGTTTCAATGGCGGGCAGGGGCAAGCGCCAACCGATGGCATCGGCGACATTGCGCACCACGGCGGCCACCAACATGGCGCCGACGTAGGCCGGCAAAGTGATGCCCACGGCCTTGAACCCAGCGCCTACAAAGGTGCCAACCCACATGACCGTCAACACCAAAAGGATGGCCTGCATGGCGGACTGGGTAGTGGTTGGAGCCAGAGAAGTGGGCGCCGTTTGGGCTGCCGGCGTGGGGTCGGACGCCGCTGGTAGTTCACTTGGAACACCCCGTGGAGGCGCGCCACTCGCCGCCGCGCCGTTTTGGTCGCGCAACACCGCACCCACCACTGGCCCACCGACCAGCCCGCCCAACACGATGCCACCCATGGCGGCGATGATGCCGACCGCCTCCGCACCATGAACGCCGGCTTGCTCGAAGGCCGGGGCGAAAGCCAGCGCAGTCGCCGGGCCGCCGGCCAAGGTGACGGTGCTGGTGAGCACGCCGAACAGCGGGGGTAAGCCTAGTGCCTTGGCAATGCCCATTCCGAGCAAGCCCTGGGCGGCCGCCAGCAAGGTGGCCAGCCCGAAGAACAGCAGCACCTGCCGCCCGCCGGCTCGCAGCAGTGGCAGGCTGGCGCCGAAACCCAGCGTGGTGAAGAAGGCCACAAGCAGTGGCGATTTGAGCGCGCTGTCGAAAACTGGCGTTGCCAGCCCGGCCTTCGGCAACAGCAACACGGCCACCGCTACCGCCAACCCGCCGAGGACAGCAGCCGGGAGGTGCAGGCGGGCCAGCACCGGCAGGGCGCGGCGGAAGCCTTCGCCGGCGAACAAGGCAAGGCCGGCGACGGTCAGCGTTTGTATGGCATCCATTCCCGGGATGTTACCGCCCCGGGAGTGGGTGTGGGCTATTCCACCTTCGTCAGATTGTCTTCCGAGTTGCGGTCGATCCACTTGTTGTAGGGGTCAATCCCCGCGAACTTCGGTCGCTCGGCGGAACGCAGAACGACTTGCTGCGTGCCAGTCCGGACTGCGTGGCGCTCCACTCGCAGTACATCACGCTTGGTATAGCCCTTTTGTCCGGGCTCGACGGTAAACAGGCCGACATCGATCGCGGCTGCCAGCGCGGCAGCAGTTTCCTTGCCCTTACCGTCGGCGTGGAACTTGCGGGCGTCGACAGTGAATGTGGTTTCCCACTGGCCATCCGGTAAACGGCGGGTTTTCGCGGCTGTCGCCTTCAAGTCCACCAGCGTGATCTTCTCGAACAAGTCTTCAATCAGTTCCTGGTGTTCGGGGCCCGCCTCGGCCTTGAACAGGGCAATGAGGTCCGAAGACTTCGGGTAGGGCGCTGCCTTGAAGGCATATTGCGCGAGCAATTTCCGCAGCGCCCGGTTGACTGCGGCTTCGCCTATTTGGTCCTTCAGCAAGTACATCGCCAAGGAGCCCTTGCGGTAGTGGATGTACCCCTGGTTTTCCACGCGGTTCAGCGGCAACTCTTCTACCACTTCGCCCCCACGCGAACGCAGGTAGCGGTCGAGCTCGAACTTCAGGAACTTGCGAATTTGCTCAGGACCATACTTGTGTTCCATCACCATGATGGCGGAGTACTGCGCCAAGGTCTCGACCAGCATCGTGCCGCCTTGCATGTCGGCGGACATGACTTGATGTGCCCACCATTGGTGAGCCACCTCATGCGCGGTCACGTAAGTCACCATGTCGATTTTGTCTTCGTCACGGTAGTCTGCGATAAAGCCGATACCTTCGGAAAACGGGATGGTGTTCGCGAAGCTTTGCGCGAACGTGCCGTAGGCAGGAAACTCCAGAATGCGCACCTGCTTGAATTGGAACGGGCTGAATTCGCGAGTGAAGTAATTCAACGAATCCTTCATGCCGGCGAGCATGCGGTCCACGTTCCAGGCATGCGCGGGGTGGTGATAAACCGCCAACTGCACGCCGCGCCACTGGTCTTTCTTCACGGCATACCGCGCGCTTTGCATCGAGAAGAAATGTTGAATAGGCGCATCCGTCCGGTAATGCACGGTGCGCCGTCCGTTGGCGATTTCATCGGAAAGCAGATAGCCCGGCGCCACCGGAATCTGGTCGGCCACCGTAGACAAAGTGATGTCCAAGTCTACCCAGTCACTATCGCGCCGCAGCCCGTTGTATTGGCGCGCCGAATCGTCTTCCAGCTTCGCCGGCCGCAGTTCCACGGGCAGCCCGTATTTGCGGCGCTTGTTACGGTCTTGCAGCAATACATCGCGGCTCATGCCCAAGGTTGGCGTCAGCTCCGCGTTGTTCAAGAAGGTGCCGTTGTCCACCACGCGGGTGTCGTTGCCGCGGTTGCGGAAACCACGTTGTTCGCGAACGCTGTGGAAGGCCAGCGTACGCTTCTCCCCGGGCTGCAATGCCTGCGCGAAGGTATAAATCTGGTACTGGAATTTCGCGAAGTCCTGCGTCAATCGCGCGCCTTGAATCTCCAACTTCTCCATCCGCACGTCGTTGGGCCAACGCACATGCACAGCCTCTAGCGGGGCGCCAGTGCGATTTTCGAAGCTGTAGGTACCATCTGCTACGGCGCGAGATTCGTGCGGGTACAAGTCGACCCGCAACTTCACCGCGGTGATACGGGGCTGCGGCACTTTCTCGAAGGGGAGCAGGGCTTTCTCGTAATCCGCTGTCCACTGCTCTTCATCGAGCGCCGTCCGGTAGGGGTTCAGCACATGCGTGTTGTGATGAATGAATACGCCGAGCGCGCCCATGACCAGTGCTGCAACTAGCGCGATGGCGCCGGGCATGCCGCGTAACCGATGCGGCAAAGACAGAAGCCGGACTTTCAGCGTACCGAGCGCGCCGCGGCGCCACAGCGCATGCGTGAGTACTACCAGAATGACGGCAAAAGCAATCCCGTAGGCGCGGAACCAAGCGTCGAATGCCGCAAACTGCCCCTGCCCGTTCATGTCGGAGAGAGGTACCGGCAGGCCGCTCGAATACTGGTAGAGGTTGTCCTCCAAGCCAATGCGGTCCATGACGGTTCGTGACACCACGAACAACATCATGAGCATCCAGCCCATGAACTTGTGCGGCACCAGCACCTGCAGGAAAACCGCGAGTACCGCCATGAGCAGGCTGAACACCGTAATGGGCAGGATGTACCACTGCAGGTAGTGCAGTAGCTCGAAATGCGGGAAACCCTTGATAGCCTGCATCGCTACGGCGGCGAGCGTGCTGGAAGCTACCGTTGCCAACAGCACCAGTGCGATGGCGAGAATTTTCGGCAGTACGAAGGTCCAGTCGGGCGCCGGCGTCGCATCGATAATTTCATGGAGACGACGGTCTCGGTTGCCCCATACCAATTCGCCGGCGTAGTAGACCGCGATGATGAGCGGAATGATGGTGAAGCTGCCGATGAGCGCTTCCACCATCACACGGGTTACTGGATAAATGGTGTTGTCGTAGAGTTGGTCGGCGTACCACAGTGCGCCACCCGCATTGAAGAAGCCGACGGCCAGCAACACCACGAACGCGGGGCTGCGAAAGCAAGCAGCCATGTCAAACCGCGTTAGCGCCACCAACTGTGCCCAAGCAGCAGACGAAGAGCGGCTGCTGCTATGAACGGCGGATGCCTTTGCCTGCCTCAATGTGGAAGATGTCGAAGCTGCCTGCGACAGCACAGCCGCCGCTTCCGGCTGCTCGCTCTTCTTGGCGGCTTTTTGTGGCTTGCCCTCTACCTTGAACAAGCGATAGGCCAAAGCCAGTAGCGCGAACGACACCACGAACCACAAGACGCGGTTCCACAACATGACTCCTTCGAGCGGTATGAGCCGTGTGTTGCGGTCGGCGGCCGTCCAGTACTTGGTGAGCTGCGAC
>CAIOHZ010000140.1 GCA_903858165.1 uncultured Pseudomonadota bacterium
GTTCGAGCAGATAGCCAATGAAGTGATGGCGTGGTTGCAGGGCCGCTTGTTCGTGGCCCACAACGCGCGCTTCGACTACGGTTTCCTTCGTGCCGAATTCCGCCGGCTGGGCCTGCGCTTGCAGGTGCCGGTGCTGTGTACGGTGAAGTTGTCGCGTCGCTTGTTTCCCGGTGAACACCGGCACAACCTAGATGCCGTCATCGCGCGGCACGGCCTGACTTGTACCGCACGGCACCGTGCTTTGGGCGATGCCGAAGTGCTGGTGGGGTTTTTGGCGCAAGTGCGCGAACGGTTTGCGCCCGACGAACTCGCGCCGGTGCTGGACGAACTACTGCGGCTGGCGCCTCTGCCGCCGCAATTGCCGTCAGACCTGCTCGATGACTTGCCAGACGGGCCGGGTGTCTACCGCTTTTACGGTGAAGAGGAAGCACTTCTCTATGTGGGCAAAAGCAAGCGCCTGCGTGACCGCGTGCTGGAACACTTCGCCCGCGAGCATGCGAATACGAAAGAGATGAAGCTGACGCGCCAAGTGCGTCGCGTGGAGTGGACGGAGACTGCCGGTGAACTAGGTGCCTTGCTTCTGGAAGCGCGACTGGTGAAAGAACTGCAGCCAATACACAACCGTCGCCTGCGTGGCAGCGACGCTGTGTGGACTGTGGTCATTCCGGAAGAGGCCGAGGGTCGCGCCGAGGTGGTGATACTGGAAGATGCACCGGAGGGAGAAGCCACTTACGGCTTACATAAGACAGCCGCGGATGCGCGCAAGGCGCTGGAGGCGCTGGCCCGCGGCAAACAACTGTGTTTGCAAACGCTGGGCCTCGAGAAGGCGGGCAAGGGCGGTGGCAGTTGCTTCGGCTTTCAGGTGGGGCGCTGCAAGGGGGCTTGCGTTGGCCGCGAGCCGTTGGCGCTGCACACCGTGCGTACCCGCTTGGCCTTGTCGGCACAGCAGTTACCCCCGTGGCCTTATGCGGGGCGTGTGGCTTTGGTAGAGCGCAATTGGCGCGGCGAAACCGAACTGCAGGTGTTCGACCAATGGCGGCATCTGGGAAGCGCGTACACTGACGAACAATTGAACGCGCTACGCGAGGCTGCCTTGCCGCCGATCGACCCCGACATCTACCGCCTGCTCGTGCGGGCCCTCCCCAAGCACACTGTGAAGCCCCTGTGACTGAAACGCCTCGCCACGAATTGATGGTTACCGCTCCCGGTGGCTTCAGTGACCTGTTGCTTGCAGAGCTGCGCGAAGCGGGCGCCGAGGCGGTCGAGGAGCGTACTTACGGTGGGCGCTGTATGGCCACGCTTGAGACGGCCTATCGCCTCTGTTTGGAGTCGCGTATTGCCAGCCGTGTGCTGCTGGTATTGGCGCGCGTTCCCGCTGCAACGCCGGAAGAACTCTACGACGGGGTGAAGTCGGTGGACTGGTCCACTGTGTTCACGCCCGGCGCTACCTTTGCCATTGACGCCAAGGCCACGGCCTCGCAGCTGACGCATACGCAGTTCATCACGCTGAAAGCGAAAGACGCGGTAGTGGACCAGATTCGCGAGAAGACGAGTGGCCGCCCCGATATCGACCCGGTGGCACCGGACTTGCGCCTGCATATTCGACTGTCAAAAGACGTGGCGACTGTGGCTCTGGATTTGGCTGGCGAGCCTTTGCATCGTCGCGGTTATCGGGCCCGCGGCGTGGCCGCACCCATGAAGGAAAACCTCGCTGCCGGTTTGTTGCTGCGCGCCGGCTGGCCGGCCATCGCCGCCGAGGGCGGCGATTTCATGGATCCCTTATGTGGCAGTGGCACGCTCGTCATCGAAGCGGCGCTCATTGCCGGCGATATTGCGCCGGGCTTGTTGCGAGCGCGGTTTGGTTTCGAACGTTGGGCTGGACACGATGCGGCTCTCTGGCACAGCTTGAAGGCTGCAGCCGATGCGAAGCGTGCGCGCAGTTCGCTGGTGGCCGGGAGAATTTTCGGGCGAGACCGTGATGGGCAAGCCATTCGGGCCGCGCGTGAAAATGCGCAGCGCGCCGGCGTGGCAGACCTCGTGGACCTGCAGCCAGGTGAATTGACGCAACTGATGAACCCGCGCAATGCCGCGGGCCTCCTGCTGACCAATCCGCCTTATGGCGAGCGCTTGGGCGAGGTGGAGCAACTGAAGGGGCTTTATGCGGACCTAGGCACCGTGCTGCGGGAACGCTATGTCGGCTGGAAGGCCGGTGTGTTCTCGGGCAACCCGCAGTTGTGCAAAGCCTTGCGTATCGAGGCACGGCGTAGCCACAACATTTTCAACGGGCCTATCGAGTGTCGCTTGTTGCGCTTTGAGGTGCAGCCCGAACACTTCCACCGCGAACGCGAGCCCGGGCGTCTGCCACCGGTGGATGCTGCCATTGCCGAGCAGCCCGGCGCGCAGATGTTTGCGAACCGTCTGCGGAAGAATTTTGCCGAGCGCCGTGCCTGGGCCAAGCGGGAAGGCGTGGAGTGCTACCGCATCTACGACGCTGACATGCCCGAATACGCCTTTGCCATCGACTGGTACGGCACCGAGCCGCCGGTGGCTTATGTGCAGGAATACGCACCACCGAAGACCGTCGACTTGGCGCGCGCCAAGGTGCGTCGCGGGGAAGTGCTGGCGTCACTGCCTGGCGTACTGGGCTTGGGTGAGCGACAGTTGTATTTCCGTACGCGCCGCCCGCAAGGGCCCACTGCGCAGTACACGAAATTGGGCGAGCAGCAGCAGTTCCATGCCGTGACCGAGGCGGGCCTGAAGTTCGCCGTGAACTTCACGGACTATCTCGATACGGGCCTGTTTCTGGACCACCGCCCGGTACGCGGCTGGCTGCGTGACCACGTGCGTGAACAGCGTGCGGCGCTGGTGGCGAACCCCGGTCGTCGACCGGTGGTGCGCTTCTTGAACCTTTTCGCCTATACCGGCGCGGCCAGTGTTTATGCCGCTTCCGTCGGTGCCCAGACCACCACCGTGGACCTGTCGCACACCTATCTCGATTGGGCGCGCGAGAACTTCCGCTTGAATGGACTGGACGGCCCAGCGCATGCCTTCATCCACGCTGACTGCCTGCAATGGGTGCAGGAAGAGGCGATGGGCGCGCGCGCAGCACGGGCTTCGGGTCGTGTGGGCGGTTGGGATCTCATTTTTCTCGACCCGCCAACGTTCTCGAACAGCAAGCGGATGCAGGGCACTTGGGATGTACAGCGCGACCATGCGGCGCTGGTGCAAGACGTCGCGGATTTGCTGGCGCCTGGTGGCTTGTTGGTGTTCTCCACGAACGCCACGAAGTTTCGTCTCGACCCCGCGTTGCTGGCGGCGGAGAGTGGATTGGAAGTGGAAGACGTGAGCGCGCGTAGCGTGCCCAAGGATTTCGAGCGCAACGCACGCATCCATGTCTGCTATTTCATCCGGCGGCGCTGACAGGCGCGGGTAAGCTGGGTCCCGCTGGAGCCGAGTGAATGGCAGGAGGCAGCTTGCTGCCGACTCTTAGAGCCAATCGCGCAGGCGGAACCACAGCATGGCCAGCACCAGCGCCGGGCGCCGCAGCATCGCGCCCCCGGGGAATGGGCGATGCTTCAGCTTGCCAAACAGGTCGAAGCGTTCCGCTTGGCCCGCAATGGCTTCGGCCATCAATTTGCCGGCCATGGGTGCCAGCACCATGCCGTGCCCGGAAAATCCCTGCGCGTAGTACACATTGGGCGCGAGCCGGTTGAAGTCCGGCGCGCGCGTCATGGTGATATCTACGTAGCCGCCCCAGGCGTGGTCGATCCTCGCGTTCGCCAACTGCGGGTACACCGACAGCATGCGCGCACGTGTGGCCCTTGCCGTGCCCAGGGGGTCGTAACCGGAATACGACACGCGCCCGCCGAACAGCAAGCGGTGGTCCGGCGAGCGGCGGTAGTAATCCAGCACGAAGTTGATGTCCGTCACCGCCATGTCGTTGCGGATGAGCGACGTGGCTACGGCTTCACCCAGCGGTTCGGTAGCGATGATGTAAGTGCCTACCGGCATAATGCGCGGGCTAATGGCCGGCGCCGTACCCTGCAGATAGGCATTGCCACACAGCGCCACATAACGCGCGCTAACCACGCCGCGCGCTGTGTGCAGTCGTGACAGGCCAGTCGCCGCCGGGGCTGCTTCCAACCGCAGCACTGGCGTGTGTTCGAATATTTGTGCGCCCGCGCGCTCGGCAGCCACAGCGAGCCCGCGCACGTATTTCAGCGGGTGAAGATGGGCTGCGTTGGCATCGAAGAGCCCACCGATATAGCGCTGGGTAGCCAGTAGGTCGCGCACTTCGTCCCTGTCCATCAGGCGGGTATGCGGGTAACCCAAGGCTTGCAGTTCTTCTTGCCAATCCTGCAGTTCAGTCACTTGCCGCGGCTTGATGGCTACATGGGCCTGGCCCGAGCGGTAATCGCAAGCGATGCCGTGGTCTTGGATGAGTTGGCGCGCCAGTGCCATGCCTTCCACGGTGACGTCGAAGGCTGCGCGTGCACCGGCGGTACCCAAGGCCGGTTCCAGTTTGCTTTGGCCGCTGGCAAACCCCGGCAACATCTGCGCGCCACTGCGGCCAGAAGCGCCATAGCCTACGGTGGCGCCTTCCAAAACCACAACGCGGTAACCCCGTTGCGCCAGATGTAGCGCAGCGGAACAGCCTGTCAGGCCGGCGCCTACCACCGCCACATCGCACTCAATGCTGCCATCGAGCGCCGGGCGTTCGGGCGCTATACCCGCAGAAGCGAGGTACCAGGAGTCGATGGTTTGGTTGAAGCCTAACGACATAAAACTAGCGACATGACCCCAATTCAATAAACCTAGGCACTTAAGCCTGGTGGCGAAGTGAATTACAGCGGCTGCAAGTACCAAGTGTGGTCGAGTGCCGGCACCTGGCTGTAGTAGTCGTCCATCTCGCCTTCGCGAGTGATGGCATGCAGACGTTGGTAGCGTTCACCGAAAGTGTTGCGTACGAAAGCGCTGCGAGCGAAGCGGTCAATGGCCACCGGCCAATGGTGCGGCAGCGCCAGCTCCGGTCGTTCATCGCGGCAGGCGTTACCGTCCGTGCGCTTGCCGGGTTGAATTTGCTGTTCCAAGCCGTGGAGCATGCCTGCGAGTACGTACGCCATAACGAGGTAGGGGTTGGCATCGGCACCCGCCACACGATGTTCCAAGCGGCGGTTCGCGGCGTCGGAATGGGGAATGCGTACCGCCACGCCGCGATTGTTCACGCCCCAAGACGGTTGCAGCGGTACGTAGCTCTCGCGTCGGAAGCGGCGATAGCTGTTCGCGTTCGGCGCGAAAATCGCCATGCCGTCAGCCATCGTCTCGAGTAGTCCGCCGATGGCGTAATGCAGGGCAGGAGTGCCATCTGGCGCTTCGCTGGCGAAGATATTGTGCCCCGCCGTGTCCAGCACACTGACATGCAAGTGGGTGCCGCTTCCTGCCATGTCCGCATAGGGCTTGGCGAGAAAGGTCGCCTCAGCGCCGTGGTTCAGTGCCACGCCTTTAATGAGTCGCTTCAGACGAATGGCTTCATCGCAGGCGCGCAGCGGGCAGTCGCCGTGCTGCAGGTTCACTTCCATTTGCCCGGGGCCGTACTCGGTGAGCGAACCGGTGGCAGGTACGTTCTGAATTGCCGCTACGCGATCCACTTCCTCGAGGAACGCGGACCAATCGTCGAGGTCTGCCATGGCATTGATTTGCGTGCGGTATTCGCGACGGCCCGTGCGTGGCGAGCGTGGTGGCTGCGCATGGCCACTGGCAGCACGTTCCTTGTCCACCAAGTAAAACTCGAGCTCTACCGCGACCACGGGCTTCAGGCCCTTGGCAGCAAAGCGGTCGAGAATGCTTTGCAGGACGTGTCGGCAATCCGCATAGAACGGCGTGACTCCATCCGTTTCAACCATGGCGACTTGCACTTGTGCGACGCCTTCGCCCAGCCACGGCGTAGCGACCAAGCTGCCGGCAACGGGTAGGCAAGGCCGGTCCGCATCGCCTTCATCGAAGCCGAGGCCAGTGGCTTGGATGGTGCCGCCCTGTATGTCCAAGGCAAACATGGAGCCGGGGAGGGCGAAGCCTTGCCGGTAAACCGCGGCGAGGCCTTCGCGCTCCACGCGTTTGCCGCGCAGGACGCCGCTGGAGTCCGCGAGCAGGACATCAATGGCCCGTACCGCGGGGTGTTGTTCGAGGAAGGTCAGGGCCTCTTGGGGGGACGCGCTCGTTCCATACGGCATGATGACCTCGGCCCTGGGCAGTGCGGCACCTCGAAGGCGCGGCCGGCATGGGCGTTTAAGATTTGGTGAAGGGTCTGCGGCACCCTGTCACCACAGGTTAACCCATCCTCCCCGGGGGGCAGCAAGAGGCAGTGTCATGTGGCGGCGCAAAAAGGCTGAACAGGGGCCGGGGGGCGACGAGACGCGGGTCGTTGTGGTTTAATAGCGTTGCTTCGTTGCCATATCGGCGGCGGGTAACTGTTCAAAATCCTAAACATGCGCGCCCCTGTCGTCGGTAT
This sequence comes from uncultured Pseudomonadota bacterium, assembly GCA_903858165.1. GTDB lineage: Bacteria > Pseudomonadota > Gammaproteobacteria > Steroidobacterales > Steroidobacteraceae > CAIOHZ01. Next base: position 6,509 of record CAIOHZ010000140.1, read on the forward strand.
TCCGGCGGACCGTCGGATTCTTGGTCCTCATCCCTTCCACTGTGTCGGGGAGAAATATCTCCGCGCGGTATTCGAGGGGGCGGGTGCGCTGCCCTTCCTGCTGCCGGTGCTAGGCGACGAACTCGACCTCGAGTCGGTGCTGGCGCACGTAGATGGTTTGCTGTTCACCGGCAGTCCTTCGAACGTGGAACCGCAGCACTACGCCGGCACGCCCAGCACACCGGGCACCCTGCACGACCCGCACCGCGATGCAACCACGCTGCCTTTGCTGCGCTTGGCTATCGAACGCGATGTGCCGGTGCTGTGCATCTGTCGCGGGTTTCAGGAATTGAATGTCGCGCTCGGCGGTACCTTGCACCAGAAGTTGCAGGAAGTACCGGGCTTGCTGGACCACCGCGAAGACTATGAACAGCCTTTGGAAGTGCAATATGGGCTGGCGCACGACCTGCAACTGGTGCCGGGTGGACAATTCGCGCAGTGGGCCGAAGGTAGCCTGCGGCTAGGCGTGAACTCCCTGCACCAGCAAGGCATCGATCGCCTCGCGCCAGCGTTGCAGGCAGAAGCCTACGCACCCGATGGCGTGGTGGAGGGCGTTTTGGTTCCCGGTCGGCGTTTTGTCGTCGGCACCCAGTGGCACCCCGAGTGGCGTGCCATGAAAAACCCGTTTTCGCGCGCCTTGTTTGGCGCGTTCGGCGAAGCCTGCCGCGCCGCGGCGGCCGCCAAGGAGTGAAACCAATGGCTAGCAGGAAGAAAGAGTCCGCTAAGGACACCCGTAAAGACCCAATCAAGCACGGGGGCAAGGATGTCGGCAAGCCGGCAGGTACTACCGTGAAGCGCAACCGCGCTGCGACCAAGCAGTTGCCGGTCGAACGCAGCAGCCCCATCCGCGCGTTCCTGCGGCAGCATCGTATCGGCGAAGTGGAGGCAGTCGTTGCCGACCTCGCTGGCGTGGCTCGCGGCAAGCTGGTGCCCGCCGAGAAATACGTGGAAGAAGAGGGCATGCGCCTGCCGGAATCCATTTTCCTGCAGACCGTTACCGGTGAATATCCGGAAGACGACAGCGCCATCGACCCTTCCGAAATCGACATCTTGTTGCGGGCCGACCCCAGCACCATCCGCGTGGTTCCTTGGGCCGCCGAACCGACGGCGCAGGTCATTCACGATTGCTTCTTCAGCGACGGTCGGCCCGTGCCGATGTCGCCGCGCTACGTGCTGCGGCGCGTGCTGGACCTCTACGCGGCCCATGGCTGGGAGCCTGTAGTGGCGCCGGAACTCGAGTTCTTCCTCGTCGAGCCGAACCTCGACCCCGACTACCCGTTGAAGCCGCCGGTGGGCCGCTCGGGCCGCCCCGAGAATGGCCGGCAGAGCTACAGCATCTCGGCGGTGAACGAGTTCGACCCGCTGTTCGACGATGTGTACGCCTATTGCGAAGCACAGGAAATTTCCATCGATACGCTCATCCATGAAGCGGGTGCGGCGCAGATGGAAATCAACCTCATCCACGGTAACGCCATGGCGCTCGCGGACCAAGCCTTCCTGTTCAAGCGCACGGCGCGTGAAGCGGCACTGCGGCACAAGATGTACGCCACCTTCATGGCCAAGCCCATGGCCAAGGAGCCGGGTAGTGCCATGCATATTCACCAGAGCGTGGTGGACGTAAAGACGCGCCGCAACGTGTTCAGTAACAAGGATGGCACGCCGAGCCCCTTGTTCTTTTCGCACATTGCGGGTTTGCAGAAGTACCTGCCGGCGGCCATGTCGTTGTTCGCGCCGAACGTGAACAGCTACCGCCGCGTCACGCGCTACAACAGCGCGCCCATCAATGTGCAGTGGGGCTATGACAACCGTACCGCTGGCCTTCGCGTGCCGGGTTCGACGCCGGAGAACCGGCGTGTGGAAAACCGCCTCGGTGGTGCCGACGCCAACCCGTACCTCGCCATCGCCGGCTCACTGGCCTGCGGCTATCTCGGCATGGTCGACGCACTAACGCCCACCGAGCCCGTGACCGGCAGCGCCTACGATATGCCGTTCGGTCTACCGCGCACCTTGGCGGAGGCACTGGCGCTGCTGCGTGGTTGCGTCGCGCTGAACGAAGTCATCGGTGAGCGCTTCGTGCAGGCCTACGCGGCCGTTAAGGAGTCGGAGTACGATGCGTACCTGCAGGTCATTTCGGCCTGGGAACGCGAGCACTTGCTGCTCAACGTCTGA